>NZ_QAIL01000043.1 GCF_003061025.1 Pedobacter sp. HMWF019 | reverse complement strand
GTATTAATAATTGTACCAGTTTATGAAAAAAAATTAAGGTATTATATTTGTTAAGCTACAGATAAAATATCAAGTTTAATTTAATGGACGTTCAATCATTCTTCATCAGGTACTTACTTTTTCCAATTATTTTTATTGTATCGACTGCGCTGCTCTCTATTGTCAATAAGAAGAATCAGTTTTTAAACAACAAAAAATTAATTGTTATTGTCCTGCTCACAGGCATTATACTAGCCTTACCCGGCCTGCTCGGCTTTCTAAGTTTCGACTTTATGCCATGGGGCTATATTATATGTCAAATCTATTATGTAGGTATAGGGTCTTTAGCGGTGTATCTGCTAACTAAATATTATCCTGAAGAATTACTGAGCAGAAAATTGTTCATTGTGATATCCATTCTGGTCAGCAGCTTACTCAGTTTTTACTTGTTCCAGCTTGCCTTCAACTGGCTGAGTGATATTAATTTTGGTGTGTGGGCCGCCACAAGCATTGCTACATTTATTGTTCCTTTGTTATTTTGGTGGGCATATGTAGCGCTCATCAGTATTCCAACAGAAATTTACAAGGTTTGGAAGTATCCGTCCAGTCCAATGAATATTGACATGGACCACCTGGACTTTGACCGCATGCTGGTGCTTGAACTTGAACTCTACAAAAACAGTAATGACCCGGAACCCCTTAAAGTTAAGGCCAAAGCACCGGAGAATATGGTTTTTGGTGCCTGGTTTTATAAATTCATTGAAGATTATAATATTAAATTCCCGAAAAATCCGGTGAGATATATCAGTGAAGACCATGAGGCCTATACCTGGATTTTCTTTATTAAAACTTCATTCTTCAAAAAGAACATATTCATAGACCCTGATCTCGACATTATTAAGAATGGTATTTCAGAGAAAATGACCATCTATGCTAAAAGGGTATCAGAAAATGCCTCCAGACCCGAAAAAATTGGAGACGAAGCCATTTTTATATAATTAAGAATCTATATATCTACTACTATGATTTCACCATTAAAATATAAACCGGTCAATTGGGTAGACGGCATGAAACTGTCCAGCAGTCATTTTGTAGCAACAGACCAGTTCAACCAGGATTTTGTAAGGGATGCTAACTCTGTATTTTTAACAGGTTTTAATTTTGGGCTGCTTGCACCATTTGTAGGACAGCAGAGTTCACATAACATTGAAATTCTGGAACGTGCTACCAATCATATTGAGGTGAAAGTACGGCATTGCAATGCCATTACGGCCGAAGGCTGCAGGATAGACATCTTTAACCAGCCAGAACTGGAAAAACAGCTCTCCTATAGTCATTATTTTAGTGCAGAAAATTCAGATTATTCAAAAACAGTACAGTACAATGTTTTATTGCTTGTCAACCCATTTGAGAGGGTTCCTTCAGGCAATCCAGATCCTCAGGACGCCCCTCCAAGGTACCCGGATATCGCAAAAGGATACAGTATTGTTATTTTGCCGGCATCAGAAATGGCGCCTAAAAACCTGGACAGCTACCATCTGACCATTGGACAACTTACACTCGAAAATGGACGGGTATCTATTAACACCAATTATATTCCCCCAAGCAGCAGTATGGTCAGTCACCCTACTCTGATTCGCTATTATGAACTGTTCAGCAGTCTGATTAATGAATTGCAATTGTCTGCTTTTAAAATTGTAGATAAAACAACAGGAAAGGAGGCCATTACCCCACTCGGTAAAAACATCCGTCTGTTGTCTGAAAAGCTCCTGGATTATATTGCCCAGATTTTCTTCAGCTACAGAAATCTTGGTTATCAGCAATCTCCAATCTATATTGCCGGCTATTTCTCCAATCTTGCTCATGCTTTCTTTACCGGGATCAAATTGATTGAATCTAAGGAAAGGGAAGAAATGCTGAAGTATTTCTATGAATGGAGAGATGTTACCCCAGGAAACTTTGAAGAATTACTGGCGCGCACGATTGAATTAGTGTATGATCATCAGAACATCTACTCCTCTATGTCTATGATTGAAGAGTTTTTAAAAGTTATGGTAGCTTTATGGAATAAACTGAGCATGCTGGAATACATTGGACAGCGCAAAGAAAATATCGTTGTTGCCGAGCAACAAGTAGTGCAGCAGGTGCAAACCAAGAGAAGCTGGACCTTACTAGATTAAATTCCGCTTCCTTCCCAAGCCAAATGTATTGCCGCGTGCTGAGCTTAATGTGGATATCACATTCAGTTCAGCACGCGGCAATACATTTTTGTATGCAAAATTTTTGATACCTTCCACACATTATTAAGTTTAATTGCACTTTTTTGAAATAACACTAAAAAATTAATAATTTATTAACACCAAAAGCTGCACTTTCGTCTCCCCGATTACTTACGATAAAACGGAAAAGACGATGATTAAAAAACTTCTACTACTAAGTACAGCAGCAATTCTATTTTCTGCCTGTTCTAAAAAAGCAATTGACGTGGCACCAACCGACCCGGTTGTTGAAGCCCCCAAACCTTATTCTATCTCAGAGGATTTTGAAAATGCCTCCAAAACAGCTTATGCCGCCGCCGATGTAAGCATGCCTACAGGAACCTGGAACTTAGATAATGCCCTTATTGGAACACTGGATGCAGACCTAAAAAATGGCAAAAAGAGTATCCGTATGAAAACAGGTAAGATTACTATGAAAGGTGATATCAGCGGACTAAAAATGCTTTATATCAGCCATGGGAAATATGGTAACGATCCCGTTTCTACCTGGAAGCTTTTTATTTCTGCTGATGGGGGGACTACTTTTACTCAGTTAGGAAACGATATGGTGGAAAACAACACGAAATTAGTTGTCGATTCCTTTAAGGTAACCCTGACCGGAAAAGTACGTTTCGAGATCAGAAATACAGGTTCCACAGATGCGGCACGTATTAACCTGGACGACATCACTTTCAAAGGCACAGGAGATCCTGGAATTGTTGCCGGTGGATCAGATACAGATCCTACAGAGCCATCAACTCCTGGAAACCCATCCGCAACAAGGGGTGTAACTGCTGGTGCTGACGCTCAACCTTCAACAGGTGACGATAGTAATATCTTGTTCGGAAACCCTTCCAATGCATCAGCAACTACTCCTGATAATTTCCTCCTTGACCAAAAATATTATACGGAATCTTACAGCAGTACCCGTTCAACACCAAATTGGGTAAGCTGGCATATTGATGCAAGCAGCATCACAGGCGTAGCCAAAAGACAAGATAACTTTGCTGGCTTTAATGGCCTTACTGCGGATATGTATGTTGTCCAAAGCAATAGCTATTCTGGCTCTGGGTTTGATCGTGGACACAACTGCCCTTCAGCAGACAGGACAAGTTCTACAGATGCCAACAGTGCGACCTTCTTGATGACCAATATGATTCCACAGGCTCCGCAAAACAATCAGCAAACCTGGGCTAACCTCGAAAATTATTTACGCACACAGGTAGTGAGTGGAAACGAGGTATACATCATCATGGGAAGTTATGGTACAGGTGGGGCTGGCAGCAATGGAAGCGCAAGTACCATCAACAATGGAAAAGTTACTGTCCCTTCAAATGTGTGGAAAGTGGCTGTAATTATTCCAGCAGGAAATGGAGATTTAAACCGTGTTTCTGGCAGTACAAGAGTTATCGCCGTAAACACACCAAATATCAACGCTATTGATAGCGATTGGAAAAAATATATTGTGACAGTTAGAGATATCGAAAAAGCAACGGGCTACAATCTGTTAAACAATCTTCCACAAAACATACAAGATGCCATAGAGACCAAAAAGGACTCCGGCAATTAATAGAATACGTCTCTTTTAAGGTAATTTTTTTGTACTGGCCTCCCCGAAAAGGAGGCCTTTTTTTTGTACCCCCCTTGTAAATATATTCCTTAAGTTTGCCTAATTCTAATCCATAGAACATTTGACAATGACTTATCAAGAAAAACTAACTGCAATACGTCAACAGATGAAGGCCGATGATGTTCAGGCCTATATTATTCCTTCGGCAGACCCTCATATGAGCGAATACTTGCCAAAACACTATAAATGTATTCCTTTTACCTCTGGCTTTCTAGGCTCTGCCGGCACATTAGTGATCACCGCTGATTTTGCCGGTTTGTGGACAGACGGGCGATATTTCGAACAAGCTGCTGAGCAATTGGAAGGCAGCGGTTTTGAACTGGTGAAACAAAAAGTACAACACGCACCAGAATATATTCAATGGCTTGGCGAAACTTTACCAAAAGGTGCCACTGTCGCATCAGATGAAAGGCTACTCTCTATCTTGTTAGGGGATCTTTTAAACCAAACACTTGCTATAAAAGGCATATCCATTGTTCATAAAGATTACCTGAATCCCATCTGGGAAGGTCGCCCTGACCTTCCGGCAGAACCTGCTTTTTTAATCGAAGAGCAACACATCGGCCAATCCGTAGCTTCAAAACTGACAGAGGTTAGATCTGCACTACAAAAGCAGCAAGCCGATTTCCACCTGATTTCTTCTTTGGATGATCTGGCCTGGTTATTCAATATCCGGGGAAAAGATGTAAGCTATAACCCAGTTGTGCTGAGCTTTGCGCTCATCAGTGAAAAAGAAGCTTTCTTGTTTATAGATCAGCATAAACTCAGTACTGCAGAAAAAGAACAATTACAGAGAAGTGGCGTTCAATTGCTGGCCTATACAGACATTGAAAAGCACTTATCCGATTTACCTGAAAACAGCAGTATCTTTATTGATCCAAAAAGAAATTGTTACGCCTTTACTAAGGTTATCCCTTCAAGTGTAAAGATCATTAAAGAGACCAATCCTTCCACTCTTCTTAAAGCCATTAAGAACGAAACAGAACTGGCCAATACCAGGACCGCTATGGTTAAAGATGGCGTAGCCATTACCCGTTTTCTGAAGTGGCTGACAGAGAATATCGGAAAAACAAAAATCACTGAACTTTCGGCAGCAGCAAAACTACGTGACTTCCGGGAAGAACAGGAAGGTTTTGTTGGCGATAGTTTTACCACCATCAGTGCTTACAGAGCGCACGGTGCTTTGCCTCACTATTCTGCAACTCCCGAAAGCGATGCAGAACTTAAACCCGAAAGTTTATATCTGGTAGATTCAGGTGGCCAGTACTTTTATGGAACGACCGACATTACCCGTACCATTTCTTTGGGAGAAAGCACCGAAGAAGAGAAAAAGGACTATACACTGGTCCTTAAGGGAATGATCGACGGCTGCAAATCGCGCTTTCCTAAGGGAACCTGTGGCTACCAGATCGATGCAATTACCCGTAAACCTATTTGGGAACATGGGATCAATTACGGCCATGGAACTGGTCATGGTGTGGGCTATTTCTTAAATGTACATGAAGGGCCTCAAGTCTTTAACCCAACGAATAACCCAGTAGCCATCGCGCCAGGCATGATTACGTCTATTGAACCAGGTATATACCGCCCTGGAAAACATGGCATTCGGATAGAAAATCTGGTGAACACCATTACTGATATAAGCAATGAATTTAATGAGTTTTACGCTTTTGAAGCCTTAACTATTGCCCCAATCAGCACAGCTATTGTTCAAAAAGATTTACTGGAGCAAACCCAGATCAACTGGCTGAATGAATACAATGCATTAGTATTCGAGAAAATAAGCCCTTTCTTAAACGAAGAAGAAAAAAGCTGGCTTGAAAAAGAAACCCGGAAGATCTAAGCAGGTAAGCTGATCTTACCCATTACCACTGAAGGCAGTCCAGGGCGGTTTCCAAAATCAAGCCGCCCTCCTGTTACACACTCGTTGGCCAAAAGACCAAATAAAACAGCCTCTTTTGCGTCCGGGTCTACTTCCAGCGCTTTGGTGTCCTTCAATTTTTTATTCAATTTCAGACTCAGTTTCTCTGCCAGCAAAGGATTGTGCATTCCACCCCCACTCAGGTAAATTTCGAAATCTTTTCTCCCTGCCATGGAATGCTCTATTGCGTCCACAATTCCTATAGCTGTAAATTCGCAAAGTGTTGCGAGAACATCTGTATTGGAAATGCCTTCCTGCCCGGATTGATGGATCGCATTTTTTAGATAATCCAGATTGAACAGTTCCGGACCGGTTGTTTTTGGAAAAGCCAATCCAAAGAAATCATTGTTCAGCAACTCCTTTAATAAAGCCTCATTCAATCTCCCTGCAGAAGCCAGAGCTGCATCTTCATCATATTGCTTACCCGGATAATGCACTTGTACGAACTGGTCCATCAGGGTATTTCCCGGGCCCACATCTGTAGAAAAAACAAGATCAGGCCGACGGCCTGAAGGCAGATAAGTAAAGTTGGCAATGCCTCCTATATTGAGCAGGATCCGATTCTCGTCTACACTTGAAAAGATCAGATAATCTCCATAAACAGCCAGCGGAGCACCTTCTCCCCCGGCGGCGATATGTTTTTGCCTGAAGTCACTCAAGGTAATGATTCCTGTTTTCACAGCAATATGATCTCCGTCGCCAATTTGTAGTGTTGCATTCGGATAATTTTCTTGCTGATGCTTAGAAAAAGGGGCATGATAAATGGTTTGTCCATGGCTGGCAATCAGATCTACTTCTGCAGCCGGAAAATTCCAGTCTCTGAGACAGTCTAAAATCAACTGAGCATGAAAGGTGCCGATATAGGCATTTAACAAGGTCACTTTTTCCAGATCTACCAGCGCCTTAAAAGAAATTGATTTCAGTTCCTCCTTAAAATCAGGAAGATAACTAATGGTTTTAAAATACAGAAGTTCTGTTTTGGTCGAAATGCCTGATCCTGTAAAACGACATAAAGCAACATCCAATCCGTCGAGAGAAGTCCCCGACATTAATCCAATGATTATTCTGGATGGTGCAGCAGAAAGTTCTGCCAATTTTTGTAGGTCTTTGTTCATAAGAATAATAGGTTATTCAACTCAAAATACAGCTTTATACAGCTTATCCGGATAGTCAAGTTTGGTACTTTTTCTATTTCCGTTGTACGTAATATGCATAATATTACTCTGATCATCAAAAAGATCATACATAAATGTATTCAGGATCTCCAGATCTTTTAACCCTTTAACAGGAACAGATTCAATATATAGAACAATTGCTTCATTATCTTTTTCAAATCCAAGATAATTCAACCCGATCAGCTTGCTACCGGTTTTCAACTGCAGGTGCTGGGTAGCATACTTTTTAACCAAACCATCCATTTCCACGTGTTTAGCCACAGAAGAAAGATCTGTATGAACCTTAAACACCTTGTTTAAAGCACTTTCCAAATCATCTGTAAACAATCTGCAGCTAATTTCGACGGTTGCTCCTTTAGTGGTATAATTCAACTCCATACTACTTAAATGCAAAGGATGTTTTTTTTCCAGTGGCTTTAAAGGCAAAAATCCCAGGATTAGGTAACAAATTAATAGCGTTTGGTTCAATATTATAGTCATAGGGCTTATCCTGTTTTCAGAATACAAAAAAACAGTTTAAATTTAAATTCGCATAAGTTTTACAAATGAAATCTACAAAAGCTTTATTCTCCATCTCCATGGCACTGGTTTGTTCTTCCGCCGTGTTCGCACAGAACATCAGGAATAATCCAGAAAGCAACCATGGCAATAAATTTGAACAATTAGGCACCATTTTGACCACACCGAATGAACAAAGAACGGCTAGCGGTGCCCCTGGCGTAAAATACTGGCAGCAAAAAGCAGATTATGACATCAAATGCAATCTTGATGAGAAAGAACTTAAGTTAAACGGCAGTGAAACCATCACCTATTCCAACAATTCGCCCGATGTATTGACCTATATCTGGCTGCAATTAGATGAGAATGAGCACAACAACCTCAATAACTCAGGATATCAAAACAGCAGCATGATGCCGCAAAGTACCACCACGCAGGCATTGGATAAATTTCAATACGATGGGAGCGACAATGGTTATGGAGTCAAGATCAGTAAGATTACGGATGCACAAGGAAAGGCTTTAAAATACACCATCAATAAGACCATGATGCGTGTAGAAATGCCAGCTCCTCTTGCTTCAGGTCAAAAATTTGTATTCAATGTAGACTGGAGTTATAAAATCGGTAACCGGATAGCCATGGGTGGCCGTGGTGGCTATGAGTACTTTCCTGAAGATGGAAATCATTTGTTTACCATGACCCAATGGTATCCCCGTTTATGCGTATACAGCGATTTTCAGGGCTGGCAAAATCACCAGTTTACCGGGCGAGGCGAATTTGCACTAACCTTTGGGAATTTTAAAGTACAAATTACGGCTCCTGCAGATCATATCCTTGGTGGTACCGGAGAATGCGTAAACTACGAAAAGGTATTATCACCGGCCCAGTTGTCTCGCTATAAACAATCTAAAACAGCTACTGAACCTATTGAGATCGTTACCCTTGAAGAAGCAAAACAAGCTGAAAAAAATAAAAGTACCCAAACCAAGACCTGGGTTTTTGAGGCAAAAGATGTGCGGGATTTTGCCTGGACTTCTTCCAGAAAATTCATCTGGGATGCCATGGCACAGCCTATAGAGGGAAAATCTGTGATGTGTATGAGTTTTTATGGCAAAGAAGCTTATGGTCTGTACCGCAAGTTTTCTACAAAAGCAGTAGCCCATACCATAAAAACTTATTCCCATTTTACCATCCCGTACCCATATCCGGTTGCTCAAAGCATAGAGGCAGCCAATGGTATGGAGTACCCAATGATCTGTTTCAATTATGGTCGTACTGAGAAGGACGGTACCTATACAGAAACGTCCAAAAATGGAATGCTGGGCGTTATCATACATGAGGTTGGCCATAATTTCTTTCCAATGATTGTGAATAGCGATGAACGTCAATGGACCTGGATGGACGAGGGTTTAAACTCCTTCGTGGAGTACCTTACAGAAGAACTTTGGGACAATAAGTTTCCAACCAAGAAAGGACCTGCTTACACGATTGTAGACTACATGAAATTACCAAAGAACGAACTGGAGCCGGTAATGACCAATTCCGAGAATATTGTTCGCTTCGGTCCCAATGCTTATTCAAAACCAGCAACGGCACTAAATATTCTAAGAGAAACGATCATGGGCAGAGAACTATTTGACTACGCTTTCAAAGAATACGCCAGACGATGGGCCTTTAAACACCCAACACCCGCAGACTTTTTCAGAACGATGGAAGATGCCAGCGGCGAGGACCTGGATTGGTTCTGGAGAGGCTGGTTCTATGGCACGGATGCTTGCGACATCTCCTTAGATTCCGTGAAATTTGCAAAAGCAGACGTCAATGCCACCATTCCCCCGCCAACCTCTTCTATGATCAAATTAGAACGGCCACTTGTCAATGCATTTGAAGATATTTCTAAAATCAGGAACAAGGAAGATAAATCCATCAGCTTCTCTACAGACAGGGATCTCAAAACAAGGGACTTTTACTGGAAATATGACAGAGGATTGGAGAAATATGACGATACGGAACGGAAACAGGTCAACACACCAGCCCTGGAACAATTAAACAATACAGACAAGTCTAAATATGCAGGAAAATTCTTCTATGAATTATCCTTTAGTAATAAAGGAGGTTTGGTGATGCCCGTTATTGTTGAATTCACCTACACCGATGGCACAAAAAGAATAGACAGAATTCCTGCACAGATTTGGCGCTTGAACGAAAACAATGCCTCCAAATTCTATGCGGAAGATAAAGAGGTTAAGGCCATAAAGCTCGATCCTATGCGGGAGACAGCAGACATTGACGAAAGTAACAATACCTGGGGCGGCCAGACGCAAGCCACTAAATTTCAACTGTTCAAACAAAAAGCGAATGCAGCGGCGGCCCGTGGGCAATCTACTGGGTTGAACCCGATGCAGGCCGCAGAAAAAAAATAAGGCGACCCTAGTTTCTACTCAGGCTCATCTCCATTTCGAGATGAGCCTTTTTAGTATCCTCTCTCTTCATCTTCACCGTCAAATGGGTAAAGAACTCCAGATAAGAATTCAGCAAAGGAAAAACATTATCTTTATGCAATTGGTTTATATTCGCCTCCGCAGAAAAGAAATAAGGTGTATTTCTTATCCCTTCCTTTAATTTGCTGTCTTTATTAGTGCTTAATTGCACTATCTGATCGTTGCTTTTATCGAATACCTGATACAAAGGGAACAATGATTTATTGAGCCTCTCCCCTTCAATAGCCTTTTGCTTTTTTAAGTAATTCAACAAACCATCTGTTTTTGCACTAAACGTCATCCGCATATCCGGGACCCTGATCTCCTTAAGTTCTTTTTGCTCCGTCTTTTCAAAATCGTCGTTATAGGCATAGGTAATCAGCGTATCTGTCTGTTTTATAGACTTATGCAGCACCAGATCTGCATATCCCTTATAATACTTCTTTAAACTGTCTGCCGAAAGTTCAATCCCACCAATCGTCCACAATTTATCCAGATGAAAATCCCCTGGTTTGGCATTCAACCATATTTTCACCAGTGCATCAGAATCAGTATCCAGGGCGGTACTCACATAAGGTTGTCCGGAAACATCAAGCCCCCCTAAAGGAACAGAACCTTCTAATGAAATGGCATTATCCTTCACTTTTCCGGATCCGGAAAATGCATCAAAAATATAAGCAAGGTGAGCTTTTATCTTCAGTAGGCTAACCAACCTCTGATCTCTTTCATCCAATAGATTTTTCTTATTTAATACATCCAGAAGAATAGATTTTGTCTGTTCCGCTTTTAAAGAATAGGAAAGAGTCATTTCCTGTTCATTATAAGCCACAGCTAATTTTCCATCTTCACTCGTACCGAAGACCTGTCCACCTGTTATATTTTCGAAAGCATGGATCTTTAGCGCCTTTTTAAGGTATAATTTAAGTGCTACAGTATCTGAGAGCTGTAATGAACAAAAAAAAGTTCCTGGAGCCTTAGAATGTACATTATAGATAAAAAGACGAGAAGGAATGGAAAATCCCTTCGGCAGGGTTGCCTCTTCCTTGTCCCAGGTAAGCACTTTTGGTGGGTTTCTCCAAAAATTTAAGGCATTACTCTCCAATATACCGTCCAGATCAATCTTTAAGATGAGCGCCGCCTGATTATGAATACGATTCTTAGAGGACTGGTACTTTCTATATTGCAAGAAGCCAAATATGATGATCAGCAGCAGCAAAACAACTGCTGCTAATCTGGTCCATATTTTTTTCATGAACTATTTTTTTGCTTCCTCTATTAAAGAGAAAAGATATTTCAAAGCATTCTGCTGACTGGACGGGATATCCATACTGATCTCTCCTGAAATTGCATTTCCTTCAATAGGGTCAGATTTCATATAAATATCTCCAATTGAAGTTAAGATTTTATTGGCCTTTTCTACTTTCGCTGTATTACCGAATTCTTCCGCAGGAATCTTCCCCGCAAGTTTCTTTGAACTGAAATAGGCAGCATAATTCGCATTGTTTAGCATCTTTTTATGTCGGGAGGATATTTTACCGACATAATGATCTCCTGCGATCTGTGCCATTTCATTTGCATTGGTTCCCAAAAAGATCATGTCATTTTTAAGCGTAAAAAAAAGTGCCAACGGACTCTTAGGGATAGACATTTCATAATAGCCCTGATCATTTTTTACAAAATTCTTTTTTACACCATAAGCGATCAGTTTATTGATCAGCCTATGGTCCTCCGAAGAGAACATCAGCAAGAAATCGGGCAAAGTCTCTTTCTTGGTTTTTGTCACCTCTTTAGTTTCAAAATTCTCCTCGTTATACTCATAAGACTTATAGGAAACTTCTTTTTGACTAAGACCGTTAAAAATAAACAGTCCGTCCCCCTTAACCACCTTACTCACCGCTTCTTCATCCAGCAAAAGAGAAAAAAGATCGCTGGCCATTTCGATCTCATCTCCATAGGTCGAGCCATAAAACCTAGAAATGATCTTTGGATAAGCCTCCAGATAAGCTTTAGTATCGGCTGCATAGGCCATATATCCAATAAGTTTATCTTCGTTTACATATTGGAGAAACTTTTTGTTCAGTTTTCTCTTATTCACCTTTTTAAAGACATCAGCCATGTCCTGATCAAAATGCATTGCAGTGCCGATCTTTATATTTTTTTCTTCCAGATAAAGTTTTGCCACAACACTTCCGTATCCCTTAAACATACTTTTACCATCAAAGTAACGGTTAGAGGGCATATACCCTCCAATTAATCTATCTAATCCGGCAATCCATACAGAGATTTCGGCATGCTGGTCTGTGCTGTTTACATAGTCCTTATTGTCCAGAATAGAGCCTGACTCTCCTTTAGTTATAAAATCATCTGCTTTTTGCTGCACACATCTAGCAATGACTGCTTTTTTTTTCGCTAACTGCTCGGAATAACTATTGTCTATTTCATAGGCCGGAGCTGCAGCCACGCTATCGGCCATTGCTACAGCTTCAGTAGGGTCTGTTTCCTCCTCTTTTATCTGAACCGGTTTTTTCCTTGCTGGTCTGGCTTTATGCTTTTTCGAATGTACTTTACCTTTTTTCTTTGCTCCAGATGTTTTTGTTTTGGTTGCTTTGGTTTTCCTCACTGCAGGTTCCTGTATTTCCCTGGTGTCATAAGCTGCTGCAACCGCAACCGTATCAACAATAGTGCTGTCAGCTGCCACCATAGCTGTATCAGTAATCCCTATGGAAGTTTGTGCGGCAGGGTAAAGATAAGTTGTCTTTCCCTCTCCTTTGACAAAATAGAGGATGTTTTCATTCCAGCGCGTTAGCTCTGTAGAATCCTGGTTATAATAGGTTCTCCAGCTTCCCGCAGTATTGAATTTTAATCCCGAACTGGTATAAAGTTCATCCAGCTTCCCGGCATTCTTTACCGGGGCCAGCAAGCAGTGGTAACTTACACTGTCATTGCCCTGATTGTAATAGTAAAAATCGGCCGATAAATTAAAACCAAGCTCTTCTACCTGGTTCACTTTATTTTTTGCAGATCTCGAAACTTTGTCCAGGATCTTTTTGCCAAGAAAGGTCTGATTAAATTCATTCGTAGACATTAACTCCAGCATATTCTTCCCTTTAAGGGTAGCTACCACGAGCGCATCTGAAGGTATTTTACGTTGCAGATCTTGTGCTTTGAGTCCGGTTACAAGAAAAATAACGCTGAGCGTCAACGTTAATTTAGTAAGAAAATTCATGATAATAAAGTTTTAAATAGGTAGGTGAGATTTATTTTGACAGCGTAATTTTATTGGAGATATTGGTTTTACCATTGATCAGCCCAAGCATTCCCGTTCGAACCATCACCGCCTTTTTACTTGCGGAGACTTTTGCCAGGGGGTTTGTACAAACAGAAACCGGCAACTCAAAACGATAGATACTCGTGTAGGTGGCCTCTTTAAATACATTTTTCACTTGAGGTTTTAGCTTATTATATTGAATAAGTGCTTCTTTATTGTGAGCATAATTTCGTTCAAAAACGTGAGTTACCGGGCTAAAACTATAAGAAGAACTGCTTATGGCGTTTACTTTTAGTTTTTTGAGTACATTCTGGCTGATGTTATTGATATTGGATATATTGTTAAAAGAGAAACTCACGCTCGCAACGAAATTCTCCAGGTCCAGTTTCCGGCTTACATTAGTAATTCCTTTTGAATTTTTCAGATAAGCAACCACTTCATCCATTTCTTTTTGGATCTTTTGTTTGGAAGGAACTTTGTAGCCATTCACACTATCCAAAAGCAGGATCGAAGCGACCTTGGTTTTACTCTGGCTGAGGTTTACAGTAAGGTTAACTGTACCCGTCCCATTATCAGACAGATTAATTTCTTCTACAATCTGGAAGCAAGAACTGCAACAGCAGGCCACAAGGATCAGAAACAGGTACAGATACCCCTTCATTTATCAGTTATTTGACCACTTTTAATAAATAAGCACCATAACCACTCTTCACTAATGGTTCTGCTACTTTGTTCAACTGCTCTTTATCGATAAAGCCCATACGGTAGGCTACTTCTTCAATACAACCAATCTTCAAGCCTTGGCGTTCTTCTATCACCTGTACAAATTGTCCGGCCTGCATTAAGGAAGCAAAGGTTCCTGTATCCAACCAGGCTGTTCCCCTGCTCAGTACACCTACTTTCAATTTACCTTGTTCCAGGTAAACCTTATTAACGTCTGTAATCTCGTACTCGCCACGGGGAGAAGGTTTAATGTTTCTGGCAATTTCAACCACGCTGTTGTCGTAGAAATACAATCCCGGAACAGCATAGTCAGATTTAGGAGCAACAGGTTTCTCTTCAATGGAAACTGCATTGTTTTGCTCGTCAAATTCTACTACCCCATAGCGTTCCGGATCGGCTACCCTATAGGCAAACACCACCCCTCCATCCGGATTTGCACTTCCCTGAAGCAGTTTAGCCATTCCGTCACCATAAAAGATATTGTCGCCAAGAACCAGGGCTACTTTATCCTGTCCGATAAAATCTGCACCAATGACAAATGCCTGGGCAAGGCCATTTGGTTCGGCCTGAACTGCGTAAGAAAACTTACAGCCTAAACGACTGCCATCCCCCAATAGTTTTTCGAAATTTGGAAGGTCATGTGGGGTAGAAATGATCAGGATCTCTCTGATCCCGGCCAGCATTAAAGTAGACAAAGGATAATAGATCATTGGCTTATCATAAACCGGCATCATTTGTTTACTCATTACTAAGGTTAAAGGGTGCAACCTTGTGCCACTTCCACCTGCTAAAATTATTCCTTTCAAAATTCGGAGTCCGTTAGTTTTATCTGATTTAATTATTTATCTGCAATTATAAGCTATTTTCCAATTCCGCATACCACTCCTCACCATATTTACGGATCAGCGGCCCTTTTAAAAACTGGTAAACCGGAACTTTCAATTCACGGCCGAAGGTACAGGCATCTTTACAAATACTCCACCTATCATAATTCAGTACGTCGAACTCTGGATAATGAGTAATTCGAATAGGGTACAAATGACACGAAATAGGCTTTTGCCAATCTACAATCCCTTGTTCATAGCCCTTCTCTATAGCACATTTGGTAATGCCATTTTCAAAAGTAACGTAAGCACATTCCTTGTTACCATCCACACATGGTGTAGTCAGGTCTCCATCCTGATCTACCACAGAGGTACCATATTCCTCTATTGCAGCAATTCCTTTGGGTGCCAGCAAATGTTTGATCTTCGGATAAATTTCTTCCAGGACTGCTTTTTCCGCTTGTTCAAGTGGTGCCCCTGAATCTCCTTCCACGCAACAAATCCCCTTACATTTATTCAGGTTACACACAAAGTTTTCGCTGATCACATCCTCATGGATAAGCGTATTTTGAACTTCTATCATCTTATTCATCAATTTTAGCCAACGGGTATTTTAGACCGGTAGCTGATTTTAATTCCATAGTCACCGCACCAACAAGTATCTCCACCTGAGCTTTTACCGGGACACGGTTCCCGTCATCAGTAATCCAGAGGTAAAGCCTGCTGTCTTTCCTGAAAATCCTCCCAGGTTGTATAGAAGGGCTGAATTTAAGACATCTGATCTTACCCAGTTTCGTCTTTATCACTTCCTTTCCTATATATTCAATTTTCAACTGGCTAATCCCATCCTGCAGAAAATAGTTCAACGCAAACTGGTCACCCGATTTTATATTAGCAATATCCAGACTTCTCGCAAAATAGTACGCAGAGACCAGATCGAAAGTCTGATTTGTAGGCCCGGTAAATGTACCCCGGTTAGAGACTACCTGCCTGTTTTGCTGCGTAAACCTTGCTTTATCTGCTCTTTTATAACCGCCTTCCCGGATATTTTCCTGATAAAAATAAGGGGTTAAAGTTTCCTTATCAATATAGGAATCATAATGATCCCTGATCTTATAAAAGATATCAAAGGTTCCTGAAGTTTCCCCGTCCACCGATAATTTATAAACAGACTTGTTGTCAAACTTCATGTCCGTATTCAAAACTTTAAGCGTCCCCTCGGCCGCTGTAATAAAGCCATATCTCAATTTGTACTGAAGTACCTCTCCAGCTTGGAAAACCGGCTCTTTTTTTAAAGGCAATTCCTGTGCATACACTTGTACTCTGACCAATAAACTTCCTATAAGGAATAAAAAGGCAAATCTCATACAGAATTTATGCAAGAATCCTTCCAAAATCCTTAATCCTTACGCTTATAGATCGGAACAGTGGAACACGGCTCTCCATACATAATGCTTTTCACAACGGGAAGCAGTAGATTGGTCAGCTCTACATATGCTGAAACCGGAACTTCAATATCCGCACAACCTTTAACAACAACCCGCTCTCCGGCTAAAGAATTCAGATCTATATTGGCCAGTGATTTCGCAAACAACACCGATTCCAGGACATCTAAGCTCCCAAATACCACTTCATTAGCGTAAGGCCTCATTTTACTGGCCAGCAGCATGTACGCCCATGTAGGCACAATAGCATCAGCCGAGCAAATAACCGCTATATTTTTATCCTGATATTGAGACCAGTCATGATTCTTTATGAACTCGCGAAAATCCTTTTCCCGCAGCATCAATCCATGAAAGAGATTCTCTTTAATATCATAGACTACACGCTCAGCCTTATTGTAATATTCTTCCAGGTTGATCGTAATTAACCCACTGGCACTAACTTTATTAACAAAATTCTCCTGAATATCCATGGTATCTAAAAATGAAAAAACCGGAAGCGATATACTTCCGGTTACAAAATTACGTAAAATAAGATTAATAGAATTTCACCCTATTGTCTTTTATCTTGCTTTTATCCTGTAGTGCCTGGAATGCTGCACCTAATGCACGCTGTCCAACACCCAGTAACATAGTTTCTTTTTGTTTATACGTATTAGCCAATGGGGCAGGATTACTAAATGCACTTACTGTAAAGGCATAAACACCATGATCTCCTGCAACAGGGCTGGAAATTTTATTTACAGCAGAACCGAATACAGTACCAATCAGTTTATTTTCCTGGCCTACGCCCGGAAGTACTGGATTACCGAAAACAATATTCTCAACCGGTACCACTGGTTTAGCCACCTTTTGTGCAACCTGATCTAAACTGCCCGCACCTTTCAATGCATTGTTCAATTTTTCAGTTAACATTTTACCTTTTACAGCGGTACGTACCAGAGGCTCGATATCTTTTTTAACATCTTCCAAAGACAACTGACCTTTAGGTTTGATAGCTGTTAAACGGGCTACAACAAATGCATTCTCCATTTGGTAAACCTGTCCAAGAACGTCTCCTTTTTTAGCTGCATATGCATCTTTAATTAAAGGACGTGGGTTATCTAAACCCGGAGCATATCCCTGGCTAGCCGTTACTTTGTCTGCAACACCAACAGTATAACCTTTTTTCTGAGCAAGGGATGCAAAGTCATCACCTTTCACTTCATTCAGGAAGCCTGTTGCTTTTTTATAAGCCGCATCTTTAGTTTTACTGCTTGAAGTTAGATTTTTCTCAATATAAGCCAGTTTAGCCACTTTAGAAGAACCAACTTGTTTCTCTATTCTGATCAGGTGAACACCAAACTGTGAACGAACTACTTTAAGATCGCCCGGTTTACCATTGAAAGCTGCGTTCTCAAATTCAGGAACCATTTGTCCGCGGGCAAATGTACCCAGCTCTCCACCTTTATCTTTAGAACCATCTATGCTGTACTGCGCAGCTAATGCGGCAAAATTACCACCTTTTTCAACTACTGCTTTTAAAGAGTCGGCCAATTTGATCGCTTTATCTACCCCACCAGCTTTAGCAGCATCGATTAAGATGTGGCTTGCTTTAACTGAATCTGGTGAAAAACGGGTATCAATTACCTTAACCAACTTATAGGAGTTACCTGAAAGTTTTGGTCCGTAGAAGCTTCCAGCAGGTAATGCAAATACTGCTGAATCTACAGCAGGATCCAATTTACCTTTAGTGATGTATGTATATGGAACTTTCACATCAGAGTTAATTGCAGAAAAAAGAGAATCATTTTTAGCGGTTTTAAAGTCGCCGGCTAATTTCTCGATCTGAGTTCTAACTGCAGCAGAATCTTCTTTAGTGGGATTCACGCTAAATGATACATATTCGAATGACCTTGTTTCAGCAGGGTTATCGAAACGCGCTTTATTCTCATTGTAGAAATCTGAATAATCAGACTCAGACAATTTTAAAGAGGCATCAGCAATAGAAGCATAATCTAAGCTTACATAGTTAAATTTAGCCAGTTTATTTCTGTTGATGTACTCATCATTTGCTTCCAGTGAAGTTACGTACACTGAATTTTTAATCAGGTTTCCGTATTTCTGCTGTAAAGCCTGTTTTTCAACTTCAGCTTGTAAAAGATCCCATTGCTCTTTAAGCTGAGGATTCTTAGACTGTTGCTTCAAGCTGTTCAAAACCGCAGCTCGGTCTACCTGGCCAGTTTTAGGATTACCAAAATATTGTACGATTAAAGGACTTGGGTTTTTGCCCTGCAAAAGATCAAAAAGTTCATCGCCTGAAACATTCAAGCCCAAACGGCTATACTCTTTTGACAGCAGGATATTAGCCACTTCGCCATTCCAAACGTTTTCAACAGCCATAGCCTGCATCTGGGGATTGGAACTTCCTCCATATTGCTGTTTGAACTGTGCTTCGCTCTGTTCTACTTTTTTACCAAACTCTTCGATGCTGATTTCTTCTCCGTCAACTGATCCCACTACTCTTTGCGAATCAGCCCAGAAAGGCTTGCCTACCTTTATTGCATCGCCCAATAAAAATGCAACAATTGCAAAACCGATGAAGCCAATAAGTATAAAGCCTGCACGATTACGCAAAAATGTCATTAAACCCATAATAATTCTTATTTATAATTTTTTTTAAGAGGGCGCAAGATACAACTTTTGCCAAAAAAAGAAAATATTAAAATGTATTTGAATAAGTATTTAAAAATTAAGGAAATAAGGGCCTGCAAATTTGGTTCCTTACTGGCTCAGATCCCCTTTAAAATAAGTAACACCAGAACCCTGTTCGAAGGTGGTTTGACTGAAATCCTGTGTAGCGGTAAAGTTTTGTGCATCTACAAATGAACCATCCGGTTTCAGGACTATTCCTTTTGGTGAATAGAACATCTTCTTATTCTGGTCCCAGGTCAGTTCTTCGGTCTTAAAAGTCATGTTGTCTGTGACCACCACCACATTTTTTTTGAAAATAGTCAGTTGTTCTGTCTCCTTCATAATGGCATAATCCGAAGTGATACTTCCGGTTTTGGTCTGCAAATCGCCATAAAAATCAATTTTTACCCCTTTAGGCATTTCCTGGTACTGGTTTCCGGTTTTAGGACTTACCTTATCCAAAATGGGGGCAAAACCCTTAGCCTTTACCTTTGCTGAATCACTGTATATAACCTCCACCTTTAAAGAGCGGTCTTTCGTCAGCGCCACTTTTCCGGCTGAAATCGACGCTGCCTTTTTCAAATCGTCATCTGTACACGATAGCAGTAAGACCTGAATTAAGCCAAGTACAAGCAGTCCGTATCGAATACCAGAGCAATTCATTAATCAAATTTAAACTTCCTGAACCATTTTTCGTTCAGGGTAAAGCCTAAGTGGAAATTAACGTAATTCTCCTGAAGCAAGCCATTGCTGGTTGTTCCTCTTCTACCCAGTTCTGTGGTAAAATTGATCTTGTAGATCGCCAGCGTAGTTGCTGCACGGGCCATTGGAAATCCAAAGCCAAAAGTAACAGCCATTTGTTTGATATCCTGATTGTTCAGCTGAATATACGTTTTATCATACTGAAAACCTACCCGGTAATCCACCCGGTTGAAATAACTTCCGATAGAGTTGATGTCCGGGGTAATCTGCGAACCTACAGAGAATCCGTAGGTATCCTGTAAGCCCTGATTTACACCATCTATACTGAACTTAGACCATTTTCCCATACGGTAATCTGCCCCAACCATCCATTTGTTCTTTTTTTGGATAGAAAAGCCAAAATTATGGATTAAAGGCATTTTAAGATTGGTTTTACCATTTTCAGTAGAGATCAATGAGTCGATTGCAGTATTCTCATCTCCGGTGGAAGTTTTTGTATATTGGGTAACAATGTAAGATTTCGTAGAATTAACTGTAGAGGCCGATGAGCCTGAATAACCTAAAATAATAGAGGTTTTGCTATTTAAAGGAATATCGTACTGCATACCATAAGAGAAACTAATTCCGCCCACACTATTTTTATTCTGCATACGTGAATTAATAGAATTGTCTACCTCATCTGTAGGCGTAACCAATTCTGTTGATCTGGACTGCAGTAAGTTTCCAAACAGATATTCCGCATTAACACCAAGGTTCAAATGCCCAAATCTGTAACCATAACCGATATAGGCTTTCGTTAATCCACCTTCTCCGGAATAGATATAATTCACATTCTGGCTCGAAGGATTTGCCCCAGTTCCTGTCAGCGTAGCTGTATTGGTAAACTGATAGCCCAATTCTGAATAAGGCACCACACCAAAACTCATCGCAGAGTGTTTATTAACCGGTATACCAAGAACCAAGTGGCTTAAAGTAGAGTTGAAACTGCTTTCAGAAGTGCTTCCGCTTTTTAAATTCGTCAGGCCAAAGCTCATACCCACATCTACAGTTGTGAGATCAATACCTGGATAAGATGCAGGATTCTGCATATTGACATTGCTGTAGTAATCGCTTGGTTTATATACACCGGTTGAGATTCCACCCATTGCCCTGAACTGCGGCAGCAACATTCCCTTAATATTTCCAACACCAAACTTTGAATAGGGTGATTGCGTGGTAACCTGCGCTTTAACTGTCATGCCGGTCAGCACAACCATAACCGCGGCGATATAACTAATTTTTTTGTACATATTCAAATGCAATGACTTCATTTAATCCTTTTAATACTAAATAAGGCTCGTGTATTATCCTGGAGGCAAAATCACAATTTTTCAACTGTTCCATCAAAAATGATGCATCCCCTCCCGTTATCACTATCCTTACACTATTGTTCTTGTTATACTGATCGCTTATAAAACCCCTCACTTCATTGACCACCCCCTGCAATACACCGTTCAATATAGCATTATTGGTATCTGATCCCAAAGGGATCTCCTTCTGCTCTTTTTCCCATTTCACCAGCGGCAACCTGCCGGTATAATGGTGTAACGCCTGGAACCTCATTTTAAAACCCAAACTAATACTGCCGCCAAAATATTCCGACTGGCTGTTCAGCAGATCATAAGTGATACAAGTCCCTGCGTCTATCATAAAGCAATCCTCTCCCGGATAGAACCGATGTGCAGCAATAACCTTTGCCCATCTGTCCAGACCTAAAGTAGAAATGCTCTTATAATGGTTATTTACCCCTGTATTGATGCGGGTAGAAAACGCGGTATAATTCGTATTCTCTTTCAGAAATGCAACGACTTCAGCATGCGCTTCACCAACACTGGACATGGCCGAATGACTAATTTCAAATTCTTCTGTAATCTCCGCTATCCTGCGCCGATCAAGCTGCTGAACTGATTCAAAGTGGATCAGCTCTCTTTGTTTAAAGACAGCTATTTTACTGTTGGTGTTGCCAATATCTATTACCAGATTATGCATTTATAATTCCAGGAGTTCCCGGTCATACCCTCCAAACTTCATGGCACAAAGCTATTAATCTTTACCAAGTTTCAAGGGATCAATTTGTTAAAAAAAGTTAAACGAACAAAAAGTACTGAATTGTAAGCACAAAAACCAGGAACAGACTTTCATAAAACCAACGCTTAGTGGCATTTGAGAAATAATAAGCCAGTAAGACTGCTCCCGGGGGCACGCACAATAAAAAATGATATAACCTGAAGTCCGGTTTAATGTAAAAACTCAGCGCAGCCAGGATAAACATAAAAAATAACATCTGAAAAGCCTTTCTTGTACTGATAAAACTCCTAAAAAAGTTCTCTCTCAACTGGATCATAGCCAGGATCATCATGATCACAACAGGAACCAGGACCAGATAATCGTTATAATGAATTTTAAAAACAGATGGAAATTTATTGGTTAACGGAAGCCATATTTTATAGAATAACGCAATATCGTCATGCCAGTAATAAAAGACCCCGACAAAAAAGAATATGGTCAAAAAACCCACCAGACCAGAAACCCATTCTCTCCAGTTGAAAGATCTGTACAACAACAGGCTCAGCCACAGCATCAGCAACATTACAATAAACGGAAAATAGATCAACGCACCCACCGCAATGATCATCCCGATATCAAACATGATCATAATTGCATTAGGCGTTTTTCCAATCTTGAGGAATTTATCCATGATCCAGATCAGCAAAAAATTACAGATCAAAGTTGGGCTCAGGACCAGAAAGGGCATAAACAAACTCGCGCTGGTGATGTACAACAAAGCAGGCAGATATCCTGGTTTATTAAGCAATCCATGATTATTGACAATCCGGTTAAACAGAATGGCCTGTACAAAAATCAGAATGGCTGCAAAGAAAATATTTGCTCCGGGTGAGAAGCTGTTTTCGATCGGAATCTGGATGAAAAATTTGGCAAAAGGCTCCAGAAATTCAAAGTTAAGCCTTGGAGGCAAATCTATGAATATCGCCATCCGCATAAAAAAGGTATATGCGAATAAGATAAGCAGGTTTATAGGGTTTAGTGTTCTGAACTGATTAATCATGCCTGTATACTAAGGGCAAAGTAAAGGAAATTATCTGGCAAACTCCTTTACAACTTTATCAATTACTGCAGCCGTTTCATCCGGGAAATAAAATTTATGCTTTTGAGGTTGTTCTACCCAGTCCCTGATCACTGGTAACCAGTTTTTATTACTTCCCCAGATCACTGGCAAACCAAATTGCTTTAAGGCAAATGCATTGCATTGTTGTTCATATTGAAATTTCATAGGTACAACCAACAATTTTTTACCCAAAAACAACGCTTCTGCCGGCCCCTCAAATCCACCTCCGGTAAATAATCCGGAACTACCTGCCAGACTTGTATTGAATTCCTCGTTGTTGACCGGTGCAACCTGAACATTTCCGTCTGTGTATTTAACTTTTGAGTGCTTGGAAAAAACCTGCCAGCATACGCCTGGAATCTGTTTCAGCAGCGGTACAAGAAATTTATCGTCTATCGCCGGAAGATACACCGTATAATGCCCAAGATCCCTGACCACTAAATTCCTGATCTCCGAACGGATCACCGGTGTATATATAAAATCATCATAGCGGTCAAAATGAAAACCCACATAATGTGTGGCCGGCGCATAATATTTCATGACCAGCTGGGCCCAGTCAATACTCTTTGGCTTAGGCACCCTGGGAGACTGAAAAGAAGCCTGGTGGCTTAAACCAACGCTTTCTATTCCCTTAAGCCTGCATGCCCATGCGGTTACCGGTTCAAAGTCATTAATAATTAAGCTATAATCCTTCAAAGGAAGAGACCTCATGTCTTTTACAAAGCGCGGAAGGTTCATGGTCTTCCAGGTCTCAAAGTGGTCAACACCACCCTTTTTACCAAAAATAAAGCTAAAACCATGGAGCTGATATTTAACAGGCTGGCTCAACCTGACATCTGCCTGCGTTCCGCTGATCAGAAGCTCCACATCGCCATGCTGTTGTAACAATGGAACAATCTCTCTGGCACGGCTGATGTGCCCGTTTCCCGTTCCCTGAATCGCATATAATATCTTCATCCGCACCGAATATCTGTAAATTTTAGGCTTTAGACAATTTCTAATTTGATCTTTTGCAATAATACATTGATATCCAGTTTACTATGTAAATCTTCGCTGTCAGAAAGAATTCCTTCTTCCTCTATATCTGTTTCATAATCTTTGGCCTCATATTTAAATATTTTCCAGGCCTTATTGTTGTATTCCAGAGCAGTCAGGTTTTCAATCCAGTCTCCGCTGTTCAAATAAGTTACGCTACCATTTTCAGTTTCAATACCACGCATTTCCGGCTGATGAATATGACCACAAACCACATATTCATAGCCTTTTTCAACAGCCAGCTCCGCTGCTGTCTGTTCAAAACTATTGATAAACTTTACAGCATCTTTAAAGCTTTCTTTAACCTTTTTTGAGAAACTCATTTTCTCTCGCCCGAAAATCTTCAGGCCCCAGTTTACAAAACTATTGATCAGAATCAGGGTGTCATATCCTACGGCACCAAGTTTCGCCAGCCATTTGGAATGCTGCATGGTCACATCAAAAATATCTCCATGAAAGAACCAGGCTTTTTTACCATCTATTTCCAAAACCAGTTTATTTTGCAAATGGAAAGCTCCTAAGTGCATATCTGCAAATTTACGTAAGAGTTCATCATGGTTACCCGTCAGGTAATATACTGGCACCCCTTCCACCACAAATTTCATCAGTTTACGAACCACCTTCATATGTGTTTCCGGCCAGTACCTTTTGCTAAATTGCCAGATATCAATAATGTCGCCATTAAGAATCAACATTTTAGGTTTAATGCTTTTCAGATATTTTAAAAGCTCTTTGGCGTGGCAGCCGTAGGTACCCAGGTGTACGTCCGAAATGACTGCAATTTCTACTTCTCTTTTAGACGTCATCGTCATCCATTTTCAGATCATAAGGACTAAAAAAGAAGGCAACCAGAGCAATAACACATCCTATCACGATCATTTCCTCCATAGATCTTTAGTTTATGAACACAAATATGCAATACGCAGGTTAACAAGTCATTAACAGAATATTATTAAAAAAACAAAAGGTTATTGCCTTACGACAATAACCTTGAATACAAATATCTAAAAAAGCGTTTAAGCGGCTTTCTTTTTTCTGTCTCCGTAAAATGCAAACCCCAGTGCGGCCAGCAATAAAACAGATCCTGCCAGAGAAATCTTTTCCCCTGCATAATAAGAAACAGGCTCAAATTTAAACTCTACTTTATGATTACCCGCAGGAAGTTGTGCTGCACGTAATACGTAATCAGCCCTGAAATAAGGCTTTTTCTCATTATCTATGTACATATTCCAGCCTTTGTCATAGTAAATTTCAGAAAAAACGGCAATCACATCTGAAGGCGCACTGTAGGAATAAACCAAATGGTCCGGATGATAACTATCTAATGTAATCATAGCTGTTGCACCACCACCTGTTACCTTTTTCTCATCGATAAGGCCTTTATATCTGATGTCTACAATCGCTTCCTTTTTTGGATCAAAGCTACCAATGGCCTTCATTTCTTCATCCGCATCTTTGGCAAATTGTACATTTTGTACAATCCATGCATTTCCCGCAGCAGTTTGATTTCTTTGCATTTTATAAGAACCATTTTGCTGATCCTGTGTAATAATATATTTAGTATTCAACATGTCCAGCACATCCTGGTTTACACTTTTTGAAAACTGATTGTCAATCAACTCCTGGAAACGCTTCAATTTAGCTGCATGGTAACCACCAACGGTCTTATGAAACTGAGAGGCACTCGCATCTGAAAAAGTGGAGGTTGTCAGATCCATTACCCTGAAATCCGGATCTTTATCCGCCATAATAAACGTATCCACGTCTCTTGGTTGAAAATGATTGGCCAGGTCTGATTTACTAGCGAAATTATTGTTGTTTAAATAACGACGGTCTACCTGCCACATATCGATCAAAACGGCAAAACCAAGCAGGATCAATGCCAGCTGAAGGTTCATCTTTTTAGTGATGAAGGCCCAGATCAATGCATAAGCAATCGCTATAAAAAGCACCGATCTCAAAGCATCCGCACGGGCAATACCAACACGATCCGCCACCAGAGCATTAGCAACTTTTAGTGCTTCTCCCCTGTTGTTCTGCAGAATCTGCGTAAGGGCTTCCAGCATACGTTGATGATTCTCACTGGTGAAACTGAAAAATACGGTTGGCATAATGGCAACCAACAAAGAAAATCCCCCGGTAATTGCCGCAGCAATCGTTAATTTTTTAAGCAGTGTTTTTTGTTCCAGCTTACTTTCTGTAGCCTCTTTAACAGCAAGAACGGCCAAAATCGGAACCATCAGGCCTACCACAGCCAAAATAGATTCTACAGCTCTGAATTTATTGTATAAAGGAAAATAGTCAAAGAATAAATCGGATATCAATGGAAAATTACTTCCAAAAGAAAGCAGCATAAACAAAATCGTTGTACCCAGGGCCCACCATTTAAAGCGACTTCTTACAACAAGCAGTCCAAAAACAAACAGGAAGCAGATAATTGCCCCGAAATAATACGGACCTGAAGTACCTGGCTTACCGCCCCAATACTGCTGATAACCAATCTGTCCGGCCAGCTGTTGAATGGCCTGCGTTGGATCGCCTCCAGTCAATGACTGTAAAGATTTATAAGCATTGCTTTCCGGTTTTACCAAGGCATCAATACTGGTAGCACCACCGTAAAGATTTGGAATCAAAAATGTAAAACTCTCCCCAACACCCTGGCTCCAGCCGTAGGCATATTCTTTAGAAAGGCCACTCTTTTCCTCTGCCTTATCTGTGGTTAAATTAGATTTCCCCCTGTTGGATTCTTTTCCATATTCATAGGTCGTCCATAAGACACTTGTATTCACCATCAGCGCCAATACAGCACCAATAGCCAAAAAGCTTAAGCCCCGTCCAAATGCAGATAGCTTCTTTTCTTTCCAGGCATGATACAATTCAATAGCCAGGTAAATCACCAATGCAAGCGAGATATAATAGGTCATTTGGATGTGATTGGCCCTGATCTCCAAAGCGAGGAACAGCGCAAACAAGCTTCCACCCACCCAATGCTTTCCACGGAGGGTTAAGAGCACCGAAGCCAGAATCGGTGCAAAGAAAGCAATGGCCAGGGCCTTGTTACTATGCCCTGCAGCGATAATGATAAAATTATAAGAGGTAAAAGCGAAAGCTATTGCCCCTAGTGCCGCAAGATACGGGTTGATCTTTAATACACAAAACAGCAAATACGCCCCCAACAGATACAATAAAACCACATCCACGGGATCTGGCAATATGGTTTTAATCGCAGAAATGACATAAGTTGCACCATTCATTGGGTATTGAACCCAAATCTGATAAGCTGGCATACCACCAAACATCTGGTTGGTCCAAAGAGGTCCTTTACCATCTTTAGCCTTGTAGTCCATAATTTCTTTCTGCATCGCTTTTGCCTGCAGGACATCACTTTGAGCCGGTCCCTTGCCTTGCAAAACAGGGCTGAAATAGGCGAAACAGATAATTACGAAAAATGCAGCGATGGCAACGTGGATGCCATTTCTTTTAAACCAAGTATTCATTAGGGCTATTTAATATTTAAACTAACCCCAAAAATATAAAAATGAAGGAAATAAGCGCTTAAATTAATATTATAATTATTTAACCTCTTCGTAGTCTACAAAATCACCCAGCTTATCTACATTTCCAGGCTTAGGCTTCGGCGGCATATAATCTATGGATATAGAGCCCTCAGGTCTTCTTGGGGCTTGTTGTGCACCATTAGCCTGTTGTTGCATATTGTTAAAAATATTTCTAAGCACCAGTGGGAAAACCAGCTTCAAAAGCATTCTGATTACCCACATCACCAATATCGTTATAAAAAGAAATTTCACTATTCCCATGTTAATTCGTCTTAATGTTTACAAATATGACGGAATTCATTGTTGATTATTACAGTTTCAGCCAGATTATTGCACTTACATTACAATTAATCTTCCTCCACAATATGTGCCACCCGACCTACCTGTCCGTCCTCCAGCCTCACTTTAATGCCCCTGGAATGAAAAGGGGAAGAAGTTAATAAATTTGCAACAATCCCCCTGGTCAAGGCACCACTTCTCTGATCTTTCTTTAAAATAATATCCACCTCTAAACCCGGGTAAATGTCTTTTCTGTTCTTTCCGTCCATTACTTAATCTTTACTATACTCAATTTACTTGCCAAAACGTTCCTCAAATACTTTTTCCATGGCAAACATCTCATCCCTTAATCGGGCGGCCAGCAGGAAGTCCATATCTTTAGCTGCCTTACTCATCTCTTTACGCGTTTTATCTATTGACTTCTGCATTTCTGCTTTGGTCATATACTGAACCACCGGATCTGCCGCAATACTCACTTCATCTACCTCCACATAGGCCTTAGCTCTTGTGGCATTCTCAGAAAAATCAAGCATTGAAGTTTGTTCCATAATGGCTTCTCTACTCTTGCCAACGGTTTTAGGCGTAATTCCATGTTCCAGGTTGTAGGCGATTTGCTTTTCCCTTCTCCGGTTGGTTTCGTCAATCGTCCTTTCCATGGATTCGGTCATATTGTCCGCATACATAATTACCCTTCCTCTATCATTCCGCGCTGCCCGTCCAATGGTCTGTATCAAGGCCCGGTCAGAACGTAAAAAACCTTCTTTATCCGCATCCAATATGGCTACAAAAGACACCTCAGGAAGATCAAGTCCTTCCCTCAGCAGGTTGATCCCGATCAGCACATCGAATTCCCCTAAGCGTAAACCTCTAAGGATCTCTACCCGCTCAAGTGTTTTCACCTCAGAGTGAATATAGCGAACCTTAATGTTCAGCCGATCCATGTATTTGGTCAGCTCTTCTGCCATACGTTTGGTTAAAGTAGTCACCAAAATCCGATCACCCATCTTAATGGTTTTCTCTATTTCTTCCAGCAGATCATCCACCTGATTTACTGCCGGCCGAACTTCAATCAGAGGATCGAGCAAACCCGTAGGCCGGATCACCTGCTCCACATATATACCATCTGACTTCTGCAGTTCATAATCTGCAGGTGTGGCACTCACGTAAACCGTTTGCGGTGCCAGACGCTCAAATTCCTCAAAATTCAAAGGCCGGTTGTCCAAAGCGGAGGGTAAACGAAAACCATATTCCACCAGCGACATTTTCCTTGATCTGTCACCGCCATACATCGCCCTGATCTGAGGTACAGTGACATGACTTTCATCAATCACCATTAAATAATCATCAGGAAAGTAATCCAGCAAACAGAAAGGGCGCATCCCTGGTGAACGACCATCAAAGAAACGTGAATAATTTTCAATACCAGAACAATAGCCCAGCTCTTTCATCATCTCTATATCAAAATTCACCCTTTCTTCCAGTCTTTTTGCTTCCAAAAGCTGCCGGTCTTCGATCAGCTGGTTCTTGCGGATCTCCAGTTCTTCCTGAATGCCCCATATAGATGAATTAAACCTGTCTTTAGGCGTCACAAATAAATTGGCTGGATATATGGCCATATCTTCCAGTTTTTCCAGGGTCTTGCCCGTAACCGGATCGATCACACTCAGCTCTTCAATATCATCCCCGAAAAAAGAAATCCGGTAGGCATTATCCAGATAGGCAGGAAAAATATCCACGGTATCACCCTTTACCCGAAAAGTACCTCGTTTAAAATCATTAATCGTCCTGGCGTACAAAATCTCGACCAGGCTGTGCAGAAAAGAATTACGGGAAATCCTTGTTCCCACGGAGAAACGAAATACAGACCTGGAGAAATCTTCGGGATTTCCCATACCATAAATACAGGAAATAGAGGAAACGACAATCACATCCCTTCTCCCCGACATTAAGGCAGAGGTCGTCCTTAACCTGAGCTTTTCAATCTCTTCGTTGATACTCAGATCTTTCTCTATATAAGTATTGCTACTGGGCATATACGCCTCAGGTTGATAGTAATCATAATAAGAAACAAAATAATTCACCGCATTCTCTGGAAAGAATTGCTTAAACTCTCCATACAACTGTGCGGCCAGTGTCTTGTTATGACTCAGGATCAAGGTTGGTTTCTGCGTCTGCTCAATAAGGTTCGCAACAGTAAAGGTTTTCCCAGAACCTGTTACACCAAGCAGCGTCTGATAGTGCTCCTGATTGTTTACCCCTTCTACCAATTGCCTGATGGCATTGGGCTGATCTCCTGTAGGTTTATAATCTGATACGAGTTTGAATTTCATCAAATCAAAGATAAGAAATTATTTACGAAGGAAATATCCGGGGGGCTTGCTTGCTTTTAAATAAAAATCTTATTTTTATGGTCATCATGAAGCTACTGGCCTATGTACCGATACTAACGCCCCGGATAAGATATATTTTTAATTTTATCTTTAACGATGTCCTGAAAACCCAGGTTGGCTTCAGCTCAAATCTGGCAGAGTTCAAAGCATCCACACTCCCAAAGATCAGTTATGCCGATCAGCCGGTAGGTAACGAACTGTTTTTTAAAAACACAGACCTGCTGCTTGCCCATGCCATTATAAAAACCAGTTTTAAAACCACTGCATTTGGAGACACAATCGTTCCCTTTGCAGTAACCGGCAGTACACTGCCCTTTGATGTGTTTGCTGCCTCATTTTATTTTATCAGCCGTTATGAAGAATATTTACCTTTTCACCCGGACACAGAAGGGCATTATCCACCGGAATACAGTCTTCAAAGTAAGTTAAAACTACTGCAGATCCCGGTGATAGATGCCTGGGCGCTGATCCTGAAGAATATCTTGCTGAAAAAGTACCCTAATCTGTTTTTCGAAAAAAAGACCTACGACTTTATACCTTTAATTTGCATGTATCCTGGTACATCCGGCTCAGACGGATTGTTTAAAACCACGATTAACCTATTTCGAAAGGTGACTGCAGTTTTAAGAAAAGACAAAACTGAAGACAGAAAGGCCAAAGACATCCAGGCCTTTGTAAACACCGTACACGAACCATACAGAATTAAGGCACGCTTCTTTTTCAAACCCAGCCAGGATGAAGATCATGAATGCGACGGACAGATCAATCTCCCGCAAAGCTACCTCCAGCTCCTGAAAGCAGGAACAGTGAATGATTATCGCATGGGCTATAAACATACAACCGGCTTTAGAGCAGGGACCTGTACACCTTTTCCATGGTATGATCTTCAGCTGGAAAAAACCACGCACCTCATTGTACATCCGGTCGCTATTAATGACGGAAGCCTGTCTAACGACAAACACATCAGAATTGCCCCTACCCTCGCTCAATGGAAAAACATTGTAGATACCGTTAAATTACTGGAAGGTAAATTGTACATGACCTGGCACCAGGATACCCTGGTTAATAGTGGAAAAGGCAGAACGGCAAGAAAGCTTTACATAGAAATGTTAAGCAATTTTTTATCTTTGCCTAATGATATTCGACCTCAGTAAAACCAATTCTATAGCAAATGTTTTTATTGCTCAACTTCGGGATGAAAACATACAGAAAGATGCAATGCGCTTTAGAAAGAACCTGGAGAGACTGGGGGAATTCTTTGCTTTTGAAATCAGCAAGACCCTTAGCTACGAGGAAACAAAGACACAAACCCCGCTTGGAATTGCAGAAAGCAAGCAGCTTGTGCAGCAACCAGTGCTGGCCACCATCCTTCGCGCAGGGCTACCCATGCATAAGGGATTACTGAATATCTTCGATATGGCTGACTCGGCCTTTATTACCGCATTCAGGAAAACCCATAAAAGTGGTGATTTTGAGATCCAGATGGAATATATTTCTTCACCAGACCTCACAGACAGAACCGTAATCGTTGCAGACCCAATGCTTGCCACCGGTTTAAGTATGGTTATCTGCTGCAAAGAACTGCTCAACCGATTCAGTATCAAAGAACTTCACATCGTAACTGCCATTGCCAGTGCTGAAGGCATTCGCCATGTCAGAGCCAATCTTCCCCATGCCAAATTATGGGTAGGCGCAATAGACGAAGAGATGACTACAAAAGCATATATCGTTCCCGGACTTGGAGATGCCGGTGACCTGGCCTATGGCCCAAAACTTTAATCATGATCAAACATATCTTTTTTGACCTGGATCATACCATCTGGGATTTCGATAAAAATGCAGAAGAAACACTGAAGGAACTATACCAGACTTACCAGCTTCAGACACTCGGTTTAAATTCTACAGAAGAATTCATCCAGACCTACACGGAAAATAACCACCGGCTCTGGGCGGCTTATCATGTGGGTAAAATCAGCAAGGAAACCCTTAGGTCCGAAAGATTTAGCACTACCTTTATCCAGTTGGGTATACACCCTGACCATATACCGCAGCAATTTGAGGACGATTATGTCCGGATCACTCCAACAAAAACAAATTTATTTGAGGGCTCAGAAAAAGTGCTCTCCTATCTGCAGAAAAAATACAGTCTTCATATCATTTCCAATGGTTTCAAAGAAAGTACTTTAACCAAAATGGAAGTTTCAGCTCTAAATCCTTATTTCAAAAATGTGATTATTTCTGAGGATGTAGGCGTTAACAAGCCAGACAAGGCGATTTTTGAACATGCTTTACAAAGAGCAGAAGCGCTAAAAGAAGAGAGTATTATGATTGGCGACAGTCTCGAAGCCGACATTACCGGCGCCCAAAACTTTGGAATGAAGGCCATTTTCTTTAACCCACAGAAGAAAGAAGCACCAGAGTACGTGGACTGGCAAATCCATCACCTGGAAGAATTACTCCTGCACTTCTAAAATTTTGTTATCGTGGTATGAGATTCGTAATATGGTTTCTACACACAAATGAAACCAAATGAAAAAGATCATCTTATTGTTTGCTGTATTGCTGCAAACCACCGCAATTTTTGCCCAGCAAAGGGCCCAGACCGCAGAACTGTTTCTTGAAATCTCTGACAGGGGAAAATTTACCGTTTACCTCAACGAAGAATATGCCGGCTCTTCCCAAGGCAGGTTCCGCTTCTTTGAAGTCTCAGACCCAAACCCTGTACTCACTATCCTCCAGGAAAACCGGCCCATCTTTAAACAACGCATCCGTTTGCAAACCAATAAAAGAATCATAGCGTCTTATTCTCAAAGACGCGGATTTCAGATCAGCTCAGCACTTGCAGTACTTAACCGTGGCCAATATCTTCTTGACGACTGGGACGGCAATCTGAATGGAACCCCGGGCTACCCAGACGGGGGCTATGCCATGAACCCCGAAGATTTTAAACAATTTATGAATGCTGTGCGGGCAGAACACTTTGACAAAGACAGGATCAGGGTCATAGACCTGGCCCTGAAGAACAATTATTTCAGCACCAAACAAGTTGGAGAGATCATTCGTTCACTGGACTTTGAAGATCAGGGGCTGGACGTCGCAAAAAGAGCCTACCATGTCACTGTAGATAAGAACAACTATTATACTTTAAAAAACAGCTTTAAATTCCTCCATGGACAGGATGGCTTGATGGACTTTTTAAAGAATGCACCCTCAACCCGTTAACATGAATACAGACACCATTTTCTCTTCCCTGCAAAGGATTTCAGATGCTTACAGCGACAAACTGCAAAGCCTCAGTGATGCCCAGTTCCGGACCACGCCTCCCATCGGTGGCTGGTCTTACAGTGAAGTATACGCGCACATTTTTGATGCAAGCTGCTTGTCACTGCAGGCCATGGAAGATTGTCTGAATGGAAAAGGAAAGGATAAGCCTACTGCATTTACCGTAAAGCTTATTCTTTTCTTTGGCGCTTTGCCTCCGGGACGGTTTAAAATCCCTAAACAACTGGAAGGCCGGGTAAAAGTCATCACCAAAGAAGAAGCACAAGACCTGGTCAGTCAATTTGGAAAACAACTGGAAGCAGATTACAAACAAATCCCAAGGGCCAGGGACAATGTTAAGTCCAAACATCCCAGACTAGGTTACCTGAATGCAAAGCAATGGCTCCGGTTTACAGAGATCCATTTGAAGCACCATTTGAAACAATTGCACAGGATCGAGAAAAGCTTCGCCCAATAACTGCAATTTTCACATCTTTGCAAGAATGAAGATTCCCGGACTTAAAGGTTTTGATGAAGCCGCATTTAGCAAATATTTTAAAAACACCAGCTGGCTGATGTTTGGCAAAATACTCAGCATGCTGGTCAGCTTTCTGATTGTACGTTATTTAGGCCCCGTATCCTTTGGAGACCTGAGTTTTGCTGATGCTTTAACCGCAATTGTAGCCGCTGTGGGCACCCTGGGTCTTGACTCCTTTATCATTAGGGAGATCCTGAACGAACCTGAAAAAAGAGATGAGATCCTGGGTACTTCCCTTGGGTTACGTATAGGGGTCAATGTTGTCCTTATTCCACTCAGCATTGGTCTTTACCTGGTTTTCCATCATTTTTCCGCACAACCAGGCAAGCCCTTAACCGCCATTGTGGCCCTGCTATCACTGGCCTCTTTTTTCAAATCGTTTAATGTCATAGATTCTTACTTCCAATCCCAGGTTCAGTCCAAGTATGTGGTGCATGTCCAAAATATTTGCGTGGTCCTTTCTGCACTGGTCAAAATCCTGTTGGTTTGGATCAACGCCCCTCTGATCTGGTTTGCAGCTGCACTGACATTTGACGGGTTCATCCTGGCTGCCGGTTTGGTTCTGATCTACCACCAGCGGGGTTTAAAAATAACAACATGGAATTTCCGTTCCGAGCGCGCATTATCTTTGTTAAAACAATCTTTTCCATTGATTCTCTCTGCGGTTATGGTTTCAATCTATATGAAGATTGACCAGGTCATGCTCAAAAGTGAAGGGAGTGCCGAAGTTGGGATTTACAGCGCCGCTGCAAAAATAAGTGAAGCCTGGTATTTTATCCCTATGGCTATTGTCACCTCTGTTTTTCCCGCCCTGATCAATGCCAGAAAAACAGATCCGGAAAGATACCATAAACGCCTCAATAATCTGTATGACCTCCTGGTCTTCATTAGCCTTCCGGTGGCTATTCTAATCAGTTTTCTTGGAACAGACATCATCCATCTGCTCTACGGGAACCGCTTCACCGGAGCAGGCACCATGTTAAGCATACATATCTGGTCTGGCATATTCGTGTTTTTTGGGATTGCCAGTTCCCAATACCTCATCAATGAAGGGTTTACACTCATCTCCTTTCAGAGAACAGCCGCAGGCGCCATCATCAATATCGCGCTGAACTTTTGGCTGATTCCACGTTACGGGGGGATTGGCGCTTCCATCGCTACACTTATCGCCTGTATCTTTTCTGCTTTTTATATTTTATTTATCCCTAAAACCCGACAGCAGGGCATTATGATGTTAAAATCATTATTTTTGATCTCTGCAATTCAAAAAATAACAAAACATTGAGCAAATTTAAAGCACTAGCTACCCTACTTTCCAAACCCAAACGCCTCTCTGCACTTTTATCCTATGGTCATAAAGGTTACTTGTCCAGTATTGGATGGTTTAAGGCATTTGACTCGAAACAGGCTATAGATGCCCGCGGAGAAGCCATTCCATGGGTAACTTATTCTTTTATAGACTTTATAAAAGGGAGACTGAATAAGGATCAAAAAGTATTTGAATATGGATCAGGAAGTTCAACGCTGTTTTATGCAAAACATACAGGCCGGGTCGTTTCCGTAGAGCATGACGAGAGCTGGTATCATAAAATTGCAGGCACTAAACCCCAAAATGCCGAAATGATCTTTACCAAGCTGGAAAGAGGAGGAGAATACAGTAAAAAAGCCAGACTCCTGGACACAAAGTTCGACATTATTATTGTAGACGGACGCGACAGGGTAAACTGCTGCATAGAAAGTATACAAGCCCTTAGCCCTTCGGGAGTAATTGTCCTGGACGACTCTGAACGTCCGGAATACGAACAAGCCCGGAGCTTTCTGAAAGAGAATCAGTTCAAAGAACTTTCTTTTTCAGGTATCTCGCCAGGACTGTTCTACCTGAAAGCGACCTCTGTTTTTTACCGTACCGAAAACTGTCTGGATATCTAGGAAATGCAACATCTCGCCCCCATAGCCCTGTTTGTTTACAACCGGCCAAAGCATACAGAACGTACACTGAAGTTTTTACAGCAGAATGAGCTTGCTTCAGAAAGCCGTCTGTTTATTTTCTCTGACGGGCCCAAAACTGCTGCTGATCAGGATAAAGTTCAGGAAGTAAGGGATTTTCTCAAAACAGTTGATGGTTTTCGCACTGTGGAGATCATTGAACGTAAAGAAAACATGGGACTGGCCAATTCAGTTATTGCGGGTGTAAGTCGTCTGGTTAAAGACTATGGCCAGATCATCGTCTTTGAAGATGACCTGATCAGCTCCCCCCATACCCTTACCTATTTTAATGAAGCCCTAAACCGTTACCGTACTGAAAACAAGATCATGCATATCGGCGCCTATATGTTTCATCTAAAGGGAGAAGATTTACCGCAGACTTTTTTTTACAGGGCGGCAACAAGCTGGGGCTGGGCAACCTGGGAAAGGGCATGGCAGCATTTTGAACCAAACATAGACACGTTAATGAGTAAGTTTGACCATGCGGCTAAAAATGCATTTTCTATTGAACGGACCATGAATTTCTGGAAACAGATGGAAGATTTCAAAAAAGGAAAAAACAACTCATGGGCAATCAGATGGTATGCTTCTATATTTTTAAGAGGCGGGTTAACACTTAACCCCTCCCAGTCTTTAGTAAATAACATTGGACACGATGGTACTGGGGTGCATTCGGGTATTAACGACATTTACAATGTCATCATCAACCCCAAACCCATCACTTATTTCCCGGAAAAAATAGCGGAAAACCCCGAAGCCTATACTGCCATAAAAAGCTTTTTGACCACCCGAAAAGGATCGTTGTGGACACGGCTGAAACGCTATATCATTCAGCGTTTTAACAGCCTTCCACTAATACCCTGAGCTTAAAGCTTTCTGGCTTCTAAAATAATATAAGGAGAAAGCTGTCTGGAGTTGAAAGGGAATACCTTGGTTAGTATTTTACCGCTCAGCCATAAAGATTTTTTGAACAGCCTTAACATCAAGGGCTTCTGCTCCTCTTCATGCAGCCATAAACTAAAATGTCCAAAAAAACGAGATTGAACCACCTGAAGGCCGGCCTGCTCACAAATCCCCGCCAGTAATTTCGGATCCATGCAATCAATATTGTGCTTATCGTAATTGTCAGGATCAAACCGTTTTTGGAACCATCCATTCAAAGCCCTGAAATTAGGCAGGGTAATAAACAAGGTACCCCCTGGTTTTACAAAATTAATGTGCCGGTTAATGATATCTGCCGTATCGTTAAAATGTTCGATCAAACCAAAAGAAAGCACCAGGTCATACTGCTGCCCGGGCGTATAATTGAACAAGTCCGTTTCTATAATACGGATATCCTTTTCTTCCAGCCCATTCGTTTGCAGCAGCTTATTGGTTATTGGCTGATGTACAAAATAATCAAGCAAGGTGACGTCCAGGGCAAAGTACTTCTTTAAAAAGACCGCGTAATAACCTGGAAAGCCCCCCAGTTCAATCGCTGTTTTCACCCGCTGCGTTTTGATGATCTTTGCCAGCTGCTCATGGAACATGTAATTTGCAGGGATGTTAACAGACAAGTCTGGTTTCTGCTCCCAATAATTTACCCAAAATGCTCTATCTGTTAAAAGGTTTTCCATATCTGGCTTCAAAGAAAAGAAAAATCTGTTAAATCTGGGCTGCTTCGTTTTTCTTTTCCAGTATTCTGGCTGGATTACCCACCACAATACAATTGGCAGGAATGCTCTTGACCACCACAGCTCCTGCCCCAATGACCACGTGATCACCAATCTCCACATCGCCAATAATGCAAACATTCGCTCCGATATCTACGTGGTTCCCTATACGCGGGCATCTGCTGAAACTACCATCTGCCAGCTTTTTATGTCCTATTGTTACTGAGTTCCGCAATGTACAGCCTTCGCCAATTACCACCCCCTGATTCACCACCAGGGCCTGCCCGTGATACAGCATCAGACCTTTACCCACAGTCAGTTTGCGAGGCAATTCAATGCCCAAAACCCATTCTACATAATAATGATAAAAAGCCAGGTATAAGATAAAAATGATCTTCAATGCAGTATGGCGGCTGATCACCTGCACCAGCCTGAACAGCAACAGCACAAAACGCCCTTTAAAATTCTTTGGGTTCGCAGCCCAGTCCTGGAATAAGTAACTAAATAAATTCATCCGGCGTAAATTAAAGTATTTTTCACTAGAATATAATTGTTTTTTATCGAGTTGTTTATTGTTTTTCGGTTCTCAAGAACTTACTAAAGCTCGGTTTATCGGTAATGAAGCGATCATGAGTTTGTATTTTTCACACATGTCTATTGATTCTTGTGTTCAAGGGATCACAGGCTCGGTTCATTGTGTTTGTGAATATAAACTCCTAATCGTTTCCTAAGTATATCTATTTCGCAATCCATTTATGGGCATTAATTTAGTATTTTTGTTCCTGTCGCGCCAATACGAATTCTATTCATGAAAGTAACTTTAATCAATACATCCGATGCAGGCGGAGGAGCACCTGTAGCCAGTATGCGCCTGTTAAAAGCATTGGCATCAGAAAATATCGAGGTAAATTTCCTGGCGGGACAAAAAAAAACAAGTGAAACCCGCGTTCAAAGTGTTGAAAACAATTGGTTAAGCAGGTTAAAAGCCCGCTTCAACTTCCTGTACGAACGCCTGCCCTTTATCTTTTTTCAGGAAAAGGATAAATCTGTACGCTTCGCTTTTTCAACTGCCAGTGCCGGCACCAGCATCTCCAATCAGCCACTGGTTAAAGACGCAGATATTTTACACCTGCACTGGACCAATTCCGGCTTCCTCTCCATCAAGGATTTAAAAGAACTGATCCAGCTTGGTAAACCGATTGTATGGACCCTTCACGACATGTGGACCTTCACCGGAGGCTGCCATTATGCCGGAACATGCGACCATTTTACCGGGCAATGCGGGGACTGCTATTTTTTAAGAAACCCTAATCAGGATGACATTTCCCATACTGGCTGGCTCCGCAAGCAAAATCTGTATGCCAAGGCACAGAACATCAGTTTTGTAACCTGCAGCAACTGGCTGGCTTCAGTTGCCAGTCAAAGCTCCCTGTTAAAAAAATTCCCAATACAGGCCATCCCAAATCCAATTGATATAGAAGTATATTCCCCTCAGGATAAGATGGCCGCACGTGCCAAATGGAAGATCAGCCCAAACAGCAAGGTTATTTTATTTGGCGCCGCCAACATAGGCGACAGGCGTAAGGGAATTACCTATCTGGTACAGGCCCTCAAACACCTGAAACAAGATTACGAACAGCCTGTCCCTGTTGAGGTACTCATTTTCGGTAAAAACAAACACTTTGATGTCAGCCAGCTGCCTTTTCCGGTACATGCGCTGAACACCATCCGTTCACAACAGGACCTGACTGAATTGTACAGCCTGGCCGATGTATTTGTGATGCCTTCCATAGAAGACAACCTGCCCAATACCGTAATGGAATCCATGGCCTGCGGAACTCCCGTAGTGGCCTTTAACATAGGTGGCCTCCCCGAAATGATCGAGCATCAGCAAAACGGCTACCTCGCCGAGTTCAAATCGGCCACTGATCTTGCGAAAGGGATTCACGAAATGCTATTTACGGATCATGCCATGGAGATCGCTACACAAGCCCGGAACAAGGTGCTGCAGAATTTCACCCACCAAAACATCGCCCGGAAATATATTAAAGTTTACCAATCCTTACTCAGCAAATGACAGCAGTCAAACCGACATTATCCATAATTACAATAGTTTATAATAATGTAAAAGACATTGAGCGCACTATGCTTTCTGTACTCTGTCAATCCTATCCCAACCTGGAATACATTGTGATAGACGGGGCATCTACAGATGGCACCTTACAACTGATCAACAAATACCGGCCCCGCCTTTCCAAAGTCATCTCAGAAAAAGACAAAGGCATTTATGATGCCATGAACAAAGGCCTGGCACTCGCAAGCGGCGATTATGTTCTATTCATGAATTCTGGCGATGAAATCTACGACAAAGATACCGTAGCTGCCGTATTCAACACAGCAGAACATGCTGATATCTATTATGGTGAGACAGAAATGTATAACGAAAATTGGGAAAGTCTGGGAAGAAGACGGCATCAGGTTCCTGAAAATTTCAACTGGAAAAGTTTCAGATACGGAATGAACATCAGCCACCAGGCCATTTATATTAAAAAGAGCCTAACCGAACCTTATGACCTTCAATATAAATACAGCTCCGATATAGACTGGATCCTTAAAGCCGCGAAAAAAGCAAAGCTTACGGTAAATACGCATCGCTATGTAGCGAAATATCTGGTTGGCGGTGTTTCCAAGAAAAAACACATGGACAGTCTGAAGGAACGTTTCAGGATCTTCAGTAAATATTATGGTCTGATCCCTAATCTTTTCCATCATTTTTTAATCGCACTGAACCTGACAGGTTACTTTATCAAACACCGCAGAACCAATGACTAGTCCTGCGGCGATATAAATTCTAAGGATTTGTAGACCAGAGACCTGCCTCTTTAACAAACACCCTTCGGTTCAGCTTCAATTGAGCAACCATCAGTTCGGCAAAATCTTCCGGCTGCATCACACGATCTGGATTACCATCCGTCAGTTTCAAGTCCTTTGCCATATCTGTAGCAATGGTACTTGGTGTTAAAGTTGTTACCCGAATATTGTGTTTTCTTACTTCCTGCATTAAAGACTCAGACATTCCAATCAATGCAAATTTAGAGGCGCTGTAGGCACTGGTCACTGCTGCACCATTTTTACCTGCTGTAGATGATATATTTACAATGTCGCCTGTTTTTCTTTCGATCATATCCGGCAATACTGCACGTGTTACATAATAAGGACCGAATAAGTTCACTTTTACAATCTGCTCCCAGCGTTCCGGCTCAAGTTCCATAAAAGACCCAAAGCTACTAATGCCTGCATTGTTTACTAAGATATCTATTGTTCCTAATCCAGATTTTATTTCAGTAACCGCAGCATTAACCCCGGCCATATCTGCAACGTCTGCTATCGCTGTCACTACTTTCACCGGCCAGGCGCTTAACTCCTGTGCCACATTATCCAAATCTGCCTTTGTACGGCCCACCAGACCAAGATTTACACCTTCCTTAGCCAGTTCAATAGCCAAAGACCTACCTATTCCTTTACCCGCTCCAGTAATCAGAGCATTTCTTCCTTGTAATGATTCCATAGCATTCAATATTTAAACTCAAAGCTAAAAAGATAATATTTGATATCTAAATTACAAGCTAAGCTTGACAATTGTTTAACTCATTATTCACATAGGCTCAATACTTTTACATGAAAAGATATTTTAATGCCACCCCCACTTTTCAAAAAACTCTGGAGCCTCCCTTATTATTTTCTACTGGCACTGGCCTTTGCACTGGCCTCTTCCCTTTTCATCGTCCTTCACACCAAAGAAGAGAGCTTTACACTTCTAAATCCATTCCATCCCAGTTGGCTGGACGTTTTCTTTATGATCTATACCAATCTGGGAGATGGACTTACCTGCCTTGCGGTTATTATACTGTTGCTGATCCGCAACAAGAGAAAAAAGGCCATTACCTTATTTATGGCTTTCCTGAGTTCTGGATTGATGGCTTCTTTGCTGAAAATCATTTTTCATCAACCCAGACCGAAGCTTTATTTTCAAACAGAAGCCCTGAGCAGTCCAGCTTTTATGAACAATATGAGTCTGCATGGCTCCAACTCTTTTCCCTCAGGCCATACCACAACGGCCTTTGCCCTGGCCACCGTACTTGTGCTTATTTATAAAAAGAACAGAATCTCCATCCCTTGTCTGCTCGGCGCCATACTGGTCGGTTATTCCAGGATTTACCTGGCGCAACACTTTCCGTTCGACGTACTGGCAGGTATGTGTATTGGGATCTTCTTTGGCATGCTGAGCTACCATATCGTTTATCATTTCAAGATCCTGAAAGCGGTCAAAAAATGGCGCAAAAGCCAATCCAAAGCAAGTCATTCCGCCTTAAAGAACAGCATTTTCTAAAATCGGCATCATCAGGCAAAAAAAAACCTGATGGCTATGCCATCAGGTTTTTTTTATTTAAATCCGTCTTAGAAATTAAGACTGGAATTTTTTAGCATTGATCTTACGCTCATTCTCTGTCAGATAGATCTTACGTAAACGCATACTTACTGGAGTAATTTCGATATACTCATCAGCCTGGATATACTCCATAGCCTCTTCCAATGAAAACTTAATTGCTGGTGCAATACGTGTGTTATCATCAGTACCAGAAGCACGCATATTGGTTAGGGCTTTACCTTTAACAATATTTACAACTAAATCGTTATCACGGATGTGCTCACCCAGGATCTGACCTTCGTAAATGTCTACTCCCGGATCAACGAAGAAACGACCACGGTCCTGCAATTTATCAATAGAATAAGCAGTAGTTGTACCTTTATCCATGGAAACCAATACACCATTTAACCTTCCGGGAATTACACCTTTCCAAGGCTCATAAGATTTAAAACGGTGCGCCATAATTGCTTCTCCTGCTGTTGCAGTCAACACATTATTTCTTAGTCCAATGATTCCGCGTGAAGGAATTTCGAATTCCAAATGCTGTAAATCACCTTTTGGCTCCATGATCAACAATTCACCTTTACGTTGTGTAACCAGTTCAATTACCTTTCCGGCAACCTCACCCGGTACATCAACAATCAGGGTTTCAACCGGCTCACATTTTTTACCGTCAATTTCTTTAACGATTACTTGTGGCTGACCTACCTGAATCTCATATCCTTCGCGACGCATGGTCTCGATCAATACAGATAAATGCAGAATACCCCTTCCATAAACCAGATAAGAATCAGGAGACTCAGTTTCTACAACCTTTAAGGCAAGGTTTTTCTCCATCTCTTTGTACAAACGTTCTTTAATACGCTGAGAAGTAACAAATTTACCTTCTTTACCGAAGAAAGGAGAGTTATTGATGGTGAACAACATGTTCATTGTTGGCTCATCAATTTTAATTACAGGTAATTGTTCCGGTGCATCAAAATCAGCAATAGTATCACCAATTTCGAAACCATCAATACCTACAACAGCACAAATATCTCCTGAACTCACTTCCTGTGCACGGATTTTTCCAAGACCTTCAAAAACGTATAATTCTTTTACTCTTGATTTTACCATCTTGCCATCACGTTTAATCAAAGTAACCGGCTGGTTTTCTCTGATTATACCGCGGTGAACACGACCAATTGCAATACGACCTACGAAAGAAGAATAATCTAAAGAGGTGATTTGCATTTGTAAAGTACCTTCATTGATCGGTGCTGCAGGGATGTGTTCTACTACCGCGTCTAAAAGAGGGAAAATATCAGTAGTTGGCTTGGTATAGTCTGTGCTCATCCATCCTTGTTTAGATGAACCATAGATCACAGGGAAATCAAGCTGCTCTTCTGTAGCCTCCAGGTTAAAGAACAATTCAAATATCTGCTCATAAACCTCTTCCGGACGACAGTTTTCTTTATCTACTTTATTTACAACTACAATTGGTTTTAATCCCAATGCTAGTGCTTTCTGAGTAACGAAACGGGTTTGAGGCATTGCACCTTCAAAAGCATCGCATAATAAAAGAACACCATCAGCCATTTTCAATACACGTTCTACCTCACCGCCAAAATCCGCGTGACCAGGAGTATCAATAATATTGATTTTATAGTCTTTGTATCTTACTGAAACGTTTTTGGAAACAATAGTAATTCCCCGTTCACGTTCAAGATCGTTGTTATCAAGTATTAAATCACCTGTTTGTTCGTTGTCACGAAAAATAGAACAAGTGTGTAAAATCTTATCAACCAGCGTAGTTTTACCGTGGTCAACGTGTGCTATGATAGCTATATTTCTTATTTTTTGCATATAATGCGCCCTAAATTTGGCGCAAAGATATGATTTTTAATCGATATATCAGCCTATTAACTAGGTATATAATAAAGGAATTGCTGATAAAAAATAATATACTCTTCGAGGACTGGACTCCTTGCCCCGCTTCGCTCTTGTGACAAGGCGCCCTGAGGTCCTCTCTGCGTAATATTATTTTTTTGGGCGCATAACCGGGCGGGGTGTCCGGAAAGGGAGTCCATAGCATAGGCCAAAATTGGAAACGAGACGGCACAATGCTTCAATTTATAGTCATAATTTTTTCTAAGAACACCTACGTCTTCTGTAATTAATATATCCGTAGCAGCCAAAAGATCGAACGGCAATCTTATCTCGTTCTGATATATCTTAACAATGGATTTGTCTGTGTTTTATTTTACATGACTTTACATATCCTGAGTTCTATAAACAAAAGACAAGAACAAATTGCATAACCTTTTCTGCGCCATACCCGGACTCCCCCCAATTAAGCGCCATATAAAATCAATATTACTCAGAGGAGACCTCAGCTTTCGAAGCATGTCGCGCAGCGACGCGCAGAAAGCGTAGTCTCCGAAGAGTAATATTGATTTTTCAACCAGCTTTTATCTTCAAAACTCTTATATTGTCTAGCTAATTACATTTAACAGTTATGAATGCAAAAAAATCCTTTTTCAGTGCTGCGCTCCTTATTGCTGGTTGTGTGTCCATGGCAACCGCACAGGAAGCCAAACACGAAGACACAGAGTTTTACACCCCGGTACCTAATGTTGTAACACCAGGAAAAACCAACTCAGACGCACCATCCGATGCGATTGTTCTTTTTGATGGTAAAAACCTGGATCAATGGGTGATGACAGACGACCGGTCCCAGCCAGCCAAATGGAAAGTTTCAGGAGGTATTTTAACAGTAGACAAGAAAACAGGAAATATTGAAACCAAACAATCCTTTAGCAATTACCAGCTACACCTGGAATGGAAAGTTCCTGCGAACATCACAGGAGAAGGCCAGTTAAGAGGCAATAGCGGACTATTCCTCGCCTCGATAGGCAAAGGAGATTTAGGCTACGAACTGCAAATCCTGGATTCCTACAACAATAAAACCTATACCAATGGAATGGCGGGCAGTATCTACAAACAAAACACGCCAATGTTCAATGCAGCAAAGAAACCTGGTGAATGGCAGACCTATGATGTAATCTGGACAGCACCTGTTTTTAATGCAGACAGTTCACTGAAATCACCAGCAAAGGTTACCGTACTGTTTAACGGAATCATTGTACAAAATAATTTCGAATTGAAAGGTCCAACCCAATACGTTGGCTTACCTGCATACCGAAAAGCACACGGTCCATCTCCCATCAAATTACAGGCACATGGAGATAAAAGCGAACCCATCAGTTTCCGCAACATCTGGGTAAGGGAACTTTAATTGTTTTCCCGGGAGAAGGAAACTTCTCCCGATCTATATTGTTATTCAAAACATGGGCAAAAAAGCAATCCTCTTAGGCGCAAGCGGGCTAATTGGCACACATCTTCTTTCACTGCTGCTCAACAGCAGCACATATGATCAGGTATTGATCCTGGTCCGTAAAGAATTGGATATACAGCATCCAAAACTCCGGCAGTTAACCGTAGACTTTGAACTTTTAAATCAATATGCGCATGAAATTAAAGGCGATGCGGTGTTCTGCTGCTTAGGTACCACCAAAAGTAAAACCCCAGACCCCGCACAATACAGGAAGATCGACCTTCAATACCCGCTAGACATAGCCTGGATAGCACAATCCAACGGCGCAGAACAATATCACCTGGTATCAGCCCTGGGTGCCAACAGGAATTCTTCCATTTTCTATTCTAAACTAAAAGGAGAAGCAGAGCACGAAATCAAAGCCGTTCCATTCAAAGCCATTCACATCTATCAGCCCTCCTTATTGGACGGAAACAGAAAAGAAAGCCGTTTTGGAGAACTTTCCATGATCAGGATCATGCGTGTCCTTAATCCCCTGCTTATTGGTCCTCTAAAAAAATACAGGAGCATTCAAGTTAAGAAAGTCGCCATGGCTATGTTTCGAAAGTCAACAGAAGAACACAAAGGCATCTATACCTATACCTCTGAACAGATTGAAGCTATAGGTTCGTAAACCTCGGTTTCCTTGGAAATGCCCAAGTCAGAAATGCAGGCAATGCTTTTGCCCAGGTGGCTACTTCATGTTTTCCGCCGACCATCTCATAATAAAAGATATCTTCAGGCCGCTTATAGCCTTTGGCCATCAATTCTTTAATCACATCAACGGTGTCGTCAATAGAATCTATAATAAAATTCCTGTTCCGGTCAGCTGTTTCATCGTCCGTTCCAGTCATCAACCAGAACTTAACTTCAGGCTTTCCTGTTGTTGTTCTGATCATTTCATGCAAAATTCTATCCTGCTCATCCCGGTAACCATCCTTCAGGTCTTTTTTCCGCCACCAGAAAGAACCAGAAAACACGCCAGCTATATCAAATAAGTTATCATTGTTCCAAACAATGTCAAATGCAGACAAACCTCCCAGGGAGAATCCGGCAAAAGCTCTTTTACCATTTACAGGAACAGACACTTCAGCCTGCACAAAGGGAAGCAATTCTCCGGTAATAAAAGCTGTATACTTGTCTGCTTTCGCCCCTCTTCCAAGGAAATCGGGAACACCGGCAACACCATATTCCTGGACACGATCTTCGGAAGCCTTAATGGCAACAACAATCAGTGGTTCAATTTTACCAGAAGTATACAACAAAGAAAGTACTTCCTGAATATGCATCGCCTCCGATTCCTGACCATCATTCAACAACAACAAACTCACCTCTTCGTTTCCCATCAGCTCATCCGGACTGTACATCTCCAGTTCCACTGTTCTGTTTAAATGAAGAGATTTAATTCGATGCGTTGATTTGATAATTTCAGATGATAACATGGTTGTATACATAATTCAGCAATTCCCTTTCACAAAAATTTTTCGCAAAGATATTAATCTGGATAAATTTTGAGATAACACTTCTGTTTTTTTACTTAAAACACAGATTTATAGCAAGAAAACACCTTTAAATACTTG
>NZ_QAIL01000405.1:7523-8971 GCF_003061025.1 Pedobacter sp. HMWF019 | reverse complement strand
GTTATGAAAAAAATATTGTTCATTACGCCTATTTTTGGAAGAACGGGCTCGGAAATGATTCTATGGTACCTTTTGAATCACCTTGATCCGAAAGAATACAGAATCTATCTTTTTTCGGAGCAAATGGGGGAGTTATTAAATAAACTGCCGCCTCATGTGAAAACAGCCGTCTCTTATCGGAATAGTAAGGTATGGTATCTTAAACTATTTAGAGGAATCTTAAAAATGTTTGGTATCCATCCGGTAGGTTACCAGTTATCCAGATTGCAAAAGAAATTTAAGGCTGATTTATGGTATGTAAATACGATCACTGTGCCTGGATCTTATGGTGCAGCAAAAAAAAGCAACGTCAAAATCGTTACTCATTTTCATGAGCTTCTGCAGGCCTATAATTTAATAAGATATAATAACTTAAAAGATGTCATTTCTATCTCTGATGTCTGCATCGGATGTTCTGAAGAAGTTTGTGACAGAGTTTTGGATCTTGGACACCGGGATGTACGGCTACAATATAGTTTTATAGATGCAGCAGGAATAAAGCCGGATTTGAATAGGGTTGGTGAACTGAGAAGGGATCTGGGGATTAATCCGGGTGATTTTGTTTGGATTATTTCAGGTACAATTTCTTACATGAAAGGATTAGATCAGATCATTCCCGTTCTTGAACATTTTAAAGGTCAATCTGTAAAAATTATTTGGATAGGGGGTAAACTTGATACAGGACTGCAATATTATGCAGAACAAATTGTTGCCGAAAAATATAAAAATCAATTATTTTTTCCAGGGGGGCAATCTGCTGATTATTATAATTATATGGAGCTTGCTGACGGAATGTTAATCTTATCAAGAGAAGAGTCGTTTTCATTAGTTGCAGTAGAGGCTGTTTATCTGGGAAAGCCCGTTGTAGGATTCAATACAGGCATATTAGGTCAGATTATTAATGAGGAGAATGGTGCATTGAGCAATACAATGGATATTAATGCTGTAATTTCGGGCATGCATATTTTCCATGAACGACCGGTTATTGATCTCGAAAAATCCAGGCAAAATGTATTGAAGTATACTTCTGAGTTTCAATTGCCGCACTTTGAAAGACTATTAAATGAGCTACTGATGTAAGCTAAATTCCCTTTAATTTATTTCCCCATAGAAATTTAAGAATATAGTTTGCTTTACTTGCTGAGCTTTTTACTTGCATATAGAGTAAGATTTTACGGTATTTGATAAAGAAAAACAGGAGTTTAAAGTTGAGGAACTGATGAGCACTGTTCTGGAACAGGTGTAGCATCTTCGATGTAAAAGCAGGGTACTTATTGAAACTAAAATTATTAAAAATTCCTAATCTTGTTAGAAGTTTCTGATAATCGGCTGTGGATTTTTTAATGCGCTTTATCCCCTTCCTTTTCAAAATATCGGTACTTGCAGAAGTATGTTGTCTATATTTAACC
>NZ_QAIL01000405.1:0-7513 GCF_003061025.1 Pedobacter sp. HMWF019 | reverse complement strand
GCATAGGCAAGCCACCAGTCGTGATAAATACCGTTTGGAAATGAACCTATGTAGTTTCTCAGTTCTTTTTTAAATACAATAGCATGTCCTGAAACACAGTTCTCAAATAAAAAATACCTACTATCATTGCCCTGATAAAATATCCGGATATCAGAAATAAAACATTGCATCGTTTCACCTTGTTCAGTTATAAATTCAGAGTCGTGATACAATAAGATGTTATCTCCAATGCTACTATACATCTTACTGATCTTATTGAGCATCCAGATATCGTCCTGATCTGATAAGGCAATCAGCTCACCGGTGCACAAGTGAATCGCTTTCTCGAAATTTTTTATATAGCCGAGGTTCTGTGTATTCTGATAGATCTTAATAAAAGAGAATCGTTGACTGTAGGACTGCAGAATTTCGATCGTACGATCAGATGAACAGTCGTCTACGACAATAATTTCAAGATTTGGATAGTCCTGATGGACCAAAGAATCCATTTGTTCCTTCAAAAACTTTTCTCCATTGTAGGTGCATAGGGCAATAGATATAAGTTTATCTGACATCTTTAGTCTATAAAAGTTTGCATATCTATCAATCGTCTGTAAAGTCCATTTGCAGCCATGAGTTCGGAGTGCTTTCCGGTTTCTACAATCTCTCCTTTGTCAATAACCACGATGGTATCTGCATGTTGTATGGTGCTCAGACGGTGGGCAATCACAATGGATGTACGGTTTTTCATGAGGTTATTTAAGGCATCTTGTACCAGTTTTTCTGATTCTGTATCCAAAGCGGAGGTTGCTTCATCTAAAAGCATGATTGGTGGGTTGGCCAGTACGGCTCTTGCAATACAAACACGCTGTCTTTGTCCGCCGGATAAGCGGTTTCCACGATCTCCGACAAAAGTCTGATAGCCTTCTTCGGTATGCAGAATAAATTCATGAGCATTGGCGATTTTGGCTGCTGCAATGACTTCTTCTTCTGTGGCATCTGGTTTGGCAAAGGCGATGTTGTTAAAAATGGTGTCATTAAACAGGAAGGATTCCTGGTTCACAATGCCCATTTGCTCCCGGATGCTTTCTACAGTAAATTCTTCATAGGCTTGTCCGTCAATTTTAATGACGCCCGACTTGGGGTCATGAAAGCGCGGAATGAGATCCATAAGTGTGCTCTTTCCTCCACCTGACGGGCCAATTAGTGCAACCGTATTACCTTTTGGTATAGTCAGGTTGATGTCTTTTAAAACCTCTTTTGCTCCATAGCTAAAGGAAACGTGTTCCAGGCTCAATGCGTGATGAAAACCTTCCAGTTTGGATGCTTTGGGCTTATTAACCAATTCTGGCTTCGTATCGATAAGTTCGAGAACCCTTTCTCCGGCTGCAATTCCGGAATGTATTCCTGCAAATGAATCTGTCAGGGCTTTTGCCGGCCTCATCACCTGGGAGAAAATAGCGATATAGGCAATGAACTGATTGGTGGAGAGTGCGCCAGGCTCGTGGCTCATGATTAATGTTCCTCCATACCAAACAATAAAGGAAACCATAACCACACCTAAAAATTCGGATACAGGAGAGCCAAGTTGTTGCCTTCTGATCATCTTTCTGTTCAGATTAGAATAGAAGACATTTTCTGCCTGAAATTTATCTTTTATCCTTTCACTGGCATTGAAGGCTTTGATAATTTTTATACCGCTGAGTGCTTCGTCTAAAAAACCAATCATTTTTGCGAAAGATTCATGCGCTGCTTTGGCCTGTTGTTTTATCCTTTTAACGATTTTACTAATAATAAATCCGGAAATCGGAATAACCATCAAAGAGAATAAAGTGAGTTTTACTGAGATGGACAATAGTACAATGATATAAAAAATGAGTGTGAGTGGTTCTTTGAAGACCACCTGCAAAGTATTGGTTACCGTAAATTGCACCACCTGAACATCGGAGGCGACTTTAGAAATAATATCTCCTTTGCGTTCGTTGTTGAAAAACCCAACATGCATGTTCATTACGTTATTGAATACCGTTTTACGGAGGTTCAATAGGGTATGTACCCGTAGATCTTCCATAATCCGTTGGGAAAAATACCTGAAGATATTAGACAGCAAGACCGAGACAACAATAATTAAGCAAACATAAGTTAAGGTTGGTATTGGTCCGTGCGTGTTGATGGAGTTGTTCACAAAATCTCCAAACTTCCCTGTAATATCAAAGGCGGATGTGGCTGTTTGACTGACTTTATGTGGGGTCTTTGAATCTACTGAGATTAAAGTTTGAAAAAGTGGCGAAAGAAGGGTCAGGTTTAATACACCAAATATAACGGAGAGCAGAGTTGCAATAATATAGGGGATCGCAAATTTCTCTATGGGTTTTGCAAAGGATAATAAACGAAAATATGTTTTCATCAAAAAAAATTAGGGAGCAAAGTTACGGTTTCTATTTTTAATAAAGACAAATGCTGCTTAGAGGTATTGAACGGATTTCTCGGCTACAGATTTGTTAATGAAGTCAATAACATCCTGAACTTCAAGGGAGGATTGGTACTGTTCTTTTAATGCGACCAATCTCTTTCTGGATGCCCGTATTTGAGGAAGGTGCTGAAGATATTCTTTATAGCTTGCGTACATCCAGCTTTTGCCAAGAATGAGTTTTGGTAAAACCTCCAATAATACTAAGTAAGTTGGCCAGATTAAAGCCCTGAACCCTTCAAGATGGATGCTGTGAAAAATAAATCTGTTCCGGAAATAGATTTTCTTCATGAAGGTAGACTTGAGCTGGGTACTGGTGCTGCCGCTTACCTGGTGAAAACAAACAGACCGGTGTTCGTAATAGCATTTCCAGCCCAATAGCCAGGCCCTTAATGAAAGATCTGAATCCTCTGAAGAAAAAGGAGAATAGATTTCATCGAAGCCATTTAGTGCTTTTAGTTTTTTGGTGTCTACCAGGGCATTGGCTCCAGACAGGTAGGCAGTGAATACTTGTTGGTCTTGCGGATCTTTGCTGTAATAAAAGCGGTTTGCTTTAAGCCTGCAGCCTTTACGGAACAATATACGTGCTGCATCTTCAATCTTGCTGCCATCAGCTTTCATAATACAGCCCATTACTCCAAAAGTGTCCTCTCGCTGAAAATAGGGCCATTGCTTTTCGAAATAATCTGCGCTTAGCCTGACATCGGAATTTAACAGAAAGGTAAGTTCATAGATTGCGGCTTGTATACCTTGGTTACAGGTATAAGAAAAGCCTCTGTTTCGATCGTTAATGAGGAGTTTAATCTCCGGATAAGTGTTTTTTAGGAAAGATATGCTATCGTCTTTTGAGCCATCGTCTATAACAATAATTTCATAGGACACATCTGCTTGTTCCGCTGCTGTAATCACGGAGGGCAGGTAGGCTTCCATAAGATGTTTGCCATTGTAGTTTGGAATAACGATGGATAGGCTTTTCTTCATTATTTAACGATTTTATAGTTTCGGTATTCGAACAACCGAATGCCTGTCAGATCTTCTATTTTCTGGAGTGCCCTTCTCCGAAAGTTCATCTTGGGAGTCATTTTGGTAATGTCCTGATCGAACGTCCAGTTTGTTGCTTTGATCCTGTCCTGAATAACTGCAGGGTGCGTTTCCTTAAATTTAACCAATCGGTCTGCGTTATGCATATCAAAGGTATTTTGAACCGGAAGATTTTCTTCTATCCAGGTCTCCGTTTGGTAAAACTGATTGAAATTTCTTACTTTTCCCTGTAGTGCCTGAGGTGTTTTGACCCAGCCATAGTGGTAAACATAGGCGTCGATCAGTTTAACATGGAGTTTCCTGTCTTTGATGCGAAATCCCTGAGCATCTCTGTAGGAGTGGATACCAGGTAGATTTTTGAGTATGCGCACCTCTCTTCTATACCAGCGTCTGGATTCGGCAAGATAATCGTAAGAGGCATAGAAATGACGGTATTTTAAAAGCAGTGCTTCGATGTTTTTGTCATTCAGGTTTTCTTCCATCTCTCTGCGGATCAGGGGGAGGTATTTTTCGTGAATACACTCATCTCCCTGGATATAGATCATCCAGTCTGTGTTGGGAGAAATAGCGGCCATGGCTTTATCGGTTTCCTGGGCAAATACCTGCCCACCTTCCCTAAGGCTGTCATCCCAGATGGTCTCAATAATTCGTATTTTATCCGGAGCAATACTTTTAACCAATGCGGCAGTTTCATCTGAGGAGTTCCCAAGGGCAACAACAAATTCGTCACACAGGGGCAGCACAGAGCGGATGGCTTCATTTACAGGATAGTCGTTTACAATTGCATTTCTGATAAAGGTGAAGCCGGTAACTTTCATTGCTGCTGTTTTTCTTTTAATTTACAAAGATAGGGTTTCGGTTTGTGCAGGTTCTTCTCTGTTCAGGAAATTTTTGCAGAGGAGCTGATAACTGAGATAAAACCAGATGAGTGCACAGGGAAGGGCTTTAAGCGAATAGCGCATGATATAGTTGTCCCTGATATATCTGGGGATAAAGTCTGTGAGTGCCAGTGTAGTGAAGAGAATCGAAAAAATAAACAAGGCAAATACCTCCGGTTTGACCGGCCTGTCCTGGATCATAAACCAGATGGCTACCCCGGTGAAAGCAATGATATAGGTCTGGGATTCGGAAGAGTTGCTGAAAACAACGGTGAAAATCAGGGTTGAAGCCAGGTACATCAATCTGAAGGTTTCGGATTGATACTGTTTAATCCGTAAATAAGGGAGGCAGAACAGAATGACTCCTCCTAATAAAAAGGGCCAGTTGGGGATAGTTGGATCTTGTAACGTTCTTCTAAAAATACCCATAATAGATACATCCTGCCAGGAAACGAGGGTTGCATTTTCCAGTTGCTTTGCTGCCAGTGAAACGGACCAGTCCTTATAGCATTGAATGATATATTCCGGACTAAAGAAAAGCATAGGGAGGATCAGGAAAACGATAGCCCAAAAAACACAATACGCAATAAATTTAGGTTTCTCTTTGACAAAGAAAAAGAAAGCCAGCCCGACTATGCCATATAACTTTATATAAGTTCCTAAGAAGATCAGGAACGCGGCGAAAAAATTGTTCCTCTTATTGATCATGGTATATGAAAGTATAATGATGGCCGTGATAGACGGATTGATTTGAAAGGAAAATAAGGAAGAAAGCAATTCATTACTAATGATCCAGTAAACCGCAGTAATTTTTGGGTTTTTTAAGGGAAGCGTAGACACTGCATAGAATAAGGCAGAGATGTTCACAATTTGCCAGAGGAACATTCCAACAAATTTAGGGAACAATGTAAATGGGGCAATGATTAATGCGAACAATGGGCCGTAATGGTTCATGTCGCCATATTCTGCAGGATACCTCAGATATAGGTTGAGGTGGTCTAGCGCATGGTAAAATGTATGGGTAAAGATAAGATAGTTGTTGTGCTCTGTTCCTGATCTTAATTGTTTTAAGGTGGCCACGATGGCCAATATAACCCATACAGAAAAAATGAATTTCCTGTTGTTGAATAACTTTTCTAAAAAGAGTTGCGCTTTTATTTGGTTCATTGCCGTTTTTATAATTTTTGGCCTGGGGATGCTGGTAAGAAACCTATTTTGTACGAAGGACGGGTTGTGTCTGCTGTAATTTTTTCCAGTGCTCTCCTTTTTTATAGAGAGAAAGTTTGCTCAGGGGATACTTAAATTTGAGGTGTCCATTGTAATCTACGCCCAGTAAGCGGTAAGGGGTATTGGGATGTTCTGCAAGACACTGATTAATGGCATTGGTATAAGCAGTCGGGCCGGTCATTTTATGGACATCATGTGGGTATCTGTTGTGTTTGATGTTGTCGCAAACGAGCTCCATGGTCCGCTGAAGAAAGGGGTGGTTGGCCTCATAGACCAAAGCCCATTGTACATACAGTCCGGGGTTCCCTTCTTCAGAAATAATGGCGGTATCTTCTGGTTTTATAAAATTGTTAAGGCTCCCCTTTATACTACTGTCAATATCCAGGTAAACGCCACCTTTTTTTAATAAAACGGCATACCGGAAAAAATCGGCTTTGGCAGCGCCTATATTCAATCGTTGGTAGAGTTTTAAGGTCTCCACATCATATTCTTGTTCAAGAAATTTCTCTATCCTTGCATCATCGTAGAACTCATAACCGTAGTCGGGATTCTTTTTTCTAAATCTTGAAATATGCCATCGGGTAAGGAAGGGTAATTTTTCTGATTTAAAAGTTTGATGTATGATTTTTGGTATGGACATGGTTGAAATAATGTGCTAAGCTACCACTTCATTATAAACTCTGCAAATAATCAGGAAATTCCATTTCTTTGTATAGAGGATTTTAAAATGAATACCAGTGAAGCCCTTTTGGAGGGAATAAAACAGGGAAGCTTTATTGCATTGGCCAGGGCCTTAACCCTGGTAGAGAATGATATTGTTCCGGCTGGACAATTGCTCCGGCAGCTTCGTGCCAGAGATAATGTGCCTGTTGTTGGAATCACAGGTCCCCCCGGAGCAGGAAAGAGTACACTGGTCAATGCAATTACTTCTCATTTGGTTTTGAAAAACAAAAGGATTGCCATTTTGGCGGTTGATCCTACTTCTCCATTCAATTTTGGTTCTTTACTTGGCGACCGGATTCGGATGGCACAGCAATTTAATAATCCAAATGTTTATATCCGGTCTGTAGCTACAAGGGGCGCTTTGGGGGGGATTTCCGCGAAGACCATTGAGATGGTCGATGTAATGAGGGCTGCAGATTTTGACCTGATCCTTGTAGAGACGGTTGGTGTGGGGCAGTCTGAGCTGGAGATTGCCGGTTTAGCTGACCGTACGGTTGTGGTGTTGGTTCCCGAGTCGGGAGATGAGATTCAGAACATCAAATCGGGACTGATGGAAATTGCACAGGCTTTTGTGGTTAACAAGGCAGACCGCGAAGGGGCAGATACATTTGCTAATAACCTCAGAAAACTGGTGCGTCAACAGGATCCTGTTGTGCCTGTTTTTAAGACTGTTGCGGATAAAAATGAGGGCATTGCTGAATTTTGTTCCTGGTTGATGAAACCATTAAAATCTGCTAACGACCGGAAACCTTTCCTGATGGCTGAAAAAGCTTTTAAAATCCTGCAGTATTATAGAATGTCTGACATCGATCGGGTAAAATTGAGGAACGGGGTGAGAACTGCCATGTTAGAACCTGGGTTTAATATCTACAGGTTTGTAGACGAATGGGTTTCATAAATCTGTCTGAAAAAGTGGACTCTTGTATAGTATAAGGGTGTTTACTTCAAGAATTATAATTGATCACTTATAAAAGAAAGTGGGTTTCCGGAAATGAGTTTTTTATGACAAATTCCCTGTGGTGCATTTTTTAATGCGCTTTTTTAGTGTGCTAAGTTGTTGTTCTTTAGTTACTTATGCTTACTATGTGAAGTTTTTTAATTTAATGTATGTGTAGATGTTACACTGGTTATGAATGAATTATGGTTTTTATAAGCCTATTTTGTCTTTGTTTTCAAGTTTGGAACAGTGTTTGTA
>NZ_QAIL01000404.1 GCF_003061025.1 Pedobacter sp. HMWF019 | reverse complement strand
CTGTCCAGACAATACATCAATATGGAATTTTTTGGGCTTAAATTTTCCTGGATTGGAAAGATCTTAAGTTTGGCGACGTCTTTAGTGATCATTTATTCTGTTTCAAAATCCAACAGGCAGGAAATTGGTTTTACGACGAAAATGAATTCTAAAAAGCAGGTGATTATTGGTCTTTCATTTTTCTTTAGCTTTTTATTATTTGATTTCATTTTTAAGATTATTTTATTCCCTAAGGGTGGTCATTTCGACCTGGAAACCTTTGCTTTTCAGGCAACGTTACCTGGCTTAACGGAAGAACTTGCTTTTAGAGGGATCAGTTTATGGTTACTTGAAATGGTATTTCCTCCAAAATGGACTTTTAAAGGGATAAAGTTTGGTTGGGGATTCATTATTGTTACTGTTTTATTTGGGGTAGTTCACGGGGTATTTCTCACAGCGAATTATGCGTTTAAATTTGATTTAATAACGATTGTTTATCTGGCCTTAATTTCATCATTAAGTGTTGGTATACTTAGAAAATTCTCCGGTAATATAATTTATCCTATTTTGGGACACAACACCATCAATATTATGAACGCTATCATCAGAATTTTATAATTGAAATATAATCAAGCAAACCAAAAAACTATCTTTGGTTTGCTTGATAAGATACTAATGCAGAATAAACAGGTTTTTTCAGACTATTTTACAGACAAGATTGCAGCGTTTGATTTTGATAAATTCTATACTAAAAGGAAGCGATTTTTGTTTCATAGTTTGATGTGGTTGGGTTTCGCAGGACTTTTGTTACTGAGTTACAGAATCGCCTATCACCTTACGTACTTTAACAGTTTTATATTGACGTTGCGGATGACCATTGTTAACATGGCTGTTTTTTATTTGTTCTTTTATGTTGCCTTACCCAAGATTTTTAAAGGGGGTGCAGGTACAGCAATTTTACTGATTATCATTACATTTCCGATATTTGTTGCTGTCTGGCTTTTAGTTACTTACTTTTTTTCTATTGCATATCATTCCCTTGGTTTCGAAATTCTAGATGGCGAACTGAAAGGGGCGATTAAAGGAGCAGCAAGCCAGACTCTGTTCCAGGCCATATCGGTAAACAGGATGGTATCACAGGCAATTATTATTATTTCGATTTTATCGCCGTTCTTTTTCGTCAAAATTCTATTTGAAATCTCTAAGCTTTATAACAGAACGCTAAATGTCCAGCGACAAAAAGCAACACTGGAAATTCAGAACATCAATATTGAAAAGGACTTTCTGAAAGCCCAGCTTAACCCTCATTTTCTTTTTAATACGTTGAATAATCTGTACAGTTTGAGTCTTAAGAAGGATGATTTGGTTCCGGAGGTTATTTTGAATCTTTCGGATACGATGAGCTATACATTGTATGAATCCAATACAGAAAAAGTTCCATTGAGCAAGGAATTGGAATTTATTAAAAATTATGTGGAGCTTGAGAAAATGAGGTATTCAGGAAGCAAAAAGATTCGATTTGAGTTTCCTTCTGAACAGGAATGTTCAGGATTCTATATTGCACCGCTTTTGACTTTTACTTTTATTGAAAATGCTTTTAAATATGGATTGAAGTCTAAAACTGGTTCATTGCTGAATCTAGATATAAGAATTGAAGATGGATGGTTTTATTTTGATGTCGAAAATGATATTGATGATACAAGGAAAATGTCAGATTTTGGAGGAATTGGCCTGGAGAATTCCCGGAAACGATTACAACTGTTGTATCCGGATAAGTATAAATTGCAAATTCAAAATCCTGAAGGATGTTTTAAAGTATCACTAAAATTAGATTTAAAAAATTAATGGAAAAATTAAATTGTGTCATTATTGACGATGAACCTCTGGCAAGGGATGTTGTTGAGTCTTTTGCTAAGGCAGTTCCTTTTCTGAATGTTCTGACCACCTTTGAAGATCCCGTTGATGCGCTTTTATTCGTAAAAGATCAGCCTGTAGATATTGTTTTCAGTGATATAGAAATGCCTAAATTGAATGGTTTAGAACTGGTACGTGCTCTGGGAAACTCTATGGT
>NZ_QAIL01000403.1 GCF_003061025.1 Pedobacter sp. HMWF019 | reverse complement strand
TCAGATTCCTGATCCAGATTAAACCTAAAATCACCAGTTTCATCAGTTTGTACCTTTAACGTTTGGCCATTGATTTTAGAAAGGGTAACTATTGCATTTGCCAATGGCTGCTTACGCGCGTTATCAAATAAACGACCGGTCAATTTTAAAGCAAAGGTCTGCAGCTCCTTAAAACTGTAGATATCGTCGCTGCCAAGCCCACCTGGTCTATTTGAGGTAAAATATCCAGTTAATGGCGAAGTTTTCAGATAAGTAAAATCATCTTGTGGAGAGTTTGTCGGATAACCCAGGTTTTTTGGTTCGGCAATTTTTCCAGGCAGTAACTGAGTTTTGAAAATATCGAGGCCTCCCATTCCTATCCTACCATCAGTACTAAAATAAAGATTATTCTCCTGATCAAGTACCGGCGTCCGTTCATTGCCTTCGGTGTTAATCTCCTTTAAATTTACAGGCAATCCCCAATCGCCAGCAGCAGTGCGCTGGCATACGTAAATATCTGTCCCCCCACGTCCATTCGGCATGTTAGATACGAAATAAAGACTGTTTCCATCTGCAGTAATAAATGGATCACCAACAGAGTAATCATCTACTTTGTTATATTTAAAAGGAACAGGATTTATCCATTTTCCATCCGCATCTTTTTTACTCGAATAAATCCCAACGTTAACGGTAGCCAATTTCCCATTAACATAAACCGGCTTTTCAGGTATTTTGCTTAAAGTAAAAAATACCTCATTCCCATCTTTACTAAAACTTGCCGGACCAACATGATAATCTGTATTTGCATTTAAATTGAACCTAAAAACACTATCCAGATTCGCATCTTTTTCATAAAGTCTTAAATAATGGTTGCCCGTCCATCCATAAACAGTCCGATCGGGTTTTTTAGCCCCATCAAACTTTAAGAACGGTCTATTTCCCGACACTTTATCGGCTGATGTATTTCCACGATCTGATGAAAAAACAATACTATTCCCATACACTGTAGCCCCCCAGTCTGACTGAGGGGTATTGAGTATCTTTTCATTGGTGATCACCACCGTTGTAGGGTTTTTCATCCAAACCCCAGCAGAATCGCAACTTAATATCCAACGATTTTGTTCTTTTATATCAACAGCCTTGTTTAATTCACCGTACTTCTGATATTGCCCTTTTGCTTCAGCATATTTCGAATTTTGCTGTAATGCTTTGGCATATTGAAGAACATTTTCCGGGTTGGTGTTGGGCATTCCGGCAGCAATTGCATACCAGCTTTCAGCTTGTTTGTAGTTTTTCTGATAGCTATAGGCTTGAGCCAGCCTTTCAGCCGCATGTAAGGTTGGTTTCTTTTTATAAGCCAGCTCATATAAATCAATCGCCTTATTGTAGTTGTAAAGCTCATACTCTTTATCGGCCTCAAGCAGCACATATTGAGCCAGAGCCGTAGTTTGATGGGCAAACAATATGCTGATAACGAGAAGTAGTCTGTAAATATTTTTTTTCATGTTTTTTCTTTTCCTCCTTACTGATTTAAAATACACCTGGCATTAGCAGAAATTAAAAATATCTCGGCGTCAGCATTCTCGTATTTTTTCTCTTGAATAGATAGGTTATTGAAATTTCATGGGTCCCTGAGCTATAACCTTGAAGTGGACCAATAGAAAAATCATATGCATAACCGATCCTAAAGTTTTCCGTCGGTAAAAATTGTATCACTGCAACGGCTGAATTCAGCTGACTCAAATTCTTTTGCAGGTAATCCTTATTGTACAATTTCACACCGGTACGGTAAGAACCCCCAATCCAGAACTTATCTCCTAATATCACAAAAGTGTTTAAATCCAAACTGGTTGGACCTGCCCTATCATCCTTTAGCAGAAAGGAGGGCTTTAATAAAACATCCTCGTTTAATGGAAACAATACTCCTGCAGTTAAATAATAATGTGGTTTTGGCTGCGCAATAAACGCATAACGCTTAATATCAATATATTGAGAAACCAGATTATCTGCCGATAGGCCCGCATAATAACGATTATTCGAAAAATAAACCCCTATTCTTGCATCGGGCAAAATTGTGCTTTGAACACCTGTTGGCTGATCTATTTCAGGATCGTTAGGATTTAACTTACTTCCATCAATCCCCAATTGAGTAGCACCCACACCAAGGCCAAAAGCCAATCTTGCAGAACCATCACTATTCATCGGTATCCTATAGGCATAATTACCAAACACGGATTCATTTTGCTGGGCACCTAAATGATCGCTTGAAATTTGCAGGGCAAGCCCAACATTTCCATTATTCGCAATAGCATCAACCGCTAAAGACATGGTTTTAGGCCCCCCGGTAATGCCAGTCCATTGATTCCGGTAAAATGCATGAACATTTAACTGCTCCTTATATCCGGCATAAGCTGGATTAATATAAATTCCATTAAACATATACTGGCTAAACTGTGCATCCTGCTGGCCTTTAACCAAATTGGAGAATAAAAGTAGCCCGGTAATTATCTGTAATATTCTTTTCATGTTTTTCAATTGCGATGGATGATTTCTTGCCCACTTGAAACTTATTTTTTAAAAGTCCTTATTAAAGTGATGTACCCTTTAAATACCTGCCATTCACTTCCAGTATTTTCCTTCACGCGAAGAACGTAATAGTAGGTACCTTCGTTCAATCCCTCTCCAGTCCAGTCATTCCGGTAATTATTGGATTTATAAACCTGGTTGCCCCAACGGTTTACAATAATCAGATCATTCTGAGCAAACTGTTCTAAACCTCGTATTTCAAAAGCATCATTATTCCCGTCGCCATTAGGTGTGAAGAGGTTTGGAACAAATAATGCTGCCCCTGAAACAGCCAGTTTGGTAAAGAAACCTCCGTTAGCTTCAAAATCAGTAGAAACCACGATATCGTTTCGGGTATGTACCCCCTGAGATGGGTTAGAACTTTTTAAAAAGTCCCATTTCTCTCCGGTAACATAGCGGGAAATCGCTGCATTTTCATCTTTAAAAAGATTGCCGTTGGTCGCACGGTTGTGTTGCAGGGTCATAGATACTGTTGTTGCAGCCGAACCATAAATATGCCACACCCTATCCATACCTGTTTCAATATTTTTAATGGTTTTACCTGCACCAGCATAATCCTGCACACTTACATATAACTTACCTGCATTTTGAGGGGTTAATGTTGCCGGGGTATAATCACCTTCAGAAATACCTACTGGAAAAACAAATACATCTTTACCATCATATTCTTTGATCATATGACCGGCAATACTATTGCTGGTCACCACCATACGGTCCTTACTGTAACCAGTCATCTTTCCGCTGGTATTGAAAGCTAAATTCCGGCCATTTAAAATTACATCGGCACCATTTACCGCAAGATCCAAAGTCCCCCCGATATTTAAGGCAGCCGAAAGGGCTCCACTCGGATTAGCAGTTCCAAAACCTGGGTCACTAACATCATTCAGTACAATATTATCAGGATTACGATGTTCAAGCAAAAGGTTAATAAAGTCGGCATTGTTTCCATCAATATAACTTGGACCCGATGCCATTGAAGTATAAAATGGATTATCACCAGGATTGTAAATCACAATTTTACCCGAGCCCTTAAAAGTAGCCCCCGGTGCAATCCAAATATTCTTACTGTAAATTTCTAATATACCTTCAATTTGCCAAACTGCGTTAGGACCAAAATAAGTACCCTCACTGAAACGCTGTTCCGTTGTTCCGGCAGAAACTGTAATAACTGAATTATCAACAGTCATACTTCCAGAGCCATTTTGAGCAGCAACCCGAAATTGTATGCCAAACAGCAGGCTAAAAAAAAGGATAATTTGGTATCTATAGTTTTTCATTTTTATAAAATGATCTATTACTATTTTTAACTTCTGTACATTATGATCCTTCTTCTTATTATTGATTAACTCTTGTAATACTAAGAGAGCCAAGCGAAATAACATTAGATGCAACTGCACTACAACTAAACCGTACCCTAATTCGATCCCCAGCTCCCAAAAGCCCAGTCCAATTCAATGAATTCCCATTGGCTATCTCTGTAGCATTTTTGCTAGCTTGAGTATCCTGCATCAAATTCAGCCAAGTAGCACCATTGTCTGTACTTCTCTGAAAAGAAGCAATTGTGTTCCAGGAGTTATTTGTTTCGGAAGCTACTGTATGTGTGTGTGAGGTCTGCATACTAAGTACGAATATGCCTCCCATAGTAGCAGGAACTGTAAAAAAGTTGTTGTTCGGATCAGATGTATCCCAGGCATTGTAAACATCTAAATTTTCAACAGAAAACCTACCTGTAAATGTGCCTCCATTTATGGTTTGAGCTCCGGGTACCCCTGCACTTACCAATAATTTAGGAATTCCCGCATCTGTTGACACACCCGGTACATATCCCAAAACCCCGTTGGCATCAACAACTACTGTTCTTGTTGCAGTAAAAGTTTGATCTTGTGTGGCAGAGGCGGACCCGTTTGATTGTGTGTTTATAGCATTTATTGCGCCATTAAGAGGTAAACCTCTGAATCTTGCTATACCATTCAAGTCTAGTTTTTCCGTAGCAGATGCATTATTAATACCCAAATTCCCTGTTGGCGTAACAGTCGCTCTGATTACTCCATTTGTTTTAAATATAAGCGGTTGAGGTCCCGTTGTTCCAATAGACAAACCTGTAGATCCGGCGCCAGAAGAATTTATTTGTGCTAAGCTACCCGCATCTGTATATAACTCAAGCGTACTGGCAGTTCCGGCTGATCCACCAGTCATACCTAATGATCCCCGGGTGCTACCTGTTGCAGCCAATCTACCTTGTGTACCCGCATTATTTATTAAAATAGTATTGCTGTTTCCAGTAAATCTAAGGATGTTATTGTTTGTAGTTACAGTTCTTGTAGCTGCTAAGGTTCCATCATTAGTGTAAAGGTTGTTATTTAGATCAACGATTGCAGCAGTTTTTAAAACCCCGTCTGTATCAGCTATCACTATCCTGTCTGTTGCAGTATTTCCTGCACTACCAAAAATATCGCGAATACGTACATTTCCTGCACCTACATCTAATTTTTCAGAAGGAGATATAGTACTAACACCAATATTTCCGTTACCAGTAATACGCATTTTTTCGATACCATTAGCTCCACCACCTATAGAGGTACTAAAAGTAATAGGTGCCGCCGTTGTAGTATTGCTGGTTCCCAAATATAAGCTGGTACTATTGCCACCGGCGGATATTTGTGCATTAGAGTTCTTAAATTGTTGAATAAATAGGTTACTGTCATCTCCACCATACATAGATAGCGAAGCTCTTCCACCAGAGCCAGATTGGTTCATGCTACCATCGGCACTCCAGAAGGTTTGTTGTTCTATACCGTTAAAAGTTAGCTGATGATTGTTAAGTCCAAGCGTTCGATTTGATGTAAGTGCCCCATCAGCATTATAAATATTAACAAAAGATGATTGGGAAATTGATCTTAATACACCTGTAGTCGGATCTGTAACAACAAGATTATCGCTATTTGAACCAGTTTGTAAGCCTTTAACAGCTAAAGTATTAGTAGCATCCGTTACTATTTCAGTAGCTCTAATTAACCCACCACCTAACTGAATATTATCTGCGGTTTTAGTTAAACCATTATCTGCAGTTACAATAGCTGTAGTCCCTGCCACACCTTGAACTCCTTGTGGGCCAGCAGCACCTGCATCTCCCTGTGGACCTTTAATGTTACCATTTGAAACCCAGGTCGTGCCATTATAAACATAGGTTTCACCCGTAGTCGTATTGATATAAGTATCACCAGTAGCTCCTGTACCTGTCGGAGCAGTAGTACCACTGGTTACCGATTTTCCATCAGCCCCATTTGTACCGTTTGTTCCATTTGTCCCTGCAGCACCTTGAACCCCTTGTGGGCCTGTCGCACCGGCTGCACCTGCATCTCCTTGCGGGCCTTTAATATTGCCATTTGAAACCCAGGTTGTGCCATTGTAAACATAGGTTTCGCCTGTAGTGGTATTGATATAAGTATCACCGGTAGCCCCTGTTCCTGTCGGAGCAGTAGTACCGCTGGTTACCGATTTTCCATCAACTCCATTTGTTCCGTTTGTACCGTTAGTTCCCGCAGCACCTTGAACACCTTGTGGACCAACTGCACCTTGTGGGCCTGTCGCACCGGCTGCACCTGAATCTCCCTGTGGTCCTTTAATGTTGCCATTTGAAACCCAGGTTGTGCCATTATAAACAAAGGTTTCACCCGTAGTCGTGTTGATATAAGTATCACCAGTAGCTCCTGTACCTGTCGGAGCAGTAGTACCACTGGTTACGGATTTCCCATCAACTCCATTTGTTCCGTTTGTTCCATTTGTCCCTGCAGCACCTTGAACGCCTTGAACCCCTTGCGGACCAACTGCACCTTGAGGGCCTGCAGCACCTGCATCTCCCTGTGGACCTTTAATATTACCATTAGAAATCCAGGTCGTACCATTATATACATAAGTTTCACCTGTAGTCGTATTGATGTAAGTATCACCAGTAGCTGCTGTACCTGTCGGAGCAGCAGTACCGCTGGTTACCGATTTACCATCAACTCCATTGGTACCGTTTGTTCCATTTGTCCCTGCAGCACCTTGAACCCCTTGTGGACCAACTGCACCTTGCGGACCAGCAGCACCTGCATCTCCCTGTGGACCTTTAATATTACCATTTGAAACCCAGGTCGTGCCATTATAAACATAGGTTTCACCTGTAGTGGTATTAATATAAGTATCACCGGTTGATCCTGTACCTGTCGGAACAGTAGTACCACTGGTTACGGATTTCCCATCAACTCCATTGGTACCGTTTGTTCCATTTGTCCCTGCAGCACCTTGAACCCCTTGTGGACCAACTGCACCTGCATCTCCTTTTGGACCTTTAATATTGCCATTTGAAACCCAGGTAGTGCCATTATAAACATAGGTTTCACCCGTAGTCGTGTTGATATAAGTATCACCAGTAGCTCCTGTACCTGTCGGAGCAGTTGTACCACTGGTTACAGATTTTCCATCAACTCCATTGGTACCGTTTGTTCCATTTGTCCCTGCAGCACCTTGAACGCCTTGAACCCCTTGCGGACCAACTGCACCTTGCGGGCCAACTGCACCTTGCGGGCCAGCAGCTCCTGCATCTCCCTGTGGACCTTTAATGTTACCATTTGAAACCCAGGCCATACCATTATATACATAAGTTTCACCTGTAGTCGTATTGATGTAAGTATCACCAGTAGCTGCTGTACCTGTCGGAGCAGCAGTACCGCTGGTTACCGATTTACCATCAACTCCATTGGTACCGTTTGTTCCATTTGTCCCTGCAGCACCTTGAACCCCTTGTGGACCAACTGCACCTTGCGGACCAGCAGCACCTGCATCTCCCTGTGGACCTTTAATGTTACCATTTGAAACCCAGGTTGTGCCATTGTAAACATAAGTCTCACCTGTAGTCGTGTTGATATAAGTATCACCGGTTGATCCTGTACCTGTTGGAACAGTAGTACCACTGGTTACTGAGGTACCATTCGTGCCGTTTGTCCCTGCAGCACCTTGAACCCCTTGTGGACCAACTGCACCTTGAGGGCCAGCGGCACCTGCATCTCCCTGCTTACCTTTGATGTTACCATTTGAAACCCAGGTCGTGCCATTATAAACATAGGTTTCACCCGTAGTCGTGTTGATATAAGTATCACCGGTTGATCCTGTACCTGTCGGAGCAGTTGTACCGCTAGTTACCGATTTTCCATCAACGCCATTTGTTCCATTTGTTCCCGCAGCACCTTGAACGCCTTGAACCCCTTGCGGACCAACTGCACCTTGAGGGCCAGCAGCACCTGCATCTCCCTGTGGACCTTTAATATTACCATTAGAAATCCAGGTTGTGCCATTATATACATAAGTTTCACCTGTAGTGGTATTGATGTAAGTATCACCAGTAGCTCCTGTACCTGTTGGAACAGTAGTACCGCTGGTTACTGAGGTACCATTCGTGCCGTTTGTGCCGTTTGTCCCTGCAGCACCTTGAACTCCTTGTGGACCAACTGCACCTTGAGGGCCTGCAGCACCTGCATCTCCCTGTGGACCTTTAATATTACCATTAGAAATCCAGGTCGTACCATTGT
>NZ_QAIL01000402.1 GCF_003061025.1 Pedobacter sp. HMWF019 | reverse complement strand
GAATAAATTTCTTCAACCCGATTCAGTAACAATTCGAGGGTGTAAAATAAACTGTGTCTCTAAGTTAATAATTAACTAGTTGACACAGTTTATTTTACACCCTCGTTTTACTGCTCGTTTTTTAATCCTTAATTTCTAAAGGACGTTTTCAGTGCCTTCAGGGTATCCGGGCTGATTTAAGCTGAGTTTTCATCATATACTCGAGCCGAGTTGAGTATTTTCCCACTACTTACGTTAGCAATATATTCGCACCAGATTTTGAGGACGGATTTATTTCTTCGACATATAATAAGTCGCTAACAAATTATTCAATATAATTATTTGTTGCGATTGAGCATCGATTTGACTTATATCGCTTACTTTTTGCTCTACAACTCTAAATTCCTCGTCATTAATAATTTTCCCTCGGTCTACTATTTCTTCAAGACGGCTTGAAATATTTTGGGAATCAGTACTTAAATCTTTACCGAACTGTGCAAAAAGCGAGTTATTCAATTTTTCCAATATTTGATTTGGCGCATTTAAAGCCATATCATTAATATCGTTATACGCTTGTCTTAAACCTTTTAAATAAATTCCCGGAGTTGTTTGCTCGAGATATCTTGTTTTTGTTTCCTCGCTAAATGCTTGTTTTCTAAGCTCAATGAGATCAGTCTGAATAACTTTATCGGAGTATATGAAATCTATTATAGTCAAACACCATTTTCTTAAAAACAAAGATTCTGCTTCCTGCTTTTCGTTCATTTTTCTTTTCATAATCTAATTAAAAAAAACCTGTATAATTTGCTAATGGACCAAACAAAGTATCAGACATCAAGTGAAAATATTTTCCATCTGGACGATAATACCCAACGCCTCTAATTGAATTCCCTACATTAGGGCTTCCTACCCCACCATAATAATCTATCATTTGTTGTTCTCTTCCTCTAATTGCATCAAGCCCTACTGGCCAGCCTTGTGCTACTCTATCTAATTGAGGATTACCGTAGCCAAACTTTCGCATATCATGACCTGAATACCTGTTCATCATAATACGGTAAGGATCACCATATCCACTTGACCTTCCTACATAAATCTTGCCTTTATCATTAGTTAACGTATATGTTATATATTTTTTTTGAGTAAGATCACGAACAGCTGCAGCAGCAAGTATAACTGGAATAGCAACATCGTCTACTGCACCGACACCTGTTAAATCATCTGTCAATAACACGGCGCTGGCGGCAAGGGCTTTACTCATATAGCTACCTTCCTCTCCCCCTCTATTATCCAACTGATTAAATGGACCAGAAGAGCTGCTGGTCAAAACAGGTGGTGGAATTGCAACACTCCCAAATCCTCCAAATCCAAAAGCCCCACCCCCAAATCCATTTCCCCAGGAACCAGAATTTCCAAAACCACCACTAAAACCACCCCAATTGCCACCAGGTCTTTGTCCGACAATAGTTACGTTATTTAAATTTATATCGTCACTACCAGATTTATAGTTATGCCAATCTTTACCGGTCATGTTATTCTGGTTATAAGTGGTATCTAACCCCAGATAATCCATATACCGCATTGGATTGTTTAGCACATAATGGTACGGATTGGTATCGAAATGATTTTCTGCTAACGGATCTATGGTGCTTAAACGCCCGACCACCGGGTCGTAGAACCTAAATCCATAGTCACATAATTTCTCCTGATCCTGCTTTTCCTTGCCATTATATTGATACTTGTTCTCTGTACCAGCTAAACTTCTCTGGATATCAAGCCCAAAGGCATAATAATCGGTTACCTGAATGGCTCTTGCTGCCCCTGCATTAATGTCAAAGTACACCCTTCCATTATTCAAGTGGTCTGTTAAGGTGTATTCGTAAGAATAGTTCGTAGCACTGTTGCGTACAACCCTGCCTTCCGATGTTCCTACATATTTTAAAACACCACCTTCATATTGGATTCCACTAATGTACTCATTATTTATATTTGCGGAAGGAACTTGTTTTCTTAGTTTATTCCCTGTCGCATCGTAAGTATAACTAATCGCTGTACTGCCTGCAGTAACAGAATTAGGTAAATTCAAATAATTATACGTGATCCCTGAAAGATTATTCGCAGAGTTTACGGTATTGATTCTGGAAAACAACTTTGTGAAAAACCTCATCATTGCTTTTGGATTTTCAGATGAACAAGCATCAAAGGCTGCAGAGGTCTCTCTTTCCTTCGTAAAGAAAATCCGTACCCAAATAGAAAAAAGCAAATTGTCAAAAAATTGATTAACGGAATATCAGAAAAATTTTATACGTTTACCTCGAGAGCGTTAATTTAATGAAAAGGGGCCAGTCGAAAGATTTGGTCCCTTTTTCTGTTAATTGTTCTTTTTCACTTCTGTAAAATAATCATTCCCAGCTATCCCTCCTTTAACTTCCGAGACATCTTATATTGGAATAGCAAACTTTGCCACCGCTGGAACAGTATCCAGGTAAGCAAAGCTGATCTTACCCCACCAAGCCCCTACTTTTTTATCTTTTATTGCTTTAATACTGACGCAGCCTTTTTTGGTGGAAGCCATCTTCATATTGCAAGGTGTTAAATCCCCCTTTCATAAATCTCATGGTAAAGAAA
>NZ_QAIL01000401.1 GCF_003061025.1 Pedobacter sp. HMWF019 | reverse complement strand
GTTTAAGGCTGCCATGCAGTGTATTGTGGTTCCCTAGGTTTAAAATCATTAATAATCTTATTTATAAAAATGGGCAAAGAAGAAATCTTGATTGAAATTGAAGAGGCAGTTGCATATGCTGACTTAGAGGAACTGGATAGATTATTCGATCTTTACTTAAGTATAGAAACTGAAGATGAAGCGAGTAAAACGCTTGCAATGATTTTATATAGCAATTACAACACTTTTTCAGAAAACAATACGGTAAGGATGATGGAAATGTTGATTCGGAAGCGTTCAAATCTGGCCACTTTAAGAGCGTCAGAAAACTTTCTGTTTAGAATATCCGTTCTTAGGGGGTCGGTAAAGTTGTATAATTGTTTTATTAAAGAAGGAATAGAACCTTTTTTATTAAACTGTGATTCTGAAGAAAGAGAGAGCTATTATAGTAAACTGGCCAATGTGGCAGAGATGCTAACAAATGTACTTTTTAAGAAATATAGTCAATATAGCAGGGGAACGGATTATAATGGAGCATTTGAAAGGGATGAAGGGAGTAAAGATGTTCTAATGATTAATAAAGAAGATTATGAGTTGATGGACGATATCATAGAGAAATATAATACCATAGTTGGTCGCCGGGATATTATTAAAAATCTGATTAAGCGTTCCGGTCAGAAATGGCAATATAGTTAGTCTATAAATGGCAGAGAAAACCAAAATGTAGTTCCTTTTCCCGGGGTGCTGTCTACGCCGATATTCCCCCCATGACGCTTAATGATTTCTGAACAGATGTAAAGTCCTAATCCCAAGCCAGAATATTGTTTTTCTGTATAATCTGCCCGATAATAACGATCAAAAAGATGAGGTAATTTGTCTTCTGGAATGCCTGGTCCTGTGTCTTTTACAGAAATCGTTGCCATGTTATTGTGTTTTTCTACCTTTAAATAAATAGACTTTGAATTTGGGGCGTATTTAACTGCATTATTTACAAAATTAACGATGACCTGTTCAATGCGGTGTTCGTCGGCATCAATTTGCAATTTTATATCGCCTTGAACAACAAGTTTAAACTGGCCCTCTTCTCTAATGTGGCTACAACATTGATTGAGCATATTGATTACATTGAAAGTGGTCTTATTCAGGGTCAATTGTCCTTCACTCATCCTGGATACGTTAAGAAGGTCATCGATCAAACTGGTAATCTTCTCCATACTTTTTGTTGACTGATCCAGAAGTCTTGAAAATATAGGTTGAGAAGGATTATCTCTCATGCGGTTCATGAGCTGTAAAGATGCTTTAAGGCTTGTAATCGGGGTTTTTAATTCATGACTGGCGATACTGATAAACTCATCCTTTTTCAATAACAATTCCCGGGTACTTCGTTCCAAAGATTTCTCCATGGAAATATCCAGTACAGTGCCAATAAAACGAGTGGCCTTTTTTCCTTCATTGAGATAGGCCTTGCCTTTGGATTTTATCCAGCGAATTTTTTGATCATGAAGACCAATAGAACGGTATTCTATATTAAACTCTCCGTTATTTATACCACTTAATGCTTTGTTAACGGCTTCGCTGGTCAATTCACGGTCGTCGGGGTGAATCAGGCTTAAAAAGACACCAAAATCCACATCATCTTTAGGGTATAATCCATATAATTCCTTACAGCGGTTATCCCAGATCAATTCTTTTGTAAATACATTTAGGTCCCAGGAACCTATGCCAGCAGATTCTATGGCAAAGTGAAGCCGTTCCTTACTTTCTGCAAGTAAACGCTCTGCTTCGACAAGACCTTCCTCAACTTTGCGTTTATCTGTTAGATCATGAATGGCTAGTAATGTTAAAGTTTCAGAGGTATGGGTATCAAATTGTCTTGCTGTGAGAAGCATGATCTTATGGCCAATTGTATTGAACACATGATTAACTTCAAAAGCCTTGAAAAAACCTTGTTCAGGCAGTATCCGCTCTAACTGTTGTCGGAGCACTGGTATGTTCCATTGTCCGTTACCCAGATGATACAGAAAATTTCCTTCGGTTTCTTCTTTAGTTACCTTAAAGGTTTGATAGAAACCATCTGTGGCCCGGATCACTTTAAGTTCTTTGTCCAGAATAACAAGCGGATCATGTATCGTATTGAATATTTCTTCGATGTATTTTTTTGAATTATTCAGTTGCTCATTACGGTCATGTAATTGGGTGTTTACAAGCCTGATTTCGTCATTCGTTTTAAGTAGCTTTTTGTTGGTAATGTCTAGCTCTTGCGATATCTTTTTGAGTTCAGTTACCTCATGGAAGCTAATGACCGCACCATCAGACTGCGAGCTGTTTTTCCGGATATAAGGCATTGTCATCACCTGATATATTTTTCCATTTGATGCTTCAGCTTCTCTTGTAATGGTCTGTTCATCCAGCATAACTTGTTTGATGTCATCAACAAGGGTTTCAAATTTTATATTGGTGGTGATGTTGCTTAAGGGACGGCCAATATCACTTTCCCGAATATTAATGTGTTTTACTGCACCAGGAGAGTATTTTTTTAACAAAAGGTTCTGGTCAACGAATAATTGTCCATTGAGGTTGCTTCGGAAATAATTGTTCAGGTCGTCATTCAACTCTGTTAATTGCGCATTGGTTGCCTGATATTCTTTATTAATGGTGTGTAATTCTTCATTTACCGATTGTAACTCTTCGTTTGCTGATTGCATTTCTTCATTTGCCGATTGCTGTTCTTCGTTAAATGTTTGCATGTTTTCGTTAGATGATACAGATCTTTCATTAGCAGCCTCCAATAATTCTCGGGCTTCTGCCAGTTCCCATTCAAGACTTCTTAAATGATCTTTGGCCAGACGACTAAAGTCGGCAGTTGCAATTACATCAAGATCTTCGGGTTTATTTTTGTTCTCAAAGAATAAGATCAGCAATAGTTTTTCCTCTGGCTTATCTATAAAAAACGGCTTGATTACTATATTGACAAAAAACGTCTCCTGAAATTTCAAGGCATGGAGTACAACTCTTTGATTCCGTTTCAATGCTTTGTGAGCTGCGGCTTTAAAAACAACAGATATGTGGTCTGGTATTAGATCGTTTAGATTAAAATTGAAATTTTCGTTTTTTAAATATTTTGTCGTATCTCCAAAAGAACGAGAAACAATTAAATTTTCATCGGTACAAACACCACTGAAACCAGATTCCTCCAAAATTGCACTGTTCAGTTCATCTCCCTTTACTAGCCTGGTAAAAGAGGAGATATTGTTTTTGCTAGAGTCCATCTTAGTGGTTACATTTTCTATTGCGGGTGCTGGAAAGGTGTCGAACTTTACAGGCCTGCCAATTTTTGTACTTTGTAATATATTCCATTTGGTGCTGATTTCTTTAAAGTCTGTTTTTAGAAAAGAGGGATTTTCGCTCGGTCCCAGAAACAGGTATCCTTGCTTTTTAAGTCCGAAATGCATCATGGAAAATGCTTTTTCCTGTAAACCCATGTTCATGTAGATGAGCAGATTCCGGCAGCTAATCAGATCTATATTACAGAAGGGTACATTTTTGACCAGATCATGTGAAGCAAATACAATCATTTTTCTGATCTCGTGGTTTATTTTGAAATTTGCACCCGCTGGGGTGAAAAAATTATTAAGCCTTTCCTGGGTAACCGTCTGTGTAATAGTATCCGGATATATTCCTTTTGAAGCGATAGCTAAAGCAGCCTTGTTAATATCGGTTGCGTATATCTTAACCGAACTGTTCTGATTCTTTTTGTTTAAAAATTCTTTGATCAAAATGGCCAGGGAATAAGCTTCCCCTCCCGTGGCACACCCGGCTACCCATAGTTTTACAACATCTTCTTTTCGGTCTTGTGATAAAATAGAAGGAATAACGGTTTTTTCGATAATCTTAAATGCTTCAGGATCTCTGAAAAAAGAAGTTACACTAATAAGAAAGTCGTTGGCGAGTAACTCTATCTCTTCTGGATGTTCAACGAGGAAATCGTAATACCTGTTGGCTTCGTTGAAGTTATGCATCATCATCCGTCTTTTGATCCTTCTTAAGATCGTTGCCTGTTTATAATCTGTAAAATCAAGAGGAGATTTGCCCTTAATCAGATGAAGAATGTTTGCCAGTTCGGCTTCATCAATCTGTGCATCTTTCACATAATCTTCAATAACCTTGGGCATCTGTTGGGGAGAGAGAACAAAATCGGTACAACCTGTTTGCAGAGCAGATAAAGGCATGTCTTTAAAGGCAGCTGTCTCTGGATCTTGCACGATGATCAGGCCCCCCGATTTTTTAATCGCTTCAATACCTTTAGATCCATCATGACCTGTACCCGATAAAATAATCCCTATGGCTTTTCTCCCTCGCTCTTCTGCCAATGAGGAGAAAAAGTGGTCTATGGTGAGATGTGGTGGGTGTTTATCTTTTTTATCTGATAAAATCAATTTACCCTTTTTGATGGTCATAAAGCTGGTGCTGGGAATCAGGTAGACCCTGTTGGCTTCGACTGGTGTTTGATGGGTAACCTCAATGATCCGTAATTTACTATGAGACTTGAGGATTTGGGCCATATGGCTTTTAAAATCAGAGGAAAGGTGCTGGATCAGGATATAAGATACCGCGTCTAAAGGGGTATGGTCAAAAAAATCAGATATGGCCTCAAGACCACCAGCGGATGCGCCAATGGCAATGATATATTGTTTATTGTCAATTTTTGCCATTGGATGAAGATCTCCAGTAAAGAGAAGTATGAGGAAGTGGAAGAGATCCTATCAAAGATAGTCATTAATAACTGTCTTTGCATTGAATATCAGTGTTTACGGAAAATGACGATAAAGTCTTTCCTGAATGTTCAATTTGCCATATAAACAGATCATTCTTTAGGACTTAAACCTACTTTTTTTAGATACTGTTTCTGAACAAGTAAAACGCTGTCTGGCATTCTGTTCAGGATTTGATATTGCGTATCTAAAGCTTTGTACAAGGTGTGTTTTTTTGCGATATTCTTTTCGTCAAGCAGTTCAGTTGCTGATTTGCCATACCGCTCTATTTCTTTAAAATAAGTGGCGACAGCATTGCGGAATTCCGCTGCATCTTTATTGCTGCTTTTCATCACATCCAGAGAAACAAGGTTACTCTTTGCACCATTGGCAATATTACCAGCTATGGCACTTAAACGAATCGAAGTGGAAGGATCGGAGGTGAAAATAAGGGTCGAATCGCTGAACGTTTTCTGAGCCCCGTCTACCTGGTTCATTTCGCGTACAAAAAGATCAGTAACAAATTCATTGTATGCATATTCTTTATTTTCATTGCAGGCAGTACAAAGCAGAACAATGAATAAAATTGCAGTTAAAGCTTTAGGTTTCATAGGCTTTTGAATAGAATGTTTAGCAAGATAAGAAATAATAAAAAACGCATCTGTTAACAGATGCGTTTTTTATTATATGGTAGGGATGTATTCGTTCTCTAAAGATCCATCGTCATAGAGTTTAAGAATAGCATAGCCCGGAGGTGTTTGCTGATAGTAATAAGGCTTAGCAGATTTTGCATCTCCTTTATCCCACCAAAAACCACTCATTGCTCCATTACAGAAATATTGAACATCATTGTACCAGGCGCGGTCCAGTAAATGTTGGTGGCCGCTCAAACAGACTTTAACCTTGTCTTTATGTTTATAAAACAATTGTTTAAGTTCTTTGTGATCACCATGCTGACCACCTTCCCAGGTATTGGTTACCGTTAGGATTGGGTAATGTGACATCAATAATACTGGTGTATTTGCGGGAAGTTGTTCCAGCTCTTTCTCCAGCCAGCTGTATTGTTCCTGATCCAGTGTAATGTTCTTATTATTACCGTCTAGAATGATAAAATGCCAGCCTTTTTTTGAAAAACTATAATAGCGATTAGGAATTTTTAGTCTTTTAACCACGTAGTCTTTTCCATACATTTCATCATCCTTAGAAGGGGCTGCCCACCAGGTATCGTGATTGCCAATACAACTGTGAACATCGTAGTCTGATATTTCCTGCAGGCACTTATCCCAAACACCCCATTGTTCCACAACAGATTCTCTTTTGATGTTGTCGTAATCGGCAGCATGAATGCTGTCTCCTCCATTCAGAAAAAAGTCAATCTTCAACTTTTTAATATCCCGCAGATAACGCTTAAATTTCTCAGGAGCATCTTCAAAATTGCGTATGTGTACATCTGTGATATGCGCCACAGTGAGCACCAGTTTCTTTTTTGAAGATTTTTCAGATATCGGGCCTGCTACCGCCTGGCCAATTTCCCCCAAGGCCATTGCTAAAGTGGCCAGGGGGATTGCTTTAATTAAACTTCTTCTTTTCATGTTATTGGTTGATTACCAGCCTGCAGGTTGTGTTAATTTTGGATTCAGAACAATCTGTTGAAGAGGTATTGGAAAATAGTAGTATTTAGGTTCTATAAAAGAACGTGGGGAACTGATATCCTGAGGAAACATCACAAATCCTTTGGTTCCTTCGCTTAAATAAAAGCTATTGCTGTTCAGATAATACAGAACCAGTTTTGAACGTACTGATTCCGGAAGCGAGGAGATGGGACCGGTTTCTGATGGTGAATTTAAGATGGCAATATCTTCTATGCCATCGCCAGTTACATCATAGGCGCCTAAACCTGGAATATACATGCCTTGAGTAGGTTTAGCCAGTAATTTACCTGCTTTCCATCTTAAAAGGTCGTTAAATCTGAAGCCCTCACAAGCCAGTTCAACATTGCGCTCCCGTCTGATTTCCAATAATACGCCTTGATTACTTCCAGTAGTTAAAGGATACATAGCAACCAGTACAGGGTCGGGTTGTGCATTTGCAGTAGTCATATTCAGAGCAGGCATACCTACACGGCTCCTTAATAAATTAACAGTTTTATCCAGGTCTGCCTGGGTTAAGATGTTGAGTTCTGTTTTTGCTTCTGCATTAATCAGCAGCACTTCCGCATAGCGGATTACCGGTAGATCTGTAAATTCTGTATAGACTTTGGTAGAAGGATCAAGTGCATAGAATTTGATTTGCGGATAACCTCCAAATGTAGGCCTGGTCTTATTGGGAATACCTCCGATAACGGTAGAAAACCCAGGAGGCATAATGGTTGTGCCCATCCTTGGATCTCTGTTGGTGAACATTTGCAGATAAGGTTTTGTACTGTAGCCAGGGCTGGAGGTAAAAGGTTTGCCATCGAGCATTAGATAAGTATCTGCCAGTGATTTGCTCAGAGACCATTGCCAGTCAAAAACATAGTGTGTGCTGTTGGAATGGTTTAACGCCTGATCGTAGTCCTGATAAAAGATCATCTCTTTGTTGGAACTCAGATCTGTACTGGTAAATAGTTTCTGATAATCTTCAGCTTTCTTACCTGTATTATAAATGGTGAAACCAGCAGCCATAACTTCCTGTGATGCGGAAATCGCTCTTTCCAGAAAAGTGTTCGCTGTATTTTGGAGGTTCAGTTCGTCGTGGTATTTCCGGAAGGTACCTTCAAACAGGCAGAACCTGGCCAGCATAGACAAGGATGCCCATTTGGTAATTCTTGTGGCAGAGCCATCAGGTTTCACATGTGCCGCTGCAAATTCAAGATCTGCGCGAACAGAGTCGGCAACCAGGCTGCGCGGGTCTTTGGCTTTATAAAGTGCAGCATCGTCGGTGGCTTCCAATACTGTATTATAAAAGGGGACGTCGCCAAAGCGTTTCATCATCTGAAAATAGAATACAGCTCTGTAAAAACGAGCAATGCCTTTAAAATGATCAATTGAGGCCTGATCTCCCTTTACATTTTGGAGATTATTCAACATATAATTGATCCGGCGTAGATTATCCCATTTCCAGGAGTCGCCCGAGACATTTGAGGCACTGATGTTGCCCCGGATCATATTGTCTACTTCGCTTCCGCCAAGGTATACTGAAATGTTGTCCGAAAAGACATCATTTGTACCGGCACCTAGCGACGTGTTTCCACTCATTTCATAAAAACCATTGCTATAGGTTTCCATGTCGGCAACTGTTTTAAAGAAATCTTTAGAGGTAATGGCACTTTGAGGAAGTCTATCCAGGAAATCTTTCTTACAGCCAGAAAAAATAATAGCTGCAAAAAGTGCCATCAAAAAAGTGAGGTAGTATCTTGTTTTCATGATGCTTAAAAATTAACGTTCATACCGAATGAATAGGTGCGCTGGAAGGGGTAAATATTTCCGTTAAGACCTTCCGGATCTAATTTTACTTTGAGTTTAGTGTACTCAAACAGGTTTTCACCACTTACATAGAAATGTACATTGGCCAGTTTTAATCTGCTTAGAACACTCTTTGGAAGTGTATAACCCAGTGTGATGTTTTTAACCCTTAAATAGGCCGCGTTTTGCAGGTATTTGTCATTAGGAATGCCAAGTTCCATACCCGCGTCTTCAGCGGCATAGGCTTTTACCCTTGGGAAATAGGCGTTAGGGGTTTCTGGTGTCCAGTGATCCATGTTTTGAACGGTTACGTTTGTCCATGGTTGGGCATAAATTCCCCAGAAATATATATTGGAATTTCCTGGATACCAGTCTCTTTTGGCTACTCCCTGTAAAAATACGCGGACGTCAAACCCTTTCCAGGCGGCGGAAAGGTCAATACTGTATGGCAGGTGAATTGCGTTGTTTCCTATTTTGGTTTGATCTCCGGGTTTATCAACGGTATTGTTGCCAAAATCAACTTTTCCATCTTTATTCCGGTCTTTAAATTTGATGTCACCTACGTAGTATTGATAGTTATCATCATCTTCACCTACTGCAGTTTGATCGGCGTGATTTTTCAAGTCGGCCGCATTCTGGAAAAAGCCTTCTGTTTGTAAGCCCCAGATCTCGCCAATTTCCATACCCTTATAGTAATCGGTTAGGGAATTTGTAGGATTGTCGAAACGGGTAATGAATGTTTTGCTATCACTTAAGGCAAAGGTGACGTTATAACTTAATGGAGAGCCGGCTACCGGAACATTATCTTTCCAGCTCAGTTTCAGTTCCCAACCGTTTGTTTTCAGGTCGGCTGCATTGGTTGTAGGTGAAACTGCTCCGAAAACCCCCGGCAATGGTTTTCCGGGAACGAGCATGTTTTTTGTGTACCGGGTGTATTTATCTAAGTTTAGCTCCAGTTTGTTGTTTAAGAAGCTCAGGTCGGCACCGACATTGACCGTGGATACTTTTTCCCAGGTAAAATTATCTGAAATTGCCGCCGGAGGATTTACATAGGTTACTTGTTTACCATCCAGGATCTGTCCACCTTTAGCGCTTTTTAATATAGACAGATAATCGTATTCATTCACAGAAGATTGATTTCCCAATACCCCATAAGACCCTCTGATCTTAAACTGATCCATGTGAAGGGCTTTCTTTACAGGTTCAAAGAAGTTTTCTTCAGAAAGTATCCATCCGGCAGAGGCTGAAGGAACAAATACCCATCTCCGGCCAGCAGCAAATCTGGATGAACCATCATAACGGCCGTTAAACTCCAGCAGGTATTTCTCTTTATAGTTATAGTTTAAACGGTAGAAAAGCCCTTGAACTGCCCATTCTTTAATGTTTTCCGTCGTGGTTTGATCGCCCGTAGCGAGATTGATTGATGGAATGTTGGTAGAAATCAGCTGTTTACGGTCGGCCTGAAAATAGGTGTTGATGGAATGTTCCTGGTTATAACCAACTAATCCCGAAATAAAATGATTCCCAAGTTTTTTATGTGCGTCCGTATAGACATTAACCACATCATATTTAATGTTTGTGTTCTGATCTTTGGCGCTGGTTGTGGAGGTTAAGGGTGGAGATAAATTTGGCCCCGTTTTATAAGCTACAGGAATTTCATAAGACCTGGAGAGCGTGTCAATTCTGCGAAAAGTTGCGTCCCCTTTTAAGCTCCATACATCTTTAATCAGTGAAGTATTAAAGGAGAAAGTGGTCTGTACGGTGTGGCTGTTAACGTTTATTCTTCCGCCTTCCTGCGCTGCGCCCAATACACTAGCTCCTGCTGAAGTCCAAGATCCGTCTGGATTTCTAGGTACATCAATCACATTGGAGCGATTGATTTGTTGAAAATAACCTCCGCCGTTCACAATGGTCGGGGTTTCATAACCTCCCTGGCTAAGTACCGTATTGTTAGATAGAGTAAGCCATTTGGTTACATTTAAATCTACTTTTGCCCGCATGTTGTACCGATTGTTCTTTTCATTGGCATTTTTTACCAAGCCTTGCTGATTGTAATAACCAGCAGACAAGTAGTAACTTAGTTGATCAGTCTTTTTAGAGAGTGTAAGATTGGCATTATAGGTAGGAGCTGAATTATTATAGGCCTCTTTAATCCAGTTTGTATTTCCAATATAGAACCATTTATTAGGATCGTTTGGATCAATGATAACACTGGGCAATGACATGTCTAAAGAACGCAAACGTGCAGCTTCAACCAAAGCTGGGCTGTAAGCCGGATTATATAGAGGATAGGCAGCCTGGTTCTTCATTTGCAAAACCGTATATGGATCCGTCACCAGATCCGGCAGTTTTCCAACGGTCCGAATGGCGGTATAAGCATTAAAGCTGACATTGAGTTTATCACTTTTTGCAGACTTGGTGGTAATCAACACTACACCGAAAGCTGCTCTTGCCCCATAAATTGCTGCAGATGCTGCATCTTTCAAAACGGAAACACTTTCAATGTCAGAGGTATTTAAAGACAGAAGTTCAGAAGAAGAGTAGGGGATATTGTCTACCAGGATTAAAGGCTTGCCACCATTAATAGAAGTAAAACCACGAATATTGAATTCTGGTGCAGTATTAGGTGCTCCATTGGCAATCGAAATATTCAGGTTAGGAATCAATCCCTGTAAACCCTGTCCTAAATTGGCGATAGGTCTGTCATCTAGTTGTTTAGCTGTAATGGCATCTACTGCTCCCGTTAAGTTTGCCCTTTTTTGCGTACCATAACCTACGACCACTACTTCATTCAAATCAGAAAGTGCAGGAACCATTTTAACCGACAACTCATTAGATGTTTTAAGAGAGACCTCTTGTGTTTGATAGCCCATGTAAGAAAGCACAAGTATCGCATCATTATTAGAAACCTTGAGGCTGAAATTTCCATTCTGATCTGACTTGTACCAGGTTTTGGTACCCTTAATCAAGATAGAAACGTATGGCATAGGCATTCCTTTTTCATCCAGAATCTTTCCCTTAATTTCTATATCTGTAAAGATCCTGATCAGTTTTTCGAAGAAAGAAGTGGAAGAAGGTTTAATGACAACGGTATTGGCCTCAATTGAAAAGCTTAAGTTTTGCCCTTCCAGGCATGCTACCATAACCTCATTAAGGGGCGTGTTTTTAAATTTGACACTGATGGTGCGGTTGGTTTTAAGTTTATCCTGCTCCCAGAGAACATTGTACCCGGTTTGCTTTCTGATTTCCTTAAAAACGGATTTTATGCTGATGTTTTTTCCTGTTAAAGAGATATTCTGCGCACGGATACTGGCACTGGCCTGGACCAGGAAGGCAAGCATGAGCAGGGAAGTAAGTTTAACATTCATTATCAACTGCCTTTTTAATGCGGTTTTTGGTAAAAATTTGGCCATATAGGTACCTGCCCTATGTAAAAAGCCCGTATAAATTTTATACATTTGATTGTTTGTTGTGGGTTTAAGTATTGTATATCCTAATTTATTTTGCTAGCCCATATTCAGCGCGCAGTATACTGCGAACATAGATCAGTGGTGTTCCGAGGCATCACTGATTTTTTCTTTTGGAACAAAGCGGTTGGCTCATTTTAAAACGATAATTTTCCTCCCTTCTATTTTAAAGTGAACAGATTCGGTTAATTCCAATGTTTTTAAGATCTGTGATACACGGCCAAATCTGGAGACTGTACCAGTAAAATATTTTTCACGAAGTTGATTTTGCTGAAATTCAATGTCTACATTATACCAACGGGATACTTTTCTCAAAATGCTCTCCAGGTTCTCATTGTTGAACATGAAAATGCCCTCTTTCCAGGCCAGGGCCTCTTCGATATCAACAGATTGTACTTTAATCTGATGGTCAACAACTGCCTGCTGGCCAGGAGCCAGTATTTGAGTATCTCCACTATTATTGGTTAAAGATACTTTTACACTGCCTTCGGCTAGTGTGGTTTTTGTTGTTCGCTCGTCGTCGTAAGCGTTTACATTGAAATGTGTACCCAACACCTCAATGTTTTGTCGCTCACTATTTACAATAAAGGGCATTTTTTTGTTCTTGGCCACTTCGAAATATGCTTCTCCTTTTAAAATGACCCTTCTTTGTTGCCCGCTAAATCTGGCCGGATAACTTAAACTGGAGGCTGCATTTAGCCATACCTTAGTGCCATCGGGCAGATTGATCTGGTACTGACCGCCTTTAGGTGTTTCAATGGTGTTTAAAGCAGCAGAACTACCTGCATCATTTGGTCTTAAGTTTGCCTGTTGGGTGTAAACCAATTGACCGTCTGCGGTCTTGGTGATTAATATTCCGGATTGTTTTGCAATGGTACCCTTTAGAGCATCTTCAAGCACAATTTTAGAGCCATCGGCTAAAGTAAGAACAGCCTTGTTGCCACCGGCAGGCAAATCTGTTTTTGCAAAGTCTGTTAAATTACCCCTTGAGTTGGTTGGTTTCATGAAGTATAACGAAACCCCCAATATTGTAATTACAGCAGCGGCAGCAACCGACCAGCAAAGTGTTTTTTTGAAAGGATATTTTATACTGTTCTGCCGGCTGATGTTTTCCCAGAGTACTTTTTCCATCTCCGGATAATCAAGCGGGTCAATATCCTGAGGCCTGTCTTTGGTTTCTTCTAAATACCAGCTTTCCACAAGAGATTCTTCTTTAGAGTTACCTTTGCCTTCCAGGTATCTGGATATTAATTTTTTCGCTCTTTTATTCTTCATTCTATATTACCAGTTAGGGCGTTTTTACATAAGAGCATTTGTAAGGACCCAGGTAGTAGAGGAAATTGAAAAATATTTTAAAAAAGTTTAAAAAAAATGGAAAAACAGTAGAATTGCCATAGCTGCACCCAATTTGAGTTTTAATATTTTAATGGCGTTGTTCATTTGTTTTTTTACCGTTTTATCAGAAATTTCCATCTTACAGGCAATTTCTTTTTGAGAGAGGTGTACTTTTCTGCTCAATTCAAAAACTTCTCTCATTTTAGGTGGGAGTTTGGAGATCTCACTTTCTATGCGGTTGGATAATTCCCGGTTGCGGATCAGATGATCTGTAATATCTGTGCCTTCATCTATGAATTTCTCCAGTGAATTCATATAGCGTTCTTTGATCTTTCCTTTTTCAAATAGCCTTAAGATACTGTTTCGAACACTAGCATATAAAAAAGCAGATAAAGAAGTATGGAGATCAATAGTTGATGATTTAGCCCAGATCATGACAAAAACATCCTGGATCACATCTTTTGATTCCTCTTCATTTTGTAGCATTTTCTTGGAATACCTGTAAAGTATGCCCCAATATCTTTTATAAATTTCCTCATAGGCCCTGTGGTTGCGCGCTTTTAAAAGCACCATAAGTTCCTCATCAGAAAGCAAATTATAAGCGATCATATATGTCTGCAATGAAAACACAAAATAAACATTATATCTTATACTTAATGTTTATTTCTTATTGTTGTTGTGTTAAATCTGCAGCAAATAGGGAACGCTGAAAAGATATAAAAAGCAAAGGGGAGCACTTCCCCCTTACTTTTTTCATTGTGTGTGTTTTAATTATATACGATACCTACGGTATAAGAGTGTTTAATGAGGCTAAGCTTGTTGTTTTTGAAAATCAATCTGACATAAGAACTGCCCATTGTTCCGTCGTTAACTTTAAGTGGTACTGAAAAGTTAAAGTCCCATTCTTCATCAACAGCCATATCCTGATCAAAAGCTGTATCCAGTTGTTTAACAGATAACCGCATTTTATAGTTAGCATAGGCTGGTATTTTATAGAGATTCACCAACTTAGCATATAAGGTATTTACCGGATCGTTTTTGTGAATGGCCATTTCATCTGTCGCATCCTTAGGCCATTTTGTAAGGTCCGATGGATTAGTACTAAAATCAGCTATATAAACTATTTTACCTTGATAAAACTGGAAGAACAGGCGGGCTGCCGGATCGGTTTTTTCAAGAGAAAGGCCTTGGTATAATTCCAGACGATCCTTCAATTCTTCTGGTTTGGAATACGTTTTTTGATTGGCTATAATGATTGTGCTGAATTCTTTTTCTTTACTCATTTTTTGGATTTGGGTATAGACAGCTGCTGGTGAACTTCCAATCTGGATACCCCATTTTTTACCGCTGGAAATGGTTTCTTCAAAAGGTTTGTCTTGTTGGTCTTTTTTACAGGAGAACAGCAAGACTACCGAGATAAATAATAGTATGATTTTTTTCATTTTGAGGTTCATATTTAGATCGTTTAAATTGGTTTAGAGGTAAAACGAAGACAACATTGAAAATGCTACATTCATATTCCTATTTAATAAAGATTTAAAAGTTAATAAAAATGAACAGAAAATGAACACGGGAGTATATAGATATTGCTGTCAAGTAAACTATTTTTACTGACTTATATCTTGTTGGTTAAACCTTCAAAGGGGTATAACTTATGAAGAAAAGACGACTCTTACTATTTATACTTACGATATTCTACATTAACATGGCTCATGCACAACAGGATGCTCAGTTTAGCCAGTATATGTTTAACGGGATCTATATCAATCCAGCCTACGCGGGCTACAAAGAACAGCTGAACATTCACGCGTTTTACAGGAACCAGTGGACCGGGATTACCGGAGGGCCAAAAACGATATCACTGGCTTTAGATGCCATTGCCAACGACGGTAATGTTGGCTTGGCCTTGCAAATTTCCAAAGATCAATTGGGCGCACAGAGCAACCTGGCTGGGTATGCTAATTATGCTTACCGGATCAGGATGAATGAAGATGGAAGTGCCCGTCTGGCTTTCGGCCTCGGAGTAGGCGCGGTACAGCTTGGTATTGACGGAGCGAAACTGAACCCTAACGAAGTTGAGCCGGACCAGCCTACAGGTTACCAGAACACCATTGTACCGGATGCGAGGGTTGGGGCATATTACGCTGACAACCGTTTTTATGCGGGGCTCTCTGCTGATAACCTGATCTCTCAATATATGAACGTTGGCCGTTATGCTTTTATCCCCCAACCTAAGCCTCATTATTACTTAACTGCGGGTGCCTTGGTACCTTTATCTGAGGACTTTTTGCTGAAACCCTCTTTTCTATTAAAGGATGATCGTGCAGGGCCAACCAGTTTGGATTTGAATGCCTTTTTGCTCCTTGGAGAACGGATATGGGTGGGTGGATCTTATCGGATGGGCGTAAAACTTTATGACAAAAGCTACCTGCAACGCGATCTTAGTATGCAAAATTCAGTAGTAGCAGCAATAGAAATTTTTGCTTCCAGTAATTTTCGCATTGGTTATGCCTATGATTTTTCTGTAGGGCCACTACAGGGATATAGCGGAGGAACGCATGAAATCTCTATAGGCTATTACTTCAAGCCCAAAAAGACAAGAATGTTAACACCCAGATATTTTTAAGCAAATGAAGTGGATTCCATTTGAAAAGACATTGTTTGTTTGCTGTGCAGCGATTATATTGTTGTGTTCTACTGGTGTTGTGAAAGCACAATATGTTATTAAAGAAGCTGATGTAGCTTATGATTTATATAATTACGATAAAGCTATAGACCTGTATGAGCAGGCTTATAAGAAAAAGGAAAGTTTGCATGCAGCAGAGCGTTTGGCTTTTTGCAATCAGCAGGTTCGAAATTATAAACAAGCAGAAAGCTGGTATGCAATCGCGGTAAAGCTGGCAGAAAGCCGAGCCGAGAATGTATTGAATTATGCACGGGCCCTACAAAACAACAGTAAGTACAGTGAAGCACGAGTGCAATATTTGAAATATGTAACGCTGAATACGACAGTTAATGCGGAGCAAAAGGAGATTTGGCTGGTTAGTTGTGATTCTGCTGCAAGCTGGATGAAAAAACCAAAAGCTGCACTTGTTGACAACCAGAAAATATTAAACAGTAAGACTTCTGACTGGGGAACTGCGGTGTACCAAAATGGACTTGTATTCAGCTCTGATCGTAGGAATGCAGTTTCGGAAGTGTTAAGAAAAGGAAAGCCTTTTTTGAAGTTTGATGCTTCCGAAGTTCCAGATCGGAATGTATATGGCTGGACAGGGAATGGCTATTTAAGCTTGTATGAACAGAAGTCGGAAGATGGACCCGTTACTCTTTTCCCTTTGCATGTGCCGACAGATTACCATGTGGCCTCCGCTAGTTTTGATGCCAATGGAAATGAGGTCTATTTTACACTGACCCGGATTCCCAAAAAGGGAAAATTTGACAGTAAGCGAATTCAGACGGTGAACATAGAAATCTATAGTGCGAAAAAAGATGCACGGGGAAACTGGAGTAATCCAGTTTCCTTCAAATACAATAAGGTGAATGCTTATTCTGTTGGTGACCCCTTTTTAAGCAAGGATGGTCAGGTATTATATTTTGTGTCCAATATGCCTGGAGGAAAAGGAGGGACCGATCTTTACTATTGCTGCAGAGAAGCTTCAGGAGACTGGGCTCTTCCTGTAAACATGACTGAAATGAACAGTGAAGGCAATGAGCGGAGTCCTGCGGTTGATCAGCAGGGAAATTTTTACTTTAGCAGTGATGGCCGGATAGGAATGGGCGGCCTGGATATTTTCAAGGTAATATTCAAGGGGGATCACTTTGGTGGGATAGAGAATGCAGGTTATCCTTTAAATTCTCCTCAAGATGATTTTGCCTATCAAGCTATTTCGGCAGATAAAGGTTATTTTTCTTCTAACCGGTTGGATGGTTTGGGGAGTGATGATATTTACAGTTACGTTATGCAAACGGTGCTGGCGTTCAGACTGGAAGGTGTAGTCTATAAAAAGGGCACTTCAGAACCTTTAGGGGATGTAGTGGTGACGCTACAGAAAACAGGAGGTGGAAATCTTAAGGTACAAACCGGCGTAGATGGTCGTTTTGGGTTTAACCTTGCCGAATCTTCGGGCTATGGTTTAACGGGAGAGAAGACTGATTTCCGGCGGGATAGTGCTTCAGTGAGTACAATTGGTTTAACAACATCAGCCGTATTGAAACAGGACCTGTATTTAGAAATGATGACCTTGAACAAGGCAATCCGTTTGGAGAACATTTATTATGATTTTAACAAAGCCAATATTCGACAAGATGCAGCCAGAGAATTGGACAAATTGGTCAAAATCATGAAGGATAATCCAACAATGTGGATCGAACTGGGGTCGCATACCGACAGCAGGGGCAATGAGCAATACAACCAATGGCTTTCTCAGCGGAGGGCTAATTCTGCAGTGCAATATATCATTGATCAGGGTATTAGCAAAAACCGAATAGAAGCAAAGGGGCATGGAGAAAGCCAGTTGCTAAACCGTTGTGCTAAGGGTGTGAAATGTTCTGAGGACGAACATCAGCTAAACAGAAGAACAGAATTTAAGATTGTGAAGTATTAAATTCTGGTTCATTTGATTTTTTACAGACCCGATTATCAAGATGAATCATTTTAGATAAAATGGAGTAAAGAGTTAGCTATGGATAAGATTTTAAAATAAAAGAGGCCGGATTTTCCGGCCTCTTTTTTATAAGGAATGAATCCTGGATTTCTCAAAGAGCCTTATCCATGCCTTTTTTGAAAACATTACTGTTTCATTTTTATATTTCGAATCCTTTTTAGGATATACATCTAACATGATGTTGTTAATACCGAGTAATTTCATCGGATGTGGAACAATCCTGATTCCATTGAGCGTTACTTCATTGTCCTTAAACTCATCAAATAAATCCAAAATATACTTATAGAAATCGGCTTCTTCTTTAGCAGAGGAAAAATTTATGGTTTCATAAATTTGGGTATTCATCCCGCCTTTGGTCACATATTTTAGATATTCTGTGTTTCCTAATGAATACAACTCGTAGTCGGGGGTTAACATGGTAAGTTTAACTCCAATTCTCTTTGGCTTTGCGTTGGCCTCGTCAGCTTTAACTTGTTCCTTCGTTCTGCCAACCTGAAACTGAGAAAAAGCACTCAGGGAGGTTAAGGCAAAGGCAAGAATCAATAAGGGTTTTTTCATAGATAATTAAATATTGATTTGGATTCGAAGATAAAAAAAATATTAATTTATCTAAACTCGACCACACCTCCAAAGCCTGTTTTTTCGTTCACACCAGATTGGAACAATACCGTTATCTGGCTATAAGTTTTGTCTTTAGGAAGGCCAACTTTAAAATCAGATGGTTCTGCATTTGTTTTCTCTCCAATCTTTTCTCCATTTGCCCAGATCTCTGCTTTGCCAGTTAACTGTTTAAAAAGAATTTCGGAACCACGTTCTACCTGCTGCTTTGAAAGCTTGATATTGCTTCTGTACATAACATATTTGCCTGTCATTTTCTGGAGTTTTCCAGTGGTGCTGGGCTGCCAGCTGTTCATGTCATTTTCTGCAATTTCCTTTTTTGGATCAGGTTTACTTATGCTCATTTCCGACATCAGCCATTTGTCTAAAAGCTGGTTAGAGGAAATCACAGGCACATAAGACAATGCAGGGGCTTGTTTTACCGGAATGACCAGTTGAGCAGGTTTCATTCCCTCTGCAGATGCGATTAAGGTAATGGTTTGATCTGTACTGGTTTCATCAGTTTGGATAATAACCTGTGCCAATCCATTAAACAAACTTCTAACATTTCCTTTTTCAGGTTCGTGCGAATTGGGATCTCCATTGCCTACACTAACAATACGGCCCGGGCCACTTAAAGTGAAATTGACCTTGAAGTTGGCATAAGGAACTGCCCTGCCTTTGCTATCAAGAGCCTCAACAGTGATGGGCAGTGCGTCAATACCATTTCCTTTTACTGAAGCACGGTCTGGATTTAGCGCTAAACGAACCGGAGCGCCTGTGGTTTCAACAGTGTAACGGGAAATTTCTTTTCCTCTTACATAACCAATAGCCATTAGTTTTCCCGGCTGATAGGGAACCCGCCAGGTGTTCATTTCATATTTATCTGCTTTTTGTTCTCCAATCAATTTGCCATTTAAAAAGAGTTTTACAGTTTCTGCATTGCTGATGGCCATCACCTTGATGTTTTTACCAATGCTATCGGCCGGCCAGTTCCAGTCAGGAATCAGGTGCATTACGGCTTTGCCTTCCAGCCATTGTGCCTGGTGAATATAGTACGCCGTTTTTGGAAATCCGCAGAGGTCCATAATGCCGAAAAAAGAACTGACAGTTGGCCAGGCGTGAGGTGTCGGTTCTCCATGATAGTCAAAACCTGTCCATACAAAACCACCTGCAAGATACGGACGTTCTGCAATCGCTTTCCAGCCATTGCGGTGGGTTGCGCCCCAATCTGCGGCATGGGTATCATAACTGTCAAAAACATGCTTGCTATTGTTGGTCGTATATTCGCCACGGGTCATAAAGGCCGATACGTCTTCGGAACTGGTTAAAGGGATGGTTGGGTTTTCTTTATGAAAGCGGTCATAAGCCCAGATTTGATAGTTAAAACCAACTATATCTACAGCCTGGCTTACGTTTACCGGGTCAAATAATCCTCCGTTCATTGCGGCAGTTACCGGGCGGGTAGCATCCAGTTTTTTGACCTCATGACTCATTCTTCTAACCATTTGATAGCCGATTTCTGTGCCCTGCATCGGTTCTTCATTAAAAACAGACCATAAGATAATGCTTGGGTGATTGCGGTCTCTGCGTATCAGCCATTGCAGTTGTCTAACGTACTCTGGTGAAGAGTTGAAGTTTCTGTTTTCGTCCATGACCATGATTCCCATGCGGTCGCAAAGGTCAAGGAATGATGCGGAAGGAGGATTGTGTGAGCATCTGTAAGCATTTACACCCATTTCTTTCAGCTTTCTTAACCTGAATTCCTGGATGGCATCTGGCACGGCTACACCTAAGCCAGCATGGTCAAGGTGGTTGCATACGCCTTTCAGTTTTACGTGTTTGCCATTGAGAAAAAAACCAGAATCTGCATCAAATTTTAAGGTTCTGAACCCACATTTAGTGCTTAAGGAGTCTATGATGCCGCCATTTAATTTTACAATGGTTTTGACCTGATAGAGTGTTGGACTTTCAAGAGTCCATAGCGCTGGATTGCTGGTTTGAATTTTAAGCGTTACAGAATTGGTATCTAGAGTATTTATAGTGATAGATTGCTCTTTCTTCTCTAACAATTTTCCTGCTGTAGTGTATAATCCAACTTCCACTTGCGCAATTACGGGTTTGGAACCTGTATTTTGTAAGCTGATCTCTGCCGGGATTTCCCACCGGCCACTGGCCAGCTTAACAGGGTTGGCATATACACCATCAGTAATGATATGTACTGGTGAGCGTTTAATGAGCCAGGTATCTCTGTATATTCCTGCACCTTCGTACCACCAGCCTTCCATGGAGTTTGCGTCTACGCGAACGGCTATAGTATTCACTTCATCACCGTATTTAGCAAAGGGTGTAATGTCAATATAAGAGGAGGTATACCCGCACCAGTTTCTGTGTACAACAGAACCATTGATCCAAATAGTGGCATAAGTTGCAATGCCTTCAAATTGCAGTTCAAGATGCTTTCCCCGATCAGATGGATCTAGTTTGAACTTTCTTCTGTACCATCCAAATCCTCTTTTTCGGTAACCTTGAGAAACATTTTCGGTAGAATCGCATGGATTTTCTATAGCCCAGTCGTGGGGTAAGTTCAATGTTCTCCAGTTATGGTCATCGTAGCCTGGTGCAGCTGCACCAGAAGCGCTGCCAGCTTTTGCATTCATGTAACTTTGGCCGTGTCCTTTAATAACGGGGAAGGGAACATCTCCTTCATAAAATTTCCAGCCTTTATTGAAAGATAATTTTTCCTGTGCCTGGGTAAGAAAGCTACACAGGAATATGCACGCAAAGTAGACTGTTTTTTTTAAAAATAGGTTCATCGATTTATTGAGCAAGTTTGTAAAGACCAATATTGGAGATATTAGGTGTTAACCTGGAAGATTCAATGCGAATGCGAACTTTAGCTGCAGTAATTGCTTCAAACTTGATCAGTCGCTTATAACCAACAGTTGTTCCTTCTGCAAATTTTATCCATTGGTTATTGTTCCAGTATTCTGCCGTGAATTTTTCCACCCGCTGACCTTTGCTGATGTCTTCCTGCAGAGCAAGTACATCGAAGGTTTTAGCTTGTTTTAAATCATATTCCCAGGTCATTCCATTTTTTTTCACCGAAGATCCAGACAGTAGATTATGGCCAAAAGTAGCATCCATTTTCTGTTTCCATTCTTTAAGTGTCTTTTGGTCGCTTTCGCTAATCAAGCCTTGTTTATTGGGTGGGATGTTGAGCAGAAGTACGCTGTTGCGGCCAACTGAGGTGAAGTAAATATTCATGAGTTCCTCTGGTGTTTTGACTTTTGAATCTTCAGCAGCATGATAGAACCATCCTGGTCTTATAGATACATCTGTTTCTGCAGGATACCAGGCGAGTGTTTTAGCTTTAACAATTTTGTCCCTGCCGCCCAGATCATCTCCTGTCATATCGCCCTGTGGTGGAAATGAAATATCTTTTTGGGAGTTTTGTGCGGTACTGGTATTGGTTTGCTGACCAATTGGTACGACGCTCCACTCTGTTAAGCGGCCTTTTCCTGATTCTGTTCCTACCCAGCGAACATCCGGTCCGGATACCGCAATCACCGCTTGTGGCTGGAGTTTACGGATCAAACGATACCAGTCTTCAAAATGATAGGTTGGTTTTTTACCGTTTGGCCCTTCTCCATTGGCGCCATCAAACCATACCTCGTCTACTTTTCCATAGTTACTCAGCAATTCGGTCAATTGCTCCATAAAGTATTTGTTGTACTTTTCTGTATCTCCATAGTCTGCATTGTTTCTATCCCAGGGAGAAAGATAAACGCCAAAGCCTACGTTGTACAGCTTACATGCTTCTGCTACTTCTTTTACGATATCTCCTTTACCGCCTTTATACGGGGTATTTTTAATGGAGTGTTCCGTGTATTTACTTGGCCAGAGGCAAAAACCATCGTGATGTTTAGCGGTAATGATGACTTGTTTAAAACCAGCATCTTTAACAGTTTTTACCCATTGTTTTGCATCTAGTTCTGCAGGGTTAAATGTAGAAATGTCTTCTTTTCCATCTCCCCACTCCCGGCCGGACATAGTGTTAACACCAAAATGGAAAAAGGTAGTGAGTTCCAGGTTTTGCCAGCGCAACTGTCTTGGAGCGGGGACTACATTTGCTGCCTTTTGGATCACCTCTTTTTCGGTATCTGCTGGCAGAATATGGACAAAGTTTTTGGTTTGGGCGCTTGCCGATAGGGTATAGATCAGCAAAGGCAGGCTTAGGTGTTTTAGGTATTTCATTTGTTGTGTTTGTGATTGCTAATTTAAAATAAAAAGGAGCCCTTTTAAACAGGGCTCCTAAAATAATCCAACTATTAATCATGGCTACATTAATAAGCCATTAGCTCTGTAATATTGGTCTCCTGTTTCAGGATCTAAAATTACCAGCCCGGATTTTGTGTCACCTTGGGATTTAAAGTGATTTCCTGTATGGAGATAGGATATAGATAATCCCTTTTTACATCAAAATGATAGCCCCCCGACATACTGCTGATATTGGCATAAGGTGAGATGTAACCTTGCTGGTCTACGAAGATATTATTGCCAAGTTTAATGGAGGGGATGACCGCTAAGAATTGATTCGCTTTTGCGCCAAGTGGTTGTTTACCTATGATTAATTGTGGTGCAGCTGCCCATCTTAATATATCGTCTAAACGATAACCTTCACAGGCCAGTTCTACACGACGTTCTCTCCGAACCTCATTAATGATTGGTGATAGACTTGGAAACAGCCATTTTGAGTCTGTTGCGATAGCTCCAATATTTAAGTGCGGCATTCCAACGCGGTCTCTTAGTTTATTTATGGTTAAATCGACGTCAGATTGGGTTAAGGTCCCAAGTTCCGCTTTAGCTTCAGCATAAATTAACAAAACCTCGGCATAACGCATGTAAATAACACCAGTAGTTCCACCGGGCCCATTATGGCTGTCCTGATTGTAGTCTGTGTTTAGGCCTTTTCTAATTTCAAAGCCAGTGGTACAGGGGGCTCCGGCCACAAGTGCCGGATAGGTGAAGTATTTAATTGGATTGGCACCCGGTACATTACTGATAACAGTATCGCCATAGAAATAAACACTTTGTCTTAAACGGGGATCTCTGTTTTTTAAGATATTGGAAAGCGTTTCGTCTCCTTGATATTGTGTGCTGTTGCTAATTGAAAGGCCATCTTTGCACAGGTAATCATCAACCAGGCTTTTAGATAAGCCGGTAAAACAAGATCCATCAGAGCCAAATTGAAAATAGGATGCCCAGTTTGTAGTGAGTTTTGCCTGGACACTGAGCGCGCCCCAAAATATAATTTCTTTACTGCTGCTGTAATCTGTCTGATTGAATAAATTGAAATATCCATTAGATTTACCAACGTTATCCAGTTGATAGGTGCCTGACTGTATCACCTGGCTTGCTGCGTCTGCAGCCAATTGAAGGTATTTGGATCCATTCTGACCGGCCACACCAAAAGCATCGGTGGCATGGTATTTTTCCCAGGTACCTTCGTAAAGGCATACCCTGGATTTAAAACTCTGGGCATATTCTTTATACAATCGCTGAGTTTGGGCTGCACTTTTACCCGGAAGATTTGATATGGCTTTGTCCAGGTCATTTACAATTGAATCGACTACGATGTTTCTGGATAGACGCGGTGCCATCAGGAATTCCTGGTCATTCACATTAAGTGGTTTATTAATCCAGGGTACACCTCCAATAGATCGCAATGCATCAAAATAAAACATTGCTCTAAATAAATAAGCCTCGCCTACATAAGGGGCAATGGTACTGGTCTCTCCTGTTACTTTTTGGTAATTAGCCAGAAAATAGTTTACATCTCGGATAGAGGTCCAGTTGGCTACTGTACCATTATTGATGGTGAGCTCGCCATTTAGTCTTTTGTCTTCAACCTGAGTAACTAAGTTATCACTGTTGCCATCAACGCTGTAAATTCCCAGATTACCGAAACCACCATAAAGAGGAAAGTACCCGTATAGGTTGTTCATGTAGTTTTTAAGGTCTGCCGGGGTATGCCAATAAGAAGCTTCAGTAAGTGCAGAAGGGGGGACTTGGTTCAGTAAACTGTCCTTTTTACAGGAAGAAACCAAAATTAAACAGAGGAGAGAATATATGTATAGGATTTGTCTCGATTTCATAATTCAAATAATTAATGGTTATTGAATATTCATTTTTAGACCAAAAGAATAGCTTCGCTGAAGCGGATATATTTTTTCGTCACTTTGAAGTAGTTCGGGGTCAACATATTGATGCTTTAAAGCACCGGAAATGGTTAAAACATTCTCAATACTACAATACAGCCTTAATCCATAAACGTGAATTTTTTCGGTCAGTTTATTTGGAAAGGTATATCCAATTTGTGCATTTTTTAGCCGCATGTAGGCTGTATTGAGCAAATAGCCCGATTGGGTAATTTGGTTTCTACCCCCATTATTGATGTCTAATCTTGGGAAATAGCCATTAGGATTTGATGGAGTCCACCTGTCAGACAGTTTAGGTGTTACAGTACTTTGGTAGGTCGAAGTAACGCCCCAGAAGTAGTTGTTGCCTGGCATATAATCAGCATGTCCTTGCCCCTGAATGAAAATGGATAGATCAAAACCTTTCCAGCTGGCACCTGTATTGAAACCGTAGAGAAAATCAGGGGTTGTGTTTCCTATAATCTTCCGATCTCCGGGATTGGCAAGAGTGTTGTTTCCATAATCAATTTTTCCGTCACCATTGAGGTCTGCATATTGAATGTCTCCTGGGTTCCATGTGGCCCCGTTAATGGCTGCCTGGCTTGGAGAATTTTTAATCTGTTGCTGCGATTGGAATTTACCAACGGTTTCAAAGCCCCAGATTGCACCAATGGGTTCTCCTTTATACTTATCGTTGATGGATTGAGTGACATTTTGGTCGTATTGAGTCACCTTGCCGGAATAATGACCAATGTTGGCTCTGGCCGTCACATTGACATCCCCATATTGGTGTTTCCAGGAAACCGTAAGATCAAATCCTTTTGTAACAGACGCAGAATTGTTCACTAAAGCAGGAGTTACACCCAATTGGGCAGGAAATGTACCTATCTGACCAAATTGTGCGGTTATATTTTTTCTGTACCAATCAAAAGTTGCGCTAAAGTCGGTTAAAAAGTCGATGTCAATGCCTAGATCCAACATAGAAGGTTTGGCCCAGGTAAGGGTTGGACTCACAGTATTTGTTGGATTGGATACATTTGGCAGGCGGCCGCCACTGGCGGGGTCAAAGATCCAGGAAGTATTGGTGGATGAGCTGGTGTTTAAATAAGATTGATATGGATAGTAATTTCCCTTATCCAGGAAATAAGAAATATCACCTAAGCCGCCATAAGATCCTCTTAATTTTACATTACTGATTGTAGATAGCAGGGGTTTGAAAAAGTCTTCTTTTGAAAGTACCCAGCCGGCAGAGCCTGAAGCAAACAAATGATACCTGGTATCTTGTGGAAATAGAGAAGTGCCCATGTAACTGGCATTACCCTCTAAAAGATATTTCTCTTTGTAATTATAATTAATCCGGCCAATAGTACTGTTTGTTGACCAACTGTACCCACCGTCTGTAGTAGATGGAGCAATTCCACTGGTTAAAGCCAGTGAAGGTTGGCTCAAATTATAGAGATCTGAATTATATCCATATAAATAGCTGTAGGTTTTCTTTTCCGTTTGTACGCCTACCATCGCCTTGAAATAATGGTCTCCCAGGTGCTTTTCATAGTTAGAGAAAACATTATAATTGTAATAATTGGTTGACTCATTGGTTTTACTCACAGAGGATACCGTCGCACTTTGTGTTTGGGGGTTATTTGGTGTGGAATAGAGATAAGGTAAAATGGATATCATTCCATTCGTTGTATTGTAATCATAGTTGTAGTGTCCGGTAATGTTCCATCCGGGTAGTGGTTTTATGGTGATGTCACCACTAATTCTGCTCTCATTGGTACGGCTGGTGTTTCTTCCGCCTTGCTCGATTTGTGCGACATAGGAGTAACTATCATATCCACCGTTTGGATCTGTTAGAGCTATAATAGGCCAGATACGTGCAATTTGATGAAACCAGTTATTCCCTGTATTGGCTCCGCCATTAAATGGGGCATCGTCATTCTCTTGGGCAAAGGATGTTTTTAAACTAAATGTGATGTATTTATTGACGTCTGTGGTAATATTTGCGCGAAGGTTTTTACGTTTATAACTGTCAGACGCAAAATTGTATAGTCCATTTTTATCGGTAGAGCCCAAACCAATAAAATAAGTGGTTTTATCACTTCCACCATCAATACTAATGTTGTGCTCCTGGCTAGGCGACCATCTTTTTAAATAGAGTTTAAACCAATCATTATTTGAATTGGCAAATTGAGGATCATAGTTGGCCCATTGGTTAGCCCCTGGGATGGCTACGGTAGTTGGCGTTCCAGTAGGGTTGTTTATATACTTTTGTATTCTGTTGATAGCTTCATCTGGCACAAACTGAGCCAGACCAGCATTCAGGTAGGCTTCGTTTAAGGTTTGAGCCCAAGTGAGCGAATTGGACATTACAGGAACATTTAACGGCTGGGAAAAAGAGATGTTATTGGAATAACTTAACCTGGGTGCCTGATTTTTTTGGCCTTGTTTGGTGGTAATTAACAATACGCCATTGGGGGCTCTGGATCCGTAAACAGCAGCGGAAGCCGCATCTTTTAATAGACTGATACTTTCTATGTCATTTGCGTTTACAGAATTAATATTGGTTTCTACACCATCCACTAAAATAAGTGGACCAGCCAGTTCACCATTTAAGCCCGTGAAACCACGTATGTTCATCGATTTAGCAGCACCAGGTGCACCTCCACCATAATTTGTACTGATGTTTAGATTAGCCATTAAGCCCTGTAGGGCGTCCCCTACATTAGCAACAGGCCGGTTTATAAGATCTTTACTAGTTATTTGATCTACTGCGCCAGTTAAGTTGGCCTTCTTTTGTACCCCAAAGCCTACAACAACAACTTCATTCAGATCGCTGTTAATTTCCTTTAGCAGGATGTTGATTTCTGTTCTGCCGTCTATACTGACTTCTTTGGATTCGTAACCAATGTAACTAAAAGTAAGGATGCCCTTAGGTTCGGATAATGACAATTGATAATTTCCATTATTGTCTGTCACCACGGTGGTGGTTGATCCCTTAAGTTTAATGGTTACTCCAGGTAAACCCAACCCCTTCGCATCGGTTACTTTACCTTTAACTGGTACTGTTGTAACACCATCTTTTGTATGCGCTTTTCGCTGAACTACAATAGTATTATTAACAATGGTATAGGTTAGAGGCTGGTCTTTTAAACAGGCATCTAAAGTTTCGGTCAAACTCGCATTACGTAAGGAGACATTAATGTTTGTGGTGTTTTGCAATAGATTGTCTTCATACCAAATTACGTACTTGGTTTGTTTCTGGATCGCATTAAAAACCTTTTTCAGAGAAACATTTCTCTCTGAAAAATTAATCTGTTGTGCCGATGTAGTTGCAGATACCTGCAGGCAGAACACAGTCATCAAAAGGAAAACACATTTCATAAACAGAATGAGTTTAAAAGCCACCCGGCCATTTTTTGGCACAGGGGTAGATAGCGTATAAAAATTCATACTTTTGTTATTTGGTTAACTGGAAAAATTATCTAGGTATAGATTTTACCGTGCGCAACGGAAGGTTAACTACTTATTGCCCGGCAGTGTTGGTCGCACTGTCGGTTTTTTATTAACCGGTAGATTTTGGATTAGTATTTATGGCTTCATATACTTTGGTTTTAGGGTTTATAGCTAAATTAATTGCATTAAGGTGTGACTATAATAGTCCTGTTTTCAATCCTAAAGTGGACTTTACTCAGTTTCAAAATTTCTAAAAGTTCTGATAAACTGGCATCCCGGGAGATAGCACCGGTAAATGACCGCTTTGGTATATTTCCATGATATTCTACTTCTACATTGTACCATCTGGAAATTTGCCGCATAATGGATCTGATATCCTGACCTTCGAAAAATATTTTTCCGTTTTTCCAGGCAATTACACTGTTTAGGTCTATATTATCCAGAATATGCATTTCTCCACCAGGTTGGATGGAGGACTGTTGCCCAGGCTTCAGGATATTTTTATGATTATTGTGGGAAACTTCCACCGACCCTTCCATGAGGGTAGTTTCCAGCATTGGCTCATCACTATAGGCCATTATATTAAAATGAGTACCTAGAACCTTTACTTCCTGCTTATCTTTTATATCCACAATGAAGGGTACCTTTTTATTTTTTGTTACTTCGAAATAAGCTTCTCCCTGAAGCATCACTCTTCTGGTGGGCTGTGATTCGAAAGAGATTGGATACTTTAAACTGGAGGCAGAGTTGAGCCAAACCTGGGTTCCATCAGGAAGGCGTATTTGGTACTGACCGCCTCTGGGGGTTTCTATCGTATTAAAGGCCAGTGATGATTGCGACTTGGAATTTCCGGTGATGGTATAGATCAACTCACCTTCAGCCGTTTTACTAACCTGCACCCCCGATTCTTCAGCCAATTTACCATTTGCAGCATTGGTTAGAACAATACGCTTTCCATTTGCCAGGGTGAGGTATGCTTTTTGACCGCCTGGCTGTATAGGGTCTTTCATTTTATTTATGGCCAGACGAGCCTCAGGACTCTTATGAAAATGGACATAGGCCGCTATTCCAAAACATAAGAATACAGAGGCTGCAGCGAGGCCTGTTGACCAAAAACGTTTTGTTTTCTTTTTATTGGATTGAAGAGTTTCTGTTATCTTGTTAAAGATTTGTGTCTTGTGTTCCTGCTCGGTAACCGGTCCACTTGAAAAGACAGTTAAAGGCTCATCATTAACCTCCTCAAACCAGTTGTCAAACTCCTGTTGCTCCACAGAAGTTATTGTTCCGTTGAGGTACTTGTGTGCTAATTCCTGTAATCTGATCTTTTCTTTATCCTGCATTATAAGGGCCTTTATGTACTAGTACCCTGAAGAGAGCAAATGACTCAAATTATTTTTAAAAAAATAAAATTTGTAAAATTATATGTTGAATTTAAAGAAGGAAGCTTGTTAAAAAGTTGTTCAAATGTGCTCTTAGAACTTTTTTAGTTCTTACCAGATGGGAATTTACGGCTTTTTCAGTCATACCCAGTTCAGTAGCAATTTGGTGATGACTCATTCCTTCATCCTTGTTCATTTTGTAGATGATAAGACTTTTTTCCGGTAGAGTGGCCAATACTTTCTCTAAGCGGCTTCGAAGCTCCTGAAACTCCAGGTATTGTTGGGTGGAGTCATCTAGTACATCATAATGGGCTATTGCGTTACCTTCATAAAGTCGCTTTGATCTTTGTTTGTCAAGCCATTTAATTACCCTATATTTTACGGAAACAACCAGATAGTTGTTAAAACTGGAATTAATAGTCAGTACTTCCCTTCGTTTCCAGAGTGAAACAAAGATGTCCTGAACTATATTCTCCGCCTCAATGAGGTCACCTGTTTTTTGAACCGCCAAATGCAAGATCTTTTTCCAATATCGATTGTATAGTTCTTCGAATGCAGTATGCTGACCTTCTTTTAGGAGCAGAACAAGTTCGTGATCTGGAAGTGCAGATGGCATTTTGGTTATTGGTTTAATTCGCTAAAAAAATGAGTTTTTAACAGCAAAGGATGCACTATTTTTCGAGTCCTCCAAATAAAGAATATTTAATATTTTTTTTTGGCAATAGAACATAATAATCAGCTTATTTCAGATAATATATGTTGTCTGAATACTGAAGAACCAAATCCATTTATTTTAAACGTTCGTGATTCAGACGAGAAAATCGGTTAAATAAAGGATTGTCACTGCGGTGATCAATAACAATGGGGTAACCCATAAACCAATACGGAAGAAATCGTATGCACTCATGTTAATTCCTTTTTGCCTAGCTGAACTGATCACCAGCATGGTGGCTAAAGAACCAGCTACGGTTAAGTTTGGTCCAATATTACACCCAATCAGTGCTGCATATTGGACCAATTCCGGCGAATGTGCCATGTTCAATACGGAAATAGACAATAGAGCCATGGGGATATTGTTGATGATGTTTGCCCCAATTCCCGCTCCAAATGTAGTACCTAACATCTGTAATGGGAGTGGTATATGCCGAAGCGACATTAATCCCTGCGCTGCATATTTAGTTAAACCCAGATTCTGTACCCCCTGTATAACGATGAAAAGACCTATAATAAAAGGAAATAGTGACCAGGAAATCCCATTGATGACCTGCTTGCTGATCTGCTTTCTGTATACACTCCAAATCAATAAAGCCGCTGCACCAGTCAGTGCAATAATATAAGGTGCAATTCCAATTAATGCACCAATAAAATAACCGATAGTTACACCAGTCAATACAAAAATTGCACCTTTAAAATAAAGCGGATCCTTAATTACACTTTTAGGCTCCGGCAAATCCAATGCATTAAATTTTTTGGGTAAATTTTTTCTAAAGTACCATTTGAACAAGTGATAGTTTAAGCAAACGATGGCAATTTGAGGCAGAAGCATACGTAAAGCGAATGCCGCAAATGAAAATTTTAGCGTCCCCTGGAAAAGAAGGTTAGTCAGGTTGCTAACTGGTAAGAGTAGAGAACCTGTATTCGCGATAAAAGCGCATGCCATTAAAAAAGGTAAAGCGGGGAGTTTTAATCTCTTTACAAAGGATAAAACGATTGGTGTAAGTATGATTGCCGTAGTGTCAAGTGATAGGAATGCCGTGATAATGGCACCCAGAATAAAGACATTTCGGTAAAGTAGTTTTCCATGTCCGGTTGCCCATCGCGCAGCCCAGATGGCCGCCCATTCGAAGAAACCAGAACGGTCAAGCAGGTCTGATAACAACATTAAAGCCAATAGAAACAGCAATACATCTGCGCCTTGAGCAGTAATTTGTAAGGCTTGGGCTATGGTTTCTTTTTGGGTAAACAACATGAGGGCAGCACCTATTATGGTCGCCCAGGCTTCAGGTAAACCTTTAGGCTTCACAAGAATCAGGAATAAGGTTAGCACAAAAATGCCAAGCGTTATTATTGTAGATGCCATTGTTCGCTCTTCTAACAAAATCAGTTCCAAAGCTGGTGAAAATATATTGGAATCTTTTTTACAAAATAAACTAGCTTTACTGAATCTATCTGAGAATTGATCATTTCGATATATGCAGGAAATTAAATGGGGAATTATAGGTTGCGGGGATGTAACCGAAGTGAAAAGCGGGCCAGCTTTTAATAAGGTGCTCAACTCCTCTCTGATAGCAGTAATGCGCAGGGATGCAGTAAAAGCAGCCGATTATGCCTTGAGGCATGGCGTGCCGAAATGGTACAGCAATGTACATGAGCTCATCAATGATCCTGAAGTAAATGCAGTATACATTGCCACTCCTCCATTGCAACACGAAGAATATACGTTACTGTGTATGGCAGCTGGTAAGCCGGTTTATGTAGAAAAGCCTGTAACCATCAATGCAAGCTCTGCAATACGAATGAAGATGGCTTCCCAGCAATATGGAGTTAAATTGAGTGTGGCTCATTACCGCAGAGCCCAACCCATGTTTTTGAAGATCAAAGAACTGTTGGAGCAGAAAGAAATAGGTGATGTAAGATTTGTACAGTTGCAAATGCTACAGCCTGAAAACACGGATATTATAGCTCCCTCGGAGACCAACTGGAGACTGAACCCCGAAATTTCTGGCGGCGGATTGTTCCATGATCTTGCTCCGCATCAACTCGATCTAATGATTTACTTCTTTGGTGACCCCTTGATATCATCGGGAGTATCTGTCAATCAATCTTTGATCAACAATGCAGATGATCTGGTAAGCGGACATATTTTATTTAAAAACGGTGTGGTTTTCAACGGAACCTGGTGCTTTACGGTTTCAGTAAAAGACAGGAAGGATTATTGCGAAATCGTAGGGTCTTTGGGGAAGATCAGTTTTTCTGTATTTGGAAATAAGGTTTTATTGACAAAAAATGGAGAGGAAGAAGAATTGGTTTTTGCACCTATCCCGCATGTAGAGCAGCCTATGATCGAAAAGGTAAATGAGTATTTTCTTGGCCATCTGTCAGATAATCCTTGTTCTATTGAGCAAGCCATTTTATCAATGACGGTTATGGATAATTTTACTGCACTGCCATAGGGTTGTCAGTGGGGTGTTTTTTCTTTGTTTTTAAATCCATAGAAAATCAACCATGAAAGACATCCTTACCATTCAAACCAGAAAAATAGTTCAAAGCTTTTATCAGGCATTAGCCAGCAGAGAGTTAGAAACGCTCTGCGGCCTGTTTTCAGAAAACGTAGACTGGGACATACCTGGAAACCAGAATATCGCACCGTGGTTAGGAAGAAGAACAGGCAGGGAGGAAATAGCTGATTTTTTTAATCTTTTATGGCAGAATATAGAACCTGTAAGTGCACAGATTGACCATATTCTTGTTGAAGATAATTTTGCCATTGCTTCAGGTGAATTTAGTTCAAAAATGCTCAAAACCGGAAAGCTATATTCTTCTATGTTTTCTGCGCATTTCACCGTAGAAAGGGGGCTAATTGTGCGCTATCGTTTGCAGGAAGATAGTTATGAATTGTTTAGGGCATTAACTTTAGCGAGGGATAAACGATATTCATCGCCTTTTTTATTATTCTTTTAAATGATATGGTGAAGCTAAGATCGTTTCTTTTGCCGAAATTTTCTTAAATTCACATTTATGAACAGCACGCTTAACTTTCCACTCAAAGTTTGGCTGACCAGTATTTTTATTGGTCCTTTATTTCTGCTTTTGAATGCCAGTAACAATAATGCTGTGATGTTTAATACCGATATTACCCAGATCATTGATTATGTCTTCTCGAAGGATTTTGCGATCTATTACTTGGTTGCTATAGGAGTGGGAGGAGCCTGTTCTATGCCATGTTTTCTGTTGCTCTGGCTTTGTTATGTACTTTTGGGTAAGACATCCTTATCTGCGCTAAGCATCAGAGGCTTATTAATCCTGTTTAGCATGCTTTGTTCAATTGGGATCTTTATGTTGTTCTCCATGTCTGATCTTGAGCATTTCTGGAACATGGGCAATATTGTCATGATGGCTTCGTATGCCCTGCCACTGTTGATTGGTTTGCTCATTTATAAAATGCATTCGAGAAAACAACTTACTTCTTCCGAAGAACAGGAATCTCAACCTGCTCAAGAAGGCTGAACCAATACCCGAGTTAGCCAATAAGCTTTTTTAGCCAGTGGGGGATAGGTATACGAATGGTCCCATCGCCAACTATAGCTTTAATAAAACCGGTTTTCGAATCGATAACAAGAATTAAACCGAGTACTATAATGACCGCCATTAGAATGATTTTGCTCCGAATATATTTTGTGCCTGCAGGAGTGATTTTTTTAGGTTGAGGAATTGGGCTTTTTGATTTTTTCTTCATTGAAACAGAAATGATAATTATGCAAAGATTAAAAAAAAAGTACCATAGAGCAGCAACATGGTTCTGATTTTACTTTAGGGAGGTACAGTAAAAGAAGAATAAAAATATTTGTATTTAACAAATAATAAGATACATTTGTACTGTAT
>NZ_QAIL01000400.1:1145-3837 GCF_003061025.1 Pedobacter sp. HMWF019 | reverse complement strand
CAATACCAGAACAGAAGTTGCAATAAGAAATATCAGATTCTTGAAAAAATGTAATCCTTGAAGATTAACGGAGGGATATTGATTGTCAATCCAGTTGATGACGACTGCACCTGCCAGGAGCCAAAGACTACCCAGCAGGAAATACAAGAGAGCGATTTTTAATAAAGGATACTTTTTCACAGCATGGAAGGGATGTTTATTGTAAAAATAAACTTTTATCGGTAGTAATTGTAAAATATTAACTGTGATATTCTGGATGAGTTTTATAAACAATTAAACGGAAAGTTGTAGCAGAGCCTTTTCCGCTTCTTCAAGCTGCTGCTGAATTTCTTGTACTGCAGACTGGGTTTGGAGTTTTAAATTGGGTACCAAGTTTCTGTAATAAGTTATACCTTCCTGCAACTGGGCGGAAAATTTTCTGAAATAGCGGGCCTTTTTATCGCTAAGCAGTTCCAGCTGAGCGGAGATGTCTTTTTTCAGATAGTCAATGTAGAGGTTCAGTTCGTTAATAAATAGGTTTGGTCTTTTTACCGTTGCAAGCAGGTTTTCACGTCCATAAATATGACCGATCATTTCTGAAAGAGCATATTTTTCAGAAAAATAGGCAAGATTAGGACCTGGACAAATGCTCACGGCTTTACTCTCTCTTTGCTTCAGTAAGCCATCCTTTATATAAACAGAAGCACAGAGGCCTTCACATAAGCATACTTTTTCTGTAATGGTTTCAAACTGTCTGCGGTATTCTTTTTCTTCGAGTTCCATGTTTTTCAGTTGTTCGATCTTCAGGTGTTGGTATTCCCTTGAAGCAGTACAAATGGGCTGTGCAGTGAATTCTGTATTGGTGCACAGGTATTTTTTCTTGCAGGGGCTGCCTGGTCTTCCTTTTTCAATACGCTGAAGTCTTAGTTCTTCTGCGGTACTTTTACGGAAATTATTAAACAATACGCCCAGAGGGGAAGAATTGCTCAGGTAGTAATCTTTTTCTTCTGCAGTAACCAGTGCTTCCAGGGTATCCTGGTCCACATTGGTCGCTTCAGGTACAAGTAAAAAAGGACTTCCCCAGCCGGCAGCATCAAGCTGATAATAGTTGATCAGGAATTCATGCTCATCGGCTGTCCCTATTCCACCTTGTACCGTGATCCGCTGTTCTGGCTGATCATTGACCGAAATGCCTTTTTTCTGCAGAGCTTCTGTATAAATTTCCCAGAGTTCACTGGCCAGAGGCGTACGGTTCTGTTTAAATTCCTCTAGTATCGGGCCCATTAGCAAACCATCGGTGGCAAAGGCATGTCCGCCACAGTTGAGACCGGATTCTACCCTGAATTCAGAAATCCAAAGGCCTTTTTTTGCCAATATTTTGGCTTGTAAATAAGCCGACCGGTAATCACTAACCTTTAAGATGATTTTCTTTGTGAATTGACCGTTTACAGGATACAGGTCCGGGCATTTTTCCATATAAGCATACAGGCGGGGATTTAATCCGGCAGATATAATGACTGAAGAATGCAACCGGCTGTTTGCAAAACCACGCATGGCGGCAATGGCATCAGTAAAATCATCACCTGCATATTCCTGCTGTGCATTGTAATTGGCTTTGTCTACTTTAGACATAATGTTCACATCAATGGATCCCGGTCTGATCTGTTGTTTAAGTTCTTGTTCCAAATGGGCTTTTAACAGGCTATTTTCCATGTTTTTTAAAGAGGTATACTGAATTTTGAGCGGTGAATATTCTGGTAACCACTCAAAATAAGTAGACAGTGTAGTTCCTTCAGTAAAATCCTGTTGTCTGATCTCGTTAAATTGTTGGGTAACTAATTGTTCCAGCAGGTTCAGATAAGCGGTGATTCTTTTAGCCCTGAAGTCTGTTTCATTTGGCCCTATAAAGTGGTAAGGCAATTGATTGCAGTCCGAATGGTACTTTCTCATGCGTTCTGTAAGTTCGTCATCTACAATGGAAACAACAGAAGATATTCCGTATTTAGCTACTTTTAAAGGTGTATCAATGGAATAGCCAAGGCCTAGAACGGGAATGTGGAAAGTATGTGTTGTCATATTCATTTATCGGATTGATAGCGCAAAGTACCAGACAATTTTCAGCTTAAAATATGATAGAGATCATGTTTTAGTTTTGATCGTAATCAAAATCAGGCGGCGTAAAAATTGATATATTTGTAAAAAAAGGTTTATGGAAAAAGCAAGGCTCTTAAATGCGATCATAGAAACAGCGATTGATGGAATTATTACAATTGATCAGCATGGAATAATTGAAAGCTTAAATCCTGCTGCCTTAAAGTTATTTGGTTACGGTCTGGATGAAGTAGTTGGGCACAACATTAAAATGTTGATGCCTGAGCCGGATAAAGGAGCACATGATGGTTATCTGGATCGGTATGAACATACCGGGGAAAAAAGAATCATTGGGATAGGACGTGAAGTGAGGGGCCTGCGAAAAAATGGTTCTACCTTTCCATTCAGGCTGGCTGTAAGTGAAGTACAGTATAAGGAGCGTAAAATATATACGGGTTTTATCCATGACCTTTCCAAAGAGAAAGAAGCCGAAGAGCGTTTGCGCGAATACGCAGCAGAACTGGAAGAATTGGTGGAAGAAAGAACAAAATCTTTAAAGAAAACGGTGGTGGCATTGAGAGAAGCTAAAGAAGAAGTAAGTCTTTCCCTGGAAAAAGAGAAA
>NZ_QAIL01000400.1:0-1135 GCF_003061025.1 Pedobacter sp. HMWF019 | reverse complement strand
TTGTTTCTATGGCTTCTCATGAGTTCCGTACACCGCTCAGTTCTGTACAACTCTCCGCTTCGCTGATCGAAAAGTATGCCCAGCCTTTTCAGAATAAACATATTGAAAAACATGTCAGTAAGATCAAAAATGCAGTAGGTAACCTGACCACGATACTCAATGATTTTCTGTCTTTGGAAAGATTGGAAGCAGGCGGGGTAGAGCCTACTTTCAGTTCATTTGACCTGGTTAAACTTGCGGAGGAGATTACTGAAGAAATGCAAATGATTGCCAAACAGGATCAAAATATCATTTATCAGCATACTGGCCTGGAGAGTATGGTGATGCTGGATCAGAACCTGCTGAAGAATTGTATGATCAACCTGATTGGAAATGCCATAAAATATTCAGGGGAAAATACTTTTATTGAGTTCAATACGGAGATCAACGAAAGCCAATGTATTGTAACTATAAAGGATAATGGTATTGGTATTCCTGAATCTGATCAGATTCATTTGTTCCAGCCATTTTTCAGGGCGAATAATACAGGGAATATTCCAGGAACCGGACTTGGACTGAATATTGTATTGCGTTATGTGACCTTGATGAGGGGAGAAGTGCAGTTTAACAGTATAATTAACAAAGAGACAACATTTATACTTTCTTTTAATAAATAGATGGGGAAAACAAAGATTCTGGTTATAGAAGATAATAATGATATACGGGAAAGTGTAGCAGAGATCTTGGATCTGGCTGGCTATGAAGTTCTGGAAGCCAATCATGGAAAAGTAGGGGTCGATTTGGCAGCGCAACATCTTCCAGACCTGATCCTTTGTGACATCATGATGCCGGAGCTGGATGGCTATGGTGTGCTGTATATGCTCAATAAAAATCCCAATACTTCTACTATACCTTTTATTTTTCTTACCGCCAAGGCAGAGCGCCTGGATATGAGAAAGGGAATGGAAATGGGGGCAGATGATTATCTGACCAAACCTTTTGATGATATAGAATTGCTTAATGCTATTGAAAGCAGGTTAAATAAGAGAAATAAACAACAAGCGTTTTATAGTAAATCCTTAGATCAGATCAGTGGTCTGATCAGTGATAAATCTGGATTGGGGGAGTTGAATAAGCTGATTGCCCAGCGTAAGGT
>NZ_QAIL01000399.1 GCF_003061025.1 Pedobacter sp. HMWF019 | reverse complement strand
TGTTTTACACTGCTCTTTAGCAAACAATGTTCCGCCAGGAACAATCAGTTTGATCTCGCTAATTTTATTCGCCTCATCGTCTACATTCTCCAGTTTCAAATAAACTTCTCCACTTATGATCTGGTCAAAAAACTGATCCAGCTTATCTACCTTTCTTTGTATAAAGTCTAACAACTTTTTATCTGCATTGAAATGGATTGATTGAACTCTGATTTTCATGTTGTCCTCCTTTTTTATGCCTTTGGATGGGCTTGTTTATATATAGTTTTTAATCTTTCAATTGAATTATGTGTATACACTTGGGTAGCAGCAAGGCTAGCGTGCCCAAGCAACTCTTTTATCGCATTGAGGTCTGCCCCTCTATTCAACAGACTTGTTGCATAAGAATGCCTTAAAACGTGTGGACTCTTTTTATCCTGCGTGGAAATAAATGTCAAATAACTCTTTACTGTTTTATAAATAAAATTCCGGTGCGCGCTGGCTCCTTTATTAGTAACGAACAAGGATGCGGTTTTGTTGTCGAAATTTTGTAAGCTTTTTAAACTGATGTAATCTTTCAGCTGCTGCACCAGTGGACGGGCCATCGGGATGATCCTTTGTTTCCCTCCTTTACCCAATACCTTTACTGTTTCTCCATAAAAATCTATATCCTGATCTTTAAGGTTCAGCAGTTCTGCCAGACGCATACCGGTGCCAAATAAAACTTCAATGATCATTTTATCCCGAATAGAAGGAAAGGTGTCGTCAAAAAATTCGCCGGAATCCAGCAGGACATCCAGCTTTTGGTCATCAATAAACACCGGCAAATGTTTCACAACCTTAGGTGCTTTTACATGGGTAACAGGATTAGAAACGATCGCACCTTGCCTTTGATAATATTTATAAAAACTTCTCAACGCAGACATCTTTCTGCCCACGGAGCTCGCACTTATCCCCTGCTCCATCAGGTGCACTATATAATTTCTCACTTGTATAGGTTGCACCTCCAGCATCTCCATCTCAAATGTTTCCAGGAGATAAGTATTAAACTGGGTCAGGTCTACTTTGTAGGACTCAATGGTGTGAAGCGAATAACGTTTCTCGTGCTGTAAATAAGATAGAAATGTTTCTA
>NZ_QAIL01000398.1 GCF_003061025.1 Pedobacter sp. HMWF019 | reverse complement strand
CTCATAAACAAGTGGAATCCAGGTATGTTCAGTCCCTTCAGCATTTTATCAATGAAGACAATTACATAACAGATCTGTTGATAAGAGAAAGAGAATTTGCTTTGATCATACAAAAGGAAATTGACGATTTACCTTCAAAAATGAGAGAAGTATTCATTCTGAGCAGAAATTCAAACCTTTCACACAAGGAAATAGCGGAACAACTTCATCTATCACCTCAAACGGTCTCAAAGCAGATCAGTAACGCCCTGAAAATTCTTAAAGTTAAACTTGGGATTTTTTTTTATTTTTTATAATGCTGATAATCTGATTGTTGTGATTTTTATTCTGTTTATTTAATTTCCATCTACCTGTAAGCCTAGCCCTTAGCTGTCTTAGCTTTTATATAAGGGAAATACCATGCAGGAAGAAGTCCAGGACCTACTAAAAAAATACCTTTCCGGAAATTGCAGCGAAGAACAAAGGGCTTTACTCGAAAGCTGGTATCTAAAGTATGAGCAGGCCGAACGACCTGAAGTGAGTGCGGAAGCAAAAGAAAAACAACTGGATGAAGTATGGCAATTTCTAAATGATCAGCATCTTTCTCCCCATCAGCCAACAAGGCATATTTTATGGCGGATTCTTGCTACAGCTGCTGTACTGCTTATCGTATTGGGTATCGGTTTTTACAGGTATAAAACAACATCACAAATATCCAAAGCCAAACTTCTGGTCAAAACAAAATCTATTCTGCCAGGTCAAAATAAAGCTGTTCTAACCCTATCTGATGGCAGAAGTATTGTATTGGACGAAACCACTGATGGTCGTATTGCAGACCAATCAGGAGTTACCATTACAAAAACCAGACAAGGAGAAATTGTCTATGCTGTAAACAACCATCAGACCAGTCAGGCAATAAACAAGGTCTCTACGCCAAAAGGAGGGCAATATCAGATTCAGTTACCAGATGGGACCAAAGTATGGCTAAATTGTGCCTCTTCTTTGCGTTATCCGGCCAGTTTCTCTGGTTCGGAAAGAAAAGTAGAACTTTCTGGTGAGGCCTATTTCGAGGTCACCAAGAATAAAAACATGCCATTCAAAGTTCTGACGAAAAAACAAGAAGTAAGTGTATTAGGAACCCATTTTAATATTAACGCCTATGAGGAGGAGGAAAGCATAAAAACCACTTTACTCGAAGGAAGTGTGAAGGTAAATGTAGCAGAGTCTAAAAGCTCAGCGCTATTGAAGCCGGGACAGCAATCTGTTTATGAAAAGAACGGCCTGAATGTAGTGAATGCGGATCTTGATGAAGTTATTGCCTGGAAAAATGGATACTTTCTTTTTCAGGATGAAGATATCCGTTCTATTATGAGAAAAGTTGCCCGTTGGTATGACATAGAAGTTGTGTACCAGGGCAATTTGAGTCAGAAGCATATAGGCGGATCGGTATCGAAATCAAAAAACCTGAATGATGTTTTGATGATACTGAAAGAAACCGACGAGTTTAACTTTAAAATAGAGGGAAGGAGGGTTACAGTTATGCCTTAATGCTACAAAGGTCTGTAATTAAAAAGATCAGAGGCGTTTGAGCCACCCCTGATCCATATTGGGTTACAGGCAATCCATTTTTCTATCGAGAGAAGTAAATTATCCATTAACCAGGAAGGGTAGCGGCATGTTCATGCTGTGTCCCAACCAAATCAACCCAAACTAACCAAATGTATGAAATTTTAACTCTTAATTTCTACGGTCACCACCGTATGAAACGTAAAATTCTGTTGACCATGAAACTCACTGTGATACTGCTGTTATCATTTACTTTCCAGGTAGTGGCAAATGGCTTTGCCCAGAATAGAATTACAATGACCGAGAAAAATGTTTCCCTTAAAAAGGTATTAAAGGAAATTAGCAGGCAAAGCGGTTATGATCTTGTTTTTGTCTCGGATGCAGTGCAGTATGCTAAACCCGTTTCGATACAAGTTAAAGAAGCAAGTCTGGAACAGGCACTTGAACTGAGTTTTAAAAATCAACCCTTAGTTGTTTATGATATCAAAGGCAAGGCCGTAATAGTGAAAGACAGAAGGATCAGTACAGACAAAATAGCTCCAGTTTTGGTCGTTCCTGTAGATATTAAAGGAAAAGTGCTGGATGAAACAGGACAAGGGATCCCTGGAGCGAGTATCAAAGTTAAAGGGAGTTCCAAAGGCACAATTACGGATCCCAACGGGCAATTTACCTTAACTGGAATTGATGAAAGTGCAATTTTGCTGGTGTCCTATGTAGGCTATGTGAGCAAAGAAGTGAAGATTACAGGAAAGGGGCCATTAACCATCAGTTTAGCTGCAGAATCCGGACAATTAAATGAGGTTATTGTGGTGGGCTATGGCACCCAAAAGAAAATAAACCTCACCGGATCTGTATCGGTGGTAAAGGGAGAAGATCTGCAGAACAGACCTGTTACAAACGCCACCCAAAGCTTACAAGGTGTGGCACCTGGTTTAAATGTATCTGTTGGCGGGAATACCAAGCCTGGGCAAAGTTTCAATTTAAACATACGCGGAGCAGGAAACCTGAGTGGGGGAGATAGCCCCTTTGTACTTGTAGACGGGCTGGCAATGTCCTTATCCGATGTCAATCCAAATGATATCGAATCCATTTCCGTACTCAAAGATGCGGCAGCTTCGGCAATATATGGTGCAAGAGCTCCTTATGGCGTTATCCTGGTCACCACAAAAAAAGGAACAGCAGACAAGACCACTTTATCCTATGCTAACAATATAGGATTTACCTCCCCGGTTAAATTGCCCGAAATGGCAAACTCTTATGAATTTGCCAAATATTTTAATGCAGCAACATTCAATGCGACCGGAAGTAAACAATATTCTGATGATAAACTGGCCTTACTCCAGCAATATGTGAATAACCCTGCAGGAATGAATATATTCCCCGAGGTAACAGATAACTACTATTCCAATTGGGAAAACTCTGCAAATGGTGTAGCCAATACCAATTGGTTTGATTTTCACTATAAACCCTATGCCATGCGCCAATCGCATAATCTGAGTGCGAGTGGCGGTAACAAAAATACCCAGTACTTTATATCAGGAGCTTACTATAAAGAAGGTGGCAGTTTACGCTATGCAGATATTGACTATAAACGTTATAATCTGAATGCCAGTATCAGTTCCCAGCTCAACAGCTGGATTAAGTTGAAACTAAATACCAAATTTACACAGTCTGATTATGTCTCCCCATTTTCCGGATTCGAATCCCTGTTTTTTCATAATCTGGCCAGGATGCGTCCAAATGTTTCGCCTTATGACCTCAATGGTAACTTTTCTGAAATGTCTATGGTACCTTACCTGCAATCAGGTTCAAAAGATGAGACCAAAAGTTACACACTGGCCATCTTACCAGGACTGGAACTGGAACCCGTAAAAAATTGGAAGATCATGGCGGATTTTAACCTTTTGCGAACCAATACCAATGAGGATATTTTGAAATTGCCCGGACTGATTTACGGTATTGATGGAACACCTAAATATGTCAACCGTTCAGAGTACAATATTCCAATTCTTGGAGGTTATACGAGAAATATGAATGCAACCAATTATTTTTCTCCAAACGTGTATACTTCGTATAGCTACGTTTTAAACAATGACCATACCTTTAATGCTATGTTTGGTTTTCAACAGGAACTTAATGAGTACAGTGCACTTTCCTCATCCGTTCAAGACCTGATCAGCGCTTCCAGGCCTGGACTTTCTCTGGCTACCGGTAGTCAAACTACCCTCGAAAATAGAACACATTGGGGCACCAGAGGTTTTTTTGGCCGACTAAACTATAACTACAAAAATAAATACTTGGTAGAGGTAAACGGTCGGTATGATGGTTCTTCACGTTTTGCAGCAGACAGCCGCTGGGGCTTTTTTCCATCTGTGTCTTTAGGGTATAACCTTGCCGGAGAAGAATTTATGGAGGGCTTAAAAGATCAGATCAGCTTATTGAAGCTCAGAGGATCCTATGGGCTTTTGGGCAATCAATCTGGTGCCGGACTATATTCTTATGCCCAAACTATGAATATTACCGTTCCAGGCCCTTCGGGTGCAGGAGGTCAATGGTATTTTCAAAACGGAAGAGAGGGATATATTGCTGCGCCGGCGCCCTTCAACCCTGGGGTTACCTGGGAAAAAGTCCAGACGGCAAACATTGGTTTGGATTTTGAGGTTTTAAAAAGTCATCTAACGGGAAGCATTGATGTTTTTCAAAGAAGTACCCGCGATATGTTAGGCCCCTCACTTGATATAGCCGACATGTATGGAGGTACACCACCGTTAAGCAATAACGCAAATTTAAGGACCAATGGATGGGAGTTGTCTTTAAGCTGGAGGGATCAGCTGGAAAATGGAATCCGCTATTCAATAGGAGCCATGTTGTCTGATAATAAATCGGTGGTAACTAAATATCAAAATCCAACAAACAGCAATCCATCAAATACCTGGTATGAAGGCAAAAATGTTGGAGAAATTTGGGGATATCGTACCTCTGGATTGATTCAAAATGCAGATCAGGCAACGGCATTTAATAAAATGAACCATTCTTATCTTTCCTCTTTAGCCTGGGTACCTGGAGATGTGAGTTATAGAGATTTAAATGGAGACAACAAGATCGATATTGGAAATAACGTGCTTGGCAATATGGGCGATTTAAGTATTATAGGGAACTCCACTCCTAGATACGCCTATTCCTTTAATGGTGCAGTAGAATGGAAAGGTTTCTCCGTATCGCTTCTTTTCCAGGGCATAGGAAAAATGGATTATGCCCCTAAGCCAGGTGACGTCTATTTTTGGGGTGCAGGTGCATTGGCTCAGGTTACTGTATTTAACCAGCATTTGGATTATTGGACGCCCCAGAATCCAGGAGCCTATTATCCGAACCCTTATGCAGCTCCCGCAGGATCAATCAGTACTTATATCAATAAAACACAGCAGGTTTCAGACCAGTATTTGCAGAATGCAGCTTATCTGAGGCTTAAAAATGCAACGATAAGTTATGCCTTGCCATCCTCTTTGATTAAAAAGATCAGGCTTTCCAAAGTGAATATTTTCGTTACTGGTGAAAACCTGTTTACCGTGACAAAGCTCGCGAAAATGCTGGATCCTGAGACGATTACCGGAGGTGTAGATCCGGGGAAAATCTATCCGTTAAGTAAAGTTTATTCTATTGGAGTTAATGTTGGATTTTAAATGATGATGAAAATGAATACTATAAAAATATTTACCCTTATAGGTATAGCTCTTGGGTTATCGGCTTGTAAAAAGAACTTCCTGGACCTTCAACCCCTGGATTCCCTGAGTACAACCAACAGTCTTTCTTCAACAAATGAATTGAAGATGTACCTGAACCAATTTTATCAGAATACATTTCCAGGCCAGCCCACAGTAGTAGGGGGGAACGGAATCGCCTTTAACGATGCAGGAACAGATAACATGATCTTTTCCTCTGTGAATGCCCGGATCAGTGGCTTATCTTCTCTAAGTGATACTACCTCAATTAGTGAGTACAGAACAATAAGATCGATTAACTATTTTTTCGAAAATTACAGGCATGCAACAGGACAGGCTTCAGAGATCAATAAATATGTCGGGGAAGCCCGTTTTTTCCGGGCTTATGTTTATTTTAACATGGTCAGAAAATATGGAGGCGTTACCTGGGTAAATAAAGTGCTGCCCGCTGATCAGGAAGTTATGGCCGTAAAACGAGACTCCAGAACTTTGGTTGTAGACTCTATCCTCGCCGACCTGGACAAAGCCATAGACCTTCTGCCCGTTGCTTCCAACAGTGCTTCCATGAGGGTTCATAAAGATGTTGCCCTGGCCTTCAAATCCCGGGTTGCCTTGTATGAAGGATCCTGGGAAAAGTACCATAAGGCAAAGAATGATGCCTTTTTTACAAAGGACATTACAGACGATAAAATAAAGACTTATTATGAAAAGGCAAGAGATGCTGCAGCAACTGTAATCAACAGTTCCCGCTGGTCGGTATATTCAACAGGAAAACCCTTAAAAGACTACGGGAACTTGTTTATCACCACAGATCTTTCTGCCAATTCTGAAGTTTTGTTGTGGAAAAAATACAATACCAACGACAATATAGGGCATAGCATTAGCAAATATACTTCAACCGATGGCGCAGACATGGGGCTCACTTTATCTTTGGTGGATGACTATCTGACCAGGGACGGCCGCCCGTTCATCGGTAATGAACGGAAGCAGGCCCAGGCAGTGTATGGCAGAGAACTTAGCCCCGAACTCAGAGATCCACGTTTAGGCCAAACCATTGCTATGCCAGGGCAACCTTTAAAACCAGGGGTCAATGTACCGGCTTACCCACCCATTAACCAAACCGGGTTCAACAGGAGTACTACAGGTTTTCCCTTGTATAAATTCCTGGAATACAACAGCGCGTCTGCTGTTTCCGATGATTTTAAAAGTATGGCCCCTGGAATTGCGTTTAGATACGCCGAAGTATTGTTAAATTATGCGGAGGCTTTGGCGGAACTTGGAGGAGACCCTGTGACTGTTGCCAATGCTTTAAATCCCCTCAGATTAAGAGCGGGTATGCCCTCAGTTGATGTAAACAAAGAATACAATACAGATCCATCTTATCCATTTTATGCTTTAAGCCCGGTTATTCAATGTGTGAGAAGAGAAAGAAGAGTGGAACTTGCTGCAGAAGGGATGCGGTTGGACGACATTTTGCGTTGGGCTGCAGCCGATGTCTTGCTGGCTGGAAAACGGCCTTTGGGAGTATTGTTTGTTGGCAGTGATATGCCAAGTCAAAACACAAGTACCGGTTTCTATGGATCCTCTTTATTGTATTATGATACAGCCCCTTCCGGAAAATCAGTAAATCTATACCTCACCGGAGCCTCGGGTGATGCCCTGCGGTATATTGATCCCTATAAGAACGTATTGCCAAATGGCTATGGTTTTAACCTTGGGAGAGATTATCTATTACCCATTAAACAAAGAATGCTTCAACTGACAGGTGGAAACTGGAGCCAAAATCCAGGATGGTAAAACAAACTAAATTGTATAAAGAAATGCGTATCAATCAAAATATCTTACGGCTGTTGTCATTCATGTTCTGTTTTTTGGTCTTGATTTCCTGTAAAAAACAAGACCTGCCCGCTAAACCAGAAGCATCAGCCTTTTCAGCCGTATTGGAAAGCAATTCAGCGGTCCCCGCTTCAGGAGGAACAGTTAACGTTTTAATCAGTACCAACACAGATGGCTGGTGGGTCAGTAATCTGTCTGCCAGTTGGGCAACCGTTAACCGGACCTATGGTTCCGGGAATTTTAAATTACCCGTAACTTTAAAAGCCAATACTTCAGGAGCCAAAAGAAGTATAAATTTACAGGTGAACCCGACTTTCAATCTTCCGGCAATAACCCTTACTATAAACCAGGATAACTAAAACAGATGAAGAAATTATTTGCATTATTATTGCTTTTCTGCGGATTTGAAACCTATGCCCAGCAAGAAAAGCCCAACGTGATCATTATCATCTCCGATGACCATGCTTACCAGGCCATCAGTGCATATGGAAGTAAGTTGATGCAAACGCCCGGCATTGACCGGATTGCCAAAGAGGGTGTTCGTTTTGACAAAGGTTATGTGACCAATTCCATTTGCGGGCCTAGCCGGGCGGTAATCCTTACCGGAAAGTACAGCCACAAAAACGGCTTTAAAGATAATGAAAACTCCCATTTTGACGGCAGCCAGGATTCCTTTATCAAACAACTTGGAAAAGTCGGATACCAGACCGCCTGGATTGGAAAGTGGCATTTGGAAAGTGAGCCCCAGGGCTTTAGTTACTGGCAGGTGCTGCCCAATCAAGGACAGTATTACAATCCTGATTTTATTATGCAGGATGGAAGCCGGAAAACAGTTGACGGGTATGTTTCCAATGTAATTGAAGATGCCGCTGAAGACTGGCTGGACAAACGGGACCCATCTAAACCTTTTTGTCTGGTAATCGGACATAAAGCAACTCACCGTGTTTGGTTACCGGATACAGCGGATATGGGAATGTTTGACAAAACGACTTTTCCGTTACCACATAATTTTTATGACGATTACCAAGGTAGGGAAGCGGCTAAAGTACAAGACATGAACATTGCCAAAACCATGATCATGGGTTATGACCTGAAAATGTTTGGTTCAGAAGGTGCAGCAGACAAGGATGGTAATATCAAAAGAATGAATGCAGCGCAAAGAGCTAAATTCAATCAATATTACCTGCCTATAGAGGCCGATTTAAAAGCCAGGAACCTTTCTGGTAAAGCCCTTACAGAATGGAAGTATCAGCATTACATGCGAGATTATTTAAGTACCGCTGCCTCCCTGGACAGGAACATCGCGAGAACTCTGGATTACCTGGATAAACATCATCTGGCCAAAAATACCATCGTCATTTACCTATCTGATCAGGGCTTTTACCTGGGCGAACATGGCTGGTTTGATAAACGGTTTATTTATGAAGAATCTTTTCGGACCCCAATGGTGATGCGTTATCCAGGGGTTATAAAGCCAGGTACCGTATCCAATAATTTTGTGATGAACTTAGACATAGCACCTACCATTCTGGATGCTGCGGGAGTTGCTATCCCAGGAGATATGCAAGGTAAATCCATGCTGCCCATATTGAAGGATAAAAAAATTAAAGGCCGTGAATACCTGTATTACCACTATTATGAAAATGGGGAACATTCGGTTTCTCCTCATTTTGGTATCAGAAATAAAAGGTATAAACTCATCCGTTTCTACAAAAGAGTGGAGTCATGGGAGCTTTATGATTTGATGAAAGATCCGAATGAGATCCATAATATATATGGGGAAAAGAACTACCAAAAGATTACTGATCAGATGAAAAAGGAACTCAACAAACAAATTGCACAGTATGATGATCAGGATGCAAAAGAGATAGTAGAGAAGGGAATTTAGAGGAAAATTCTGCACAACTGTTCCAAGACTGATGATATCAGGCAGGCCAAGGGGGGCCTGCAGATCTCTCAGGTCTTTCCACAGCGTACAAGAATTTTCCTTAGCAAACTGCAGAGGGGGGGGAGAAGTTGGCATATCGACCTGTCTCCAACTGGGCTTCTGCATATTTGCTTGAGGTCTTGGTGGGGTCTTGTTGGGATAGAGATACCTTTATCCCAACAAGACCTCAATTAAATATGCACCAGATACGATTCACCTCAGTAAAAAGTTTTTTTAAGTACAACATTATGCGGTAATTTCTTTTCATTTATAGTCAAAAAAGGAAGAGTGCCGTATGAGTAAAAATCCTTATAATTGTTATGTAGTACATGTTTGTTGCGTAACGATTATAAGAATTTTAATTTTATCTCTCCTCCTAAAACTTATGTTAAAAACTAAGCCGTTTAAACTCGTTGTCTTATTATTGTTGATTTCTGCCGGGGCATCTGCCCAGATTAACATCATTCCTGCGCCATTACGTGTCAAGAATGAAACCGGGTATTTCTCCATTACTGAAAGTACAAAAATTCAGAGTATACCTGAATTCAAAGATGTAGCAGAATTATTTGCTGAACAAGCTTCTCTTCCGAACAGAAAGATCATTGCAAGTTCTGTTAAGCCTGCTTTAGCCATTCGGTTTGTTGCAGCTAAGCCCACCGATAGTTTGGGAGAGGAGGGGTATATTCTCAATATAGCGACCAAGGAGGTATCCATAAAAGCGGCGAAACCAAAAGGCGCATTTTATGCCACACAGTCTTTACTACAGTTAATCACGGCTGACCACAAAATTCCATGTGGCCAGGTTTACGATAAACCTCGTTTTAAATACAGGGGCTTACATTTAGATGTTTCCCGAAACTTTTATCCGCTCGCTTTTGTGAAAAGATATATCGACCTCATGGCCAGATATAAACTCAACACTTTTCACTGGCATTTAACCGATGATTCCGGGTGGCGTCTAGAGATCAAAGCTTATCCTCGTTTAACTCAAAATGCAGCGTGGCGGGAGGGTAAAAACTGGAAGGATTGGAGAGCACAGGGCGAAAAATTCAGTGAAGCCGGTAACCCAAATGCCTATGGCGGATTCTACACGCAAGAAGAGGCAAGGGAAGTTGTACAATATGCGGCCAGACGAGGTGTTACTGTAATACCTGAAATTGAAACGCCTGGTCATTCCTATGAGGTATTGTCTGCCTATCCGGAGTTATCTTGCTCCGGTAAGGAAAATAATAAAGAAAGCGATTACAATGTTGCAAAACCCGAGGTATACACTTTTTTACAAAATGTGCTTACCGAGGTAATGGGTATCTTTCCCTCAAAATATATCCACATAGGCGGAGATGAAGCGGGTAAAGCAGCCTGGAAAACAGATCCACTCTGTCTTGCCCTCATGAAAAAAGAAGGATTTACTGATGTGGAGCAGTTGCAAAGTTATTTTGTGAAACGAATAGAAAAGTTTATTGTAAGCAAAGGACGAAAGATAATTGGCTGGGATGAGATTTTACAAGGTGGATTGGCTCCTGAAGCTACAGTAATGAGCTGGCGGGGCGTACAAGGAGGAATAGACGCAGCAAAGATGGGACATGATGTGGTAATGACCCCTGCGGCATTCGTTTATTTTGATTATTACCAGGCCGATCCGAAAACAGAGCCGGAAGCTATAGGCGGTTTTGTTCCTGTAGAAAAAGTGTATAGTTATGAACCAATACCTGCGGAGCTGACTCCTGAACAAGGAAAATTTGTATTGGGCGCACAGGCAAATCTCTGGACAGAATATATTACAACTTCCGAACATGTTGAATATATGGAGTATCCAAGGGCTATAGCCCTGGCAGAAGTTACCTGGAGCAGTAAGCAAAATAGAAACTGGAATGATTTTCAGCGCCGTATGCAAAGTCAGTATGGTTATTTACAGCGCTTAAATGTGAATTATGCCAGGCCGAGCTATCAGGTCACGATAGTTCCGGAGTTTATATACCAAGAGAATAAAGCGGTGGTGAGCATCCTGTCTCAACAAAGCAATGCCACAATTTACTATACAACAGATGGAAGTTTGCCGACCGCCAATTCTAAGCTTTATCAGGGGCCATTTGAAGTTAGAGGCTCTCAAGTGGTTACTGCAGCTGTTTTTGCTAAAAGAGATTTAAAAGGTAAGCCAATAACACTACCTATTGATTTTCATAAAGCTATTGGGAGAAAAGTGATCTATAATCTGCCCTTTAGCAAAAATTACCAGGCAAAAAAGGAAAGTACTTTAACAGATGGGTACAGAGGTGGGATCAGTTACGGCGATGGTATATGGCAGGGTATTGAAACCAATGATCTGGATGTCACCATAGATATGGAGGCATCTGTTGATTTAAATTCTTTGAGTATTGGTTTTATGCAGCTGATCTCTCAGGGAATTTATTTGCCATCGTATGTTAAAGTATTGATTTCGGACAATGGAACAGATTTTAAAGAAGTTGTCTTATTGAATAATGATATACCAGATACAGAAAGCCAGTTACTGACTAAAGATTTTAAATTTGATCTTAAAGGTAAGAAGGCCAGATATGTGCGAATAGTGGCGCAGGATAAGCAAAAGGGGTACCTGTTTGTGGATGAAGTGATTGTATATTAAGAACGTTAATAGTAGGGAGGTGAACTTTTTGGAAAATTCTGTACTGCTGCTTCAAGACTAACGATATCAGGCGGACTGAAGGAGCCCGCAGATCTCTGAGGTCTTTCTGCAGCGTACGAGAATTTCCTTTGCAAATTGCAGAGGGAGGGTGAGTGACCGGGCATGGTGCAGTGGTTCAGGTTGGGTAGGCAGAGGTTATGGAATTGCTCCAATATCAAACGTTTGTGTGGATTTGTCAGGGTTAAAAATACAATGACTTGAATATTCTTCTTTAATTTAAGGTAAATGAAACCTGAATGCATGAAAAATTCATGCACAAGTATGTCTTAAACCAAACAAGAACGATTACATGAACAAGTCAAAATTTTTAAGTTTGATGGTTTTGATGCTGGGGCCAGCAATCCTCAGGGCTCAGAATCTGCCATCCGAACTTCAGACTCCAGAAGTGGTATCCGTAAACCGTATGCCGATGCGGGCGGAGGCTTATGCCTATGAGAACAAGGCGCTCGCGGAGAAAAAGGAAAAAGAAAAGTCTGCTTACTTTATGTCTTTAAATGGATCCTGGAAATTCAATTGGGTACAAGACCCTTCCAAACGCCCGCTTGATTTTTATAAAACAGATTATAATGACGCCGGCTGGAAAGATTTCAAAGTACCCGCCAATTGGGAAACCAATGGCTATGGTCTGCCGATTTATGTGAACCAGCCCTATGAATTTACGGGTCAAAGAAAAAGAGGGGCACGGTTAAATCCACCCTTTGATATTCCGGAAAATAACAACCCGGTAGGATCCTATCGTAAAAAAATTACGATTCCTTCAAACTGGGATGGCCGCCAGATATTCATCCACCTTGGTGCAGTTAAATCTGCTTTTTATATCTGGGTTAATGGCAAGAAAGTAGGCTATAGTGAGGATAGCAAACTCGCTGCGGAATTTGACATTACCAAATATGTGAAACCTGGAGAAAACCTTGTAGCTCTGGAGGTTTATCGCTGGAGCGATGGCAGCTACCTGGAGTGCCAGGATATGTGGCGGATTTCAGGAATAGAAAGGGATGTATATCTCTATTCCACACCTAAACTGGATGTGAATGATTTTAGAGTTAACTCTACTCTTGATCCAAGTTATACAAATGGTCTGCTGGATGTTGAATTAAAGGTAAACAATTACAGGATGGATCAAAATACCAATCATAGCAAAGCAGATGTTTTTTCTGTTGAACTTGAATTGGCGGACGCCAATGGTTCGGTACTTTGGAAAGATGCCTCACCGGCAAAAGAAGTGCTGGGGAATTACCATGCCGAACTCCGTTTTAAGAAAGATATACCTAGTATAAAGGCGTGGTCTGCAGAGATTCCTTATCTGTATACGTTGTATATCATCTTGAAAAACAATAAGAATGAGGTGCTGGAAGTCGTTCCGCAGAAAGTAGGCTTTAGAAGCATTGAAATTAAAGGAAGTGACTTTTTAGTCAACGGTAAACGCATCTTTCTAAAAGGGGTAAACAGACATGAGCACAACGCCACACAAGGACATACTCTTACCCATGCGGATATGCGTAAGGATATGGAAATGATGAAAAAGCTCAATGTAAATGCAGTCAGACATTCGCACTATCCGCCAGATCCTTACTGGATGGAGCTTTGTAATGAATATGGATTGTATGTGATAGACGAGGCCAATATAGAATCTCATGGAAGGGGTTATGACCTTGCTTATACTTTTGCAAACGATAAGCAGTGGCGCAATGCCCATTTTGAACGGATTACCCGCATGTACCAGCGGGATAAAAACAATCCTTCTGTCGTAACCTGGTCTTTAGGAAATGAAGCCGGAAATGGAATCAATATGTATGAGGCTTACGAATGGCTCAAAAAGACCGATGTGACGCGACCGGTACAGTACGAACGTGCAGAGGAAGACTTTAATACAGACATGATTGTTCCCCAATATCCCGATCCGCAATGGTTAGTTCATTATTCAGACAGTAAAGAAACCCGGCCCTTGATCATGAGTGAATTTGCGCATATTATGGGAAATAGTCTGGGGAATTATGATGAATACTGGGAAGCAATTGAAAATCACCCTAAACTTCAGGGAGGCTTTATTTGGGAGTGGATAGACCAGGGCATTGATACGGTGAAAAATGGCAAAAGGATATTGGCTTATGGAGGAGACTTTCCTCTTGAGGGGCCGGTAGATCAGAATTTCAGTGATAACAATTTTTGTGTAAAGGGTGTCGTAACAGCGCACCGTGAACTGACCCCAATGGCTGTACAGGTGAAAAAATCTCACCAGTTCATCAAAACTAAATATTTAGGCGAAGACAAGATCAGCATCAACAACAGCTATTTTTTTAGGAACATCAGTAATGTCCAGCTCAATTGGGAAGTCACTGAAAATGGCCGGATAACAGAAAAGGGAAGTATTTCCAACTTAGATATTGCACCTCGTCAAAGTATTACATTCTCTCTTCCTGTTAAAACAAAGAAACAGGCAGGTAAAGAGTATTTCCTGAACGTACATTACGTACTTAAACAAGCAGAACCATTTCTGGAAAAAGGATATGAAATAGCCTATGATCAGTTCGCACTTCAAACAGCCGAATCTTCCTCTTTAGTTTCTGTACCGTCTAAAAGTGTGTTACAGCTTAACCAGACTGAATCGGCCTATACCATTAAGGGGAAGAACTTCCAGGTTGAATTTGATGCCACGAACGGATTGTTGAAAAACTATGTTTATAAAGGAGATCTCTTATTACAAAATGGGCCGGAACCTGCTTTCTGGCGCGCGCCTACTGATAATGATATCGGTGCCGGATTCAATAAAAATCTGCGTAAATGGCGTTCGGCTTATAGCGAAGGCAAGTTGTTGTCTGCACAGGCTGATTTAAATAAAGATGGAAGTTATACGGTAAGTTTTAGAAAGGAACTTATGGCTGGTGATGCGATTCAGCAGCAGCAGATCACTGTTTATGGAGATGGCACATTAAAAACGGACTTGTATTTTAAAGCCGTTAAAGGAAAATACCCACTTTTATTAAGAGCAGGCACAAATCTGGAACTGGATAAACAATACAGCAACATTAGTTTTTATGGCAGAGGACCGTGGGAAAACTATGCAGACAGGAAAAGTGCTTCTTTGATTGGTGTGTATAACCAAAAGCTCAAAGACCAGTACTTCCCGTATGCCCGCCCTCAGGAAAGCGGCAATAAAACAGACGTTAGGTGGCTGAGCTTAACCAATGCCAGGGGAAGGGGTATTCAAATCCTGCATGAGGATCATATGTTGAGTGTTTCGGCATTGCCTTATAGTCTTGACGATTTAGACCCTGAGCAAGACAAAAAACAATACCATTCGGGAGAGTTGGTGATCAAAGATAAAGCTTATCTCCACATAGACCTAAACCAATCTGGAGTTCAGGGGATAGACAGCTGGGGTTCACAGCCTCTGAAGGAATATAGAATTCCATTTGCAGATTATAATTATAGTTATTGGATCAAACCGATATAGCTAAAATCAGCATTATTCATATCAATAAATCTCTATATCAAGATTTATTG
>NZ_QAIL01000397.1 GCF_003061025.1 Pedobacter sp. HMWF019 | reverse complement strand
TTCCAGGTAAAACCGAAGAGATCATGGTGATATCAGCCCATTATGACCACTTGGGTATCATCAATAATGAATTGTATAATGGCGCTGACGATAATGCCTCCGGCATTGCAGGTATTTTAAAAATTGCGGCTTATTATGCCAAGTCCAAGCCTAATAAAACTTTGGTTTTTGCGGCATTTGATGCTGGGGAACAGGAATGGAAGGGGTCTAAGGCTTTTGTAGCAAACCCACCTGTTGAACTTTCTAAAATTGCTTTAAACATTAATCTGGACATGATTAGTCATAATGACCATGGAATTCTATATGCTGCCGGAACCTTTCAGCACCCTGAATTAAGGAGCTACATTACCTACACCAATCCAGACCTGAAGATCTTATTTGGACATGATAACCCTAAGCAATCTGTAGACGACTGGACCAATCAAAGTGATCAGGGCTCATTTGCAGCTGTACATATTCCATTTATCTATTTTGGTGTGGAAGATCACAAAGATTACCATAAACCGACAGATAAAATGGAAAACATTAACCAAACTTTTTTCCAGAATGCCGCCAATGCCATTCTGGAAATTGTAGAGAATTTTGATAAGGGCTATAGTATGGAAAGTGCTTTTCGTCAAAGACTAAAGTCAAGATAATCAGGGTTACAGGGTCTCTGGCATACTTTTATTAGGTTTTTTACAATGGAATGAATTCCATAAGTTACCTATATAGAAAACCACATCAAGAACATAATCGACTGATATTTAAATAATTAAAGAAAGCCATTATAAACATAGCGGCTTTCTTTAATTTAATGGTATTAAGAATCAATTTCTCAAGCTATTAAAAGGACTTACCAAGGCATAAGTACACCTCCTTTAGTCGATAGCTCATATGCATCGCCACCATCAGTGAGTGTAAACTTTGTCGCTGCCTCTTGTGGAGTATAATGCTTCTCTTCTAAAAGATTAGGTCCCGTTGTACCTATTCCGCTACCAGATTGACCATAACGATCGTAAGTTAATGCACTTTGATACGCTGCATAAGTTACACTTGTGCCATTAATATAATAATGCGTAGGGGGAGTCACAGGAATTACTTTAGGAGTAACAGTTATTGTAATAGATGGAAGAGCTTCGTCCGTAACCGTAAGTTGGGTACTTGAGCCCCCAGGATTTCTAGTAAACGTTTTGACTGTAAAGGTAAACTTAACAACAACAGGCTTAGTATAATTATTGGTCATTCGATACTGGAATTTGCCCGGCACACTTGGATTTGAAGCATCAAAATAACTCGTATTCCATAGACTTCCAGTCACGAGATAATAGTTGTAGCTTGGATCTGTAAAGTAAGTGTCTGGCGCGTTTGGAACAGAACCCACCCATTTCGAAGTAGTTTCATTAACAGCCGTGAATGTAACCAACTGACCGGATTCAACTGT
>NZ_QAIL01000042.1 GCF_003061025.1 Pedobacter sp. HMWF019 | reverse complement strand
CTGTTTTCATGTTAATCATTTTTGCATTAAAAATCAATTAAACAGTACGGTTAAAAATATTATTCAATATTCTTATTCAAAAAAAAATATTTCATTTGCGCAAGTGAATCCTTGCTTTTATATTTGCAATCATTTACTTGCATATCATGAAAGCCAGACGAGATGTTTACCAGGCCATAGCCGACCCTACCCGCAGAGAAATCATTAACCTTCTGGCTGCCCAGCCATACAACGTTAATTCTATCGCAGAAAAATTTGACATGACCAGACAAGCCATCTCTTTACACGTAAAGATCCTTGTCGATTGTGGACTCATCACCATCAAACAAAGCGGCAGAGACCGGTTCTGTGAAGTGAAATTAGACCAGCTGGATGAAGTAACTACCTGGGTAGAACAGTCCAAAAAACTATGGGTAAGAAGATTTGAAAAATTAGATCAATACTTAACCGAAGTAAAAGCTAAAAACGATGAAAAAAGACCATAAAGAACTTTTAATAACGCATTTATTTGACGCTTCACCTGAGCTTGTTTTTGAAGCCTGGACAAATCCGGAACACTTAAAACACTGGTATGCGCCAGATAGATGTACAATCGAATTCAAAACCATCGAAGTAAAAAAAGGTGGCCAGTTCCATTCCTGCATTCATGATCCTGTCCATGGAGCGTGCTGGATCAAGGGAATCTACCAGGAGGTAACCTTTCCTGAAAAATTAGTTTTCTCCATGATCCTCACCAACGAACACGGCGATACAGTTAGCTCTGCAGAAGCCGGGAAGCCAGAGGAATGGCCGCAAGCTATTCTGACTACAATTACATTTACACCCATTGGCAAACAAACCAAGGTTACTTTACACCAGACCGTCAACGAAGAAGAAGCTAAAAAAACAGGCGCTTATCAAAGTTGGTTTAGCATGTTCAACCGCTTAAACCTCTTATTAACCCAATAAATTTCGGTCTGCTACTTCCTGTTCCCCGCACACAACAAGAAGTAGCAGTATTGTTACTCATTTATAGGCTTATAACCTTTCTAAATAAGGTTTTGACTGTCAAATTACATTTATCTCTTTGTATATTTAATGTCATAAACACACCGCTATGCGTTACAAAAAAACAGTTACCCTATCCATATTACTTGCTACAGTAGTTATGCTAAGTGCATTTATGCCTACACAGCAACAAGAACGAAAAGCTACAAACCTTAAAGTTTTACCTAAAAACATCAGCCATGAAGAATTAGACAAAATCATGGATGGATGGAAAGTTGCCTTAGGTGTAAAATGTAACTTTTGCCATGCTGCAAAAAAAGACGATCCAAAAAGACTGGATTTTGCAAGTGATGAAAAACCTGAAAAAGAAATTGCCAGGAACATGGTTCGCATGACCGCTAAGATCAATAGCAAATACTTCCATGTTAAAGACAAAAAAGATGGAAAAGCAATGTTAGCTGTATCCTGCATTACCTGCCACAACGGGAAAGAACATCCCGAAGCCAACTAAATCATTAAAAAAGAGCGAGGGGTGTAATTGAATACACCCCTCGCTCTTTTTTATAACCATTGATCAAATTTTTTGATAAACCAGCGTTTAACCAATTGAGTGAGTAAACAATAGCTTACCAGGATCCCCAATAACCAAGGAAAATAAGCTAATGGCAAAGGCTGGAGCTTTATAAATGTTGCAAATGGCGTAAAGGGAATTGCTATACCGATCAACATCACCGCTGAGGTTAAAGCCACTACCGGAGCAGTTGCCCAGCTTTGAATAAATGGAATCTTACGCGTCCGGATCATGTGTACAATCAGCGTCTGCGACAACAATCCTTCTACAAACCAACCGGTTTGAAACAAGGTCTGGTGCTCAGGACTATTTGCTTTAAAAACGAAATACAGTACAGCAAAAGTCGCATAATCAAAAATAGAGCTGATCGGACCAATAAAGAGCATAAACCGGCTAATACCACTGGCATCCCATTTCTGTGGTTTCTCCAAAAAATCTTCATCCATCCTGTCCCAGGGAATAGAGATCTGGGAAATGTCATAGAGCAAGTTCTGGATCAGCAAATGAATCGGCAGCATGGGTAAAAAAGGAAGAAATGCACTAGCCCCCAGCATACTGAACATGTTTCCAAAATTGCTGCTGGCCGTCATTTTAATATATTTAATAATGTTCCCAAAGGTTCTCCGTCCATAGATCACCCCTTTGCGCAGCACCATCAGATCCTTTTCCAACAAAATGATATCCGCACTTTCCTTTGCAATATCTACCGCAGTATCTACAGAAATACCTACATCTGCATCCCGAAGCGCAGCAGCATCATTAATTCCGTCACCCATAAATCCAACGGTATGCCCTTTACCCTGCAGCAATTTCACAATCCTTGATTTCTGTATAGGACTCAGCTTGGCAAAAATACTGGTACTGTCCAGCTGTGCAGCCAGTTCCGGATCCGTCATTTGTTCAATTTCCGGCCCAAGAAGCACCTGTTCAATGGAAATCCCCACATCCCGGCACACTTTTCTGGTCACCACATCATTATCCCCAGTCAGAACTTTTACATTAACACCCAATTTTAATAAACCTTCAATAGCCGGTTTGGCAGAAGATTTCGCCGGGTCCAGGAAACCGATAAAACCAGTGAGGATCAGGTTGCACTCATCGGCCACACTGTAATTGGCCGGGCGCGGTTTATATTCTTTAATGGCCACCAGCAATACCCGAAGCCCATCCTCATTAAGTTTCCTGGAAATCCTCAATACCGTATTCCTCATCGACTCATCCATCGCCACCACCTTATCTTTTTCCCGGTGCAGTTCATGATCTTCTCCAGGTTCAAAAGCAAAAGAACACAGATCCAGCATTTCCTCTATCGCCCCCTTACAAATCAGCAACTGATTGCCATTGGTTTGTTCCAGGATCACACTCATCCGGCGACGTTCAAAATCAAAAGGGATTTCATCTACTTTTTTATAGTCCTCATCCACCTTTAAATAATCGTGCAACTCTATATGGTCAAGCACAGCAACATCCAATAAGTTTTTCAAACCAGTTTGATGAAAACTGTTCAGATAAGCCCATTTCAAAACCTCATCATCATCCTCCCCCGATACATTTAGATGCCGTTCCAGTACGATCTTATCCATCGTTAGCGTTCCGGTTTTATCTGTACACAGTACATCCATCGCTCCAATGTTCTGGATAGCATTGAGGCGTTTAACAATCACATTGCGTTTGCTCATGTTTTTCGCGCCCTTAGCCAGATTGGCGGTTACAATCATAGGCAGCATTTCGGGGGTTAAACCTACGGCCACTGCAATTCCGAATAACAAAGCTTCAAACCAATCACCCTTGGTTAAACCATTCACCAGAAAGATCAAGGGCACCATCACCAGCATATAACGGATCAGCAGCCAGCTTACCTTATTTACCCCTTTATCAAAACTGGTTTCCGCACGTTTACCAATAATAGCCTTGCCTATAGATCCAAAATAAGTCAGGTTCCCTGTAGTCACAGCAATGCCTGTAGCCGTACCACTCACCACATTGGTCCCCATAAAACAAATATTATCCAGTTCTAACGGAGATTTATGATCTGTATCAGCAATAGGCGCACTTCTTTTTTCCAGCGGCATAGATTCACCTGTAAGCATAGCCTGGCTTACAAAGAGGTCCTTAGACTGAATGATCCGGATATCTGCAGGGATCATATCACCCGCACTTAAAAAAATGATATCCCCGGGAACTATTTTTTTAATGTCGATCTCTTTCTTACCCCCTACTTTCCTAAGCACAGTAGCTGTGGTTGTCACCATGCTTTTCAGCTGCTCGGCAGCATTATTACTCGTATACTCCTGCCAGAACCTTAATATAGAGCTCAAAAACACCATCACCCCCACTACAATAACAGTTTTATAATCCCGGTCTTCAGGCGCCGCAAACCATACATCCATAAAAAAGGAAATCAATGCTAAGGCCATCAGCACCCCAATAAAAGGGTTTAAAAAGGCTTGTATAAATTGAACATACCAGGCAGGCGCCTTTTTATGCTGAATCTCGTTATAACCAAACTGCTTAATCTTATCGGCTACTAATCTGGGTCCTAAACCCTCAGGATGGCTGTTCAACATTGCATAATAGGCATCATCTCCTAATCTGGCCACGTTACGCAATTTGGTAACGGCTACGTCATCAAATCCAGATACATTTCTTGGATTGATCATTTTTAACTCTTTCATAACTCTGATTGTTGTCCTGTTAATTCCCAACTGGCCCTCATTACGGCTCTTTCTATCGTGAGCCTGCTGACCATTTTTTCCATAAGGTCATTTTGATTGCCGGCAGCAATAATTTCTGCCGTGATTATTGCATTGGTGGGGTCGCCATTGTCGCTGCTGGTCAGTGCCCGCAACATCAATTTATTGTCGTTACCAATATTTTGGAGGAGTAAAACCCGGATGTGGTTTTCAACTTCTTCTTTACACTTAATTACAATAAGGTACTCGGTTTCTGCAGATTCACTTTTTTGAAACACACTGATATTACCCAACTTTAATCCTAAAGGACGAAGCATGAGGTGTGCAAGGACAATAAAGACTGCCCCAATAGCAGCTTCCGGAAAAAATCCCATACCGCTCAGGGCACCAATAGCTGCAGAACACCAAAGCGTAGCTGCCGTATTGAGTCCGCGAACATTCGGACCATCTTTCATGATCACACCCGCCCCCAAAAATCCAATACCACTAACCACGTAAGAAGCTACCCGCCCGCTTGCGTCACCGCCGATTTTAACAGAAAGTGTGATAAATATTGCCGCTCCGAGCGATACCAGCGTATTGGTACGCAAGCCAGCAATTCTTTGGCGCCACTGGCGCTCTATACCTATACCCGCACCCAAAACCAGGGCCAGTAAAAGGCGTGTTGCAAAGTCTAGTGTTGTTAACATAGCTTTTTGTTTCTATTCCCTTCCAGGAATAGTCAAAAGAGCCTATGCTGAAAGAGAGGGGTAAATAATAAATGGGTTATAACACGGAGGCTTATCCATATGAGTTCTTTTTTTATTGTGGCACAAAAGTAGGAATCGGTAATCTGGATTACTGTTAGAAAACCATTAGAAAGTTGTTATAATATCATTAGAAACGGCTTACCCCAAGCCATCCTCCCAGGTCTGCACCCAAGAAAAACAGGTTTTACTAATTGAGCCTCAGAACCTTTAAGGTTCAACGAGACCAGAAAGCATATTTTTCAAACAAAATTCTTATCGTCAAAATGATGTTAGCTTATTAACTTATATTCATATTTTATGTAGATTACCTCAATTTTACAGGTAAAGGCTGTAACGCTGCACGGCCCTGCAAAAAAACTATATACTTTATGAAATCAATACAACTGGTTGTTTTAGGGCTATTACCCCTTACAATATTCGCTCAAAAACAACAAGCAATACCCTACCAGTTAAAAGGCGAGGTTAATTTTCCAAAAGGCGACGAAACCGGGCGCAAAATATATTTTGTTTACCAACAAAACGGAAAACCAAAAACAGACAGTACCCTAATAAGCAATAACAAATTCAGCTTTAGCGGAACAGCAGATATCGCTATCAAAACCGCTCTGCAATTTACAAAACCCAACACAACTCCCGAGCCAGACACCGATCCTAACACCCTATTACTTTATTTAAACAACGGTCTTACGGATGTTAAAACCACCGGTTTTTTGAGCCGGGCACAGGTAACCGGATCTCCGGTACAAGAAGAATACGTAGCTTTTACGCGAAAATACAGCAAGTGGGACAGACTTCTGAGATCTACAGATCGGCGCAGAAGAAATCTGGATAAAAATGATTTGTTAAAATTACAATCCCTTAACAAGAGCATTGATTCCCTTCAAAATTTAAAGATGAATGACCTTTCTACCTATTTAAACGAAAACTCAACTAAACCCTTTGCCATTGAAGCGGTTTTAATGTACCTAAAAGCCAAAGGATCATCATTAGATGAGCACAAGATTGAGCAATATTTTGACCAGCTACCCGAAGATCAAAAACGATCAGTTTACGGGCAGGAAGCTCAAAAAATGATTGCCGATCTAAAGCAACATAAATAAGAACCATTAGAACAACGCCATTCATGAAAATATTTTTTTCTATACTCCTTTTACTTTCCCTGAATTTTAAATTCACCAACGCACAATCAAAACACGAAACCATTATTTCAGTCATAAAAGATATAAATTTTTATGACGGTTACGCTAAGCCCGTTAATGAACCCGTTAAACCAGGAATAGTACGCATCAGCAATACCAAATATATCCGCAAGCTGAGTAACCAGGAAAAACAAAGCATCGGCGATTCAATAACCCTTAAAGTAGTTGTTAAAGCAGGTTGCGATAATTATGACAGAATAGGCAGGGTTACGCTTTTTTACGTACCAAAGGGTAAAAATTACGATAGCCCGGAGGCAAAGCAATTTGAATTGCTTAGAATTATGACACCCTTTAACTATAAAACCCGAGAACCAGATAACACCCCTTATAGTACAACGATCAATCAATTGGCAGGTTTATTTAAGAACAAAGAAGCTGATGTATGGATAATGACCGAAATTTTTGGCACTACAAGCGCTGGCCAGAAAGAAACCATAGGCTGTGATGGGTCATTATTAACTTATACAGCTTCAGTAAGTCTAACCAGCACCAAAACAAAAAAGAATAGCCTTGTACAGCCAATTGCCCTATTAAGCTATTTCCCTTTAAACGGAGAAGACAGCACTGCAGGACATAACACCAAGGAAGTTGCATTTCATGTAGACAACAACATCAAAACAGCTGTATTGTATTTGATCACATCAGGACATGGCGCAGGAGAAGGTGGAGAAGAATACAACTGGCGCGAGCATGTTATTTATGTAGACGGAAAAGAATACATACGTATAGCAGTAAACCAAAACTGTGTACCATATGAAATTTATAATACCCGCAACAATGGGATTTATGGCCCCGATATTGCACAAGAACGCCGCAGCTGGTGCCCTGGTGCACCTGTACCAACAAGAGCTATAAATTTGGGCAGGTTGGCACCAGGTAATCACAGTATAAAAATTGCAGTCCCGGAAGCCAAATTGTTAAACAACCAAAGTACCTATTACCTATCGGCCTATGTCGCTGCGGAATAATGTTAGTGTTGGTATAAATACAACTTACCCTTATACCTCCAACCACCTTTCTCCCACATATCTATAACGATTGAATGAGGCTGAGCGGCAATTTAGTAGATTTAGCAATAATACTCAGTTCAACACCATTTTTCTTCAATAGTTGTGCCGCCTCTTTCTTTTCTACAATAGCTTTATCTCTTTAAAGTACCAAAAACTTTTGGCAATAGTAAATAATTAAAACGAATACATGGTTACTATTTTTTCACATAACAAAAAATATTATTCAAAAACTATATTTTAAAGCAAAATTTTGCGTAGAAAATGCGATGGACATGGAGAAACCCGGAAGAGAATCCAGGTATAATCCCTTCAGGAGGTATATTATAGCAAAGCCAACTTTATTTAAGCCGGCTTTACTATAACATATGTTAAATTTAGGTTTGGTTCCTATTTAAAGCTAAGCAGGTACAGAAGTAAGCGGCTTAGCACAAGAATTCACCCGCATTGCCCATTGGTAATTATCGGGATCATGGATACAAAAATCCGATCCAAAAACCCTATGAATCAAAAAAGGTTCTTGTCTATATTCTGCCTGAAGAATATCTATAAATTTATTCTCTTTAACGTCATAGATACAATCCTTGATAAAGAAAAAGGAGCACTTTTGTCTGCAGCTATTTGGAGTAGTAACCTTTCCGGGTTTAAAACCATGGCACTTAATAGGAGTTCCTCCCTCAAAAGCTGCACCGCTTGATTGTTTTTAAAAGTGAATACGGTGGCGGTCATGGGCTGACTTTCCGAACTTGTATACTTAATTTGAATCCAGTAATTAATTTTCACATTAAGTTCAGTATTCAATTTATCCCATCCACCTAAAGAAAAATTAGTGAAGTAAACTTCAGAGGGATTGCTTTTGGGTAATTTATAGACTATATCTCCATCTTTATTGAGAAGGTATTCCTTTTCCCTGTTCTGAAAAGCGTGGTATAATCCTAATTGTTTGAGGTAGGAAAGAACAAAGTCAGGATATTTTTCCTCAATAATCTTATGGTCTTGCATGGGTCAATAAATTCTATATTAATTGACAATATAAGGGTGTTTTTTTTTATCCGGGGATATTGGAATTTCCGGCAAAACTAAAGCACCCCGGTTTGTTGGACAGCTATGGTTCAAACTTAAAAATACTATTGAACCGATTATTTTCGATAGTTTGGCCTTTGCATTGTCAACGAATTTTAGATACTTGGTAGCATATGCTTTTTCTCCAGCACTTATGAGAAGCTAACATATAAAATATTCAAAAGGATAACAATACAGATTTAACCCCATTTTTCGTGCATTTTCGGATAAAATTTCTCTTTGTTAGCTGTTTCGTTTCAAATATCAGCAATAATTTTTCATTAGAATTTCCCATCTCTACATTGGTATCAATAACCAGTATTAACCAGTGGAAAAAATCAAAAAGTGGGAGAAAAAACAGCAAATCAAAAAGATCCAAAACAAGGTAATAAATACGATAAAATCCTGAAGGAGCACCTTGAAATCACACTACCAACAGTAATCAAAGACATCCTGGGCCTAAACCTCTCTGTAAGCGAGGAAATACCAGACGACATCCAGCACACCAAAGAAAGAAAACCTGATGCCTTAAAAAAAGTAACCGATATAGACAGAAACACCTATGTGCTTCATCTGGAATTTCAGGTCCCCAATGAAAATGAAATGGTCTACCGCATGGCAGAATACAACATCATGCTCATGCGCAAATACGAAATGCCCATAAAACAATATGTCATCTTTCTTAAAAAGAACAAACCAACAATGGCAACCTCCATAGATGCCGAAAACCTTAAATACAATTACAACCTTATACGCATCTCAGAAATTGACTATAAGCTATTCTTAAGATCAGAAAACCCGGAAATAAAAATGCTGGGCATACTCGGCGATTTCGGGCAGGACGACAAAGACAAAGCCATACAAGCCATTATAGATCAAGTACAAGAAAAATCAAAAAGTGATTTCGCCAAAAAAAGATATTTCCAGCAATTGCGTATATTCGTACAATTGCGAACCAGTATTGAACAACAATTTGAACAAGCTATGCAATCAGTAAGCACATTTTTTAAAGAAGAAAAAGATTTCCTTTACAAAAAAGGAGAACAAAAAGGAATAGAAAAAGCACAGGCCAAAGCTCTTGAAGAAAAAAAAGAAATAGCCAGAAATTTTAAAAACCTTGGAGTATCTATTGCCGATATTGCAAAAGGAATCGGGCTATCTCAAGAAGAAATTGAAGCCTTATAGCTTCAACCAAAATACAAAGGATGCCCTTGGACAAAACCCAAGGGCATTTTTATTTATAAAATCAAAATTTTGGATAACGGAAACCGGTAAGACAGCGCTGCTTTCCTTCGGACAAAGTCGTATCAAATGCGCATCAAGTCCGTACCAAGTCCCCAAAAGCCCCCTTTTCCCGAACAAGTACCCCACTATATACAGACTTGATATATCTCAGACCACCACATATTCCCTCTCTCCACCCCCTCTGCAATTTGCTCAAAAAAAAACAGGCTGTTGATGAGGCGGCCTCAGAGATCTGTGCGCTTCTTCAGCGCACCTGATATCGTTAGCCCCGAATCAACAGCCTGTTTTTTTTCAAAAATTCACCTCCCTACCCGTGAATCGCTTCTTTATTCCCAAAACTCTGGATCAGTTCGCCTTCAAATTCCAGCCATTCTTTCCAGCGTTTCTCTACATCCACATCAATGGTATACTTACGCGCAAAATTTAAAAAAGTCGTATAATGACCTGCCTCCGAAACCATGAGATCATGATAGAATTTGGCCAGTTCCTGATCTTTAATATTCAATGACAGTACGCGGAAACGCTCGCAACTTCTGGCTTCAATCATGGCCGCAAAAAGCAACCGATCAATAAAAGCAGAATTCCGGCTACCATCCCTGCGGCTAAACTTCACCAAACGCCCAACATAATCGTCCTTGCGTTCCCGGCCAAGCGTATACCCTCTTTTCTTGATAATCTCCACCACCATCTGAAAATGCTGCATTTCCTCTATCGCAATTGCAGTCAGCTCCTCCACCAAATCCATATGCTCAGAATTATTGGCAATCAGTGTAATCGCATTTGTAGCCGCTTTTTGTTCGCACCAGGCATGGTCCGATAAAATTTCTTCTAAGTTTGATTCAGCAATATTTGCCCATCGCGGGTCTGTCAATAATTTTAATCCAAGCATGAGGTGATCTGTAAATTCTTCGTCCCCAAAATTAGGAATAATCACAGGGATTAAAAATTATGCATTAAAAACAGCTAATTTTGCTTAGATTTCAAAAAATGGAGCAACAAAAGATATTGATCATTGGACTGGTTTGGCCCGAGCCTGCATCATCAGCAGCAGGTACAAGAATCGTTCAACTGATTAAACTCTTTCATAATAAAGGTTACGATATTTCCTTTGCCTCCGCAGCATCAAAAAGCGAATTCAGCTATGACCTGAAAGCCCTGCAGGTCAAAGAATACCCCATCAAACTCAATGACTCCGGCTTTAACGAACTGATCAAAATACTTAGACCCGACATAGTGATCTATGACCGTTTCATGGTGGAAGAGCAATATGGCTGGAGGGTACATCAGGAATGCCCCGGAACATTAAAAATACTAGATACAGAAGACCTCCACTTTCTGCGTCAGGCCAGGCAGCAAGCCATCAAAACAGGTTATACAAACCTTTACTCAGATTTGGCTAAAAGAGAAATTGCCGCTATCCTCAGGTGCGATCTCTCCCTGATCATCTCTGAAATGGAAATGATACTGTTAAAAGAACAGTTCCGTATAGATCCCTCTTTACTCTATTACCTCCCTTTTCTTGAAGAGGAAGTCACAGAAGTAAAGGTTAAAAACTGGAAAAATTTCGAAGAGCGGGAAGGCTTTACCTTTATCGGCAACTTTCTGCATGAACCCAACTGGCATACCGTTCAAGTCCTAAAAACAAAGATCTGGCCATTGCTCCGTAAAAAAATACAGGGAGCAGGTCTCCATATTTACGGCGCCTATCCTTCGCAAAAGGTTACACAGCTGCACAACGCCAAAGAACATTTTTATGTTCATGGAAGAGCCAAAGACGCCAGGGAAGCTATTGAAAAACATAGAATCTTATTGGCCCCTATTCAATTTGGTGCAGGAGTTAAAGGAAAATTTATTGATGCCATGCAAACTGGTACCCCGTCTGTAACCACCTCTGTAGGCGCAGAAGCCATGAAAGGGAGCTTAGACTGGAACGGTGCTATAGAGGACCAGGAAGAGAACTTTATTCAGAAAGCTGTTCAACTATACCAGAACAAAGAACTCTGGACTCAGGCACGTGAAAATGGCATCAGCATCCTAAACCAGCGTTATGCCAATGAGCGCTACGGCATGGAACTGATCAAAACCCTTCAGGATTTATCCGCAAAATTAGACCTACACCGTCAACATAACTTTATCGGCCAGATTTTACAGCAACAATCCTTAAACAGCACGAAGTATATGTCCTTATGGATTGAGGAAAAAATGCGTTTGAACCCCGGCGAAGAGCATAAAAACTAAACCTATTACCATCATAGAGATCCCAGCATAAAAAGCCGCCTTTTTAAACGATACCGAACCCGCGTACAGGTAATAAATCAAAACGCCAAATCCACCCAAAAAACAAAGTACACTCCAGATACTCAGAAAAGAGAAAGAGAACAGGAAAACCAGCTCCTTCCACCAGCGTACAAAAAAGAGCTCCGGCAAATGTTCTGTTTTATCTCCGCTTTTTAATCTCGCCAACTGCAGATTCCGTTCAATATCCCGGTCAGCAGGCGCCAATTGCAGCGCCTGCTCATAGCAAGACCGCGCAGCAGCAAACTCGCCCTGTTTATAGTAAGCATTGCCTAAATTAAAATTGGCCGCAGCCGATAAATAACCCATTTTCAGCACTTGCTGATATGTTTCTGCAGCCTCCCGGTACTGTCCCTTGGCATATTCAGCATTCCCTTTTTTAAAAAGATTCTTAGCCAGTTCATTCGCTGTTGAAAACAAAGGAAGTACCAACAGCAGTACCATCAAAATTCTGTTCTTCATATCCTTAAGCATGCGTTTCAATATCGTTAATTATACTTCTGGCTTTATCAAATACCTCTTGTTCAGAAATTCCGGTAACCGGTGCATACCTCGCCATTTCACACAGATTAAGCGTATCGGTTAAACGGCTGATCAGTGCATCATCTACCTGGCGCAACTGCAATTGCTCCGCAATATTTTGCTGGTTCAGATCTGCTGCAGAGATGTTCAGCTTATCACTCAGATAGCCATATAAACCCTTGTACACCGCTTCATAGAAAGCTTTCTTGTCTCCGGCCTGCAATTGTTTACCTGCGATAGCCAAATGCTTCGCCGCAATTTTATTGGCATTTTTCCATTTCAGCTTCACCTGGTCCTTATTGTTTTCTGCCTGCTGCTTTCTAAATATCCTTGCCGCGATAAAAGCCAGAGGCCCGACAAGGATCAACAGCCAGTAGCCCAGAGTGCCATAGAAAGCCTCCCCTTCCTTATACAAGTCGGGTGTACCTGTTTTTATACCCGCAATGTCTTTTTTCAGCAGATTGGCTTCCTGCTCATTCGAACCGGAAAAAGCGGTCACATTGGTTCCAGGATCTCCCTTAGCCACCTTTATGGAATAAGGCTCTGAAGAAAGAGACATATAACGCTGAGTAGCCGGATTAAAATAAGAAAATTTCAATGGTGCAATGGTATAACTACCCTCTTTTCTCGGAATCAGCAAGAATTTATACTCCCTGCTCCCAGTAACTCCCTTCTCAGTTTCGGTAATGTTATCCGTTACTTTTGGATCGTATTTTTCCATGCCTTCAGGGAAATCCATTTTAGGGGCATTGAGCAGTTTTAAGTTACCTGCTCCCGTAACTTTTACCATATAATTTAAAGCTTCATTCGCTTTCAATGAAGATTTATCTACAGAGGTCTGGATGGCAAAATTTCCAACCGCTCCCTGAAAATCTGCAGGTTTACCATTTTCTGGCAATGGTTTTACATGTATCGTTACCGGGGCACTGCTGGCTTTGTACTTCTCATCCTGGTAAGAACCGCCACCAAACATCTGATCAAAGATGTCATTTGATGCTACAGCACGCCGAACCAGAAAAGTCATACTCAGGGGGTCCAAAACCAGGTTCCCGGAACGTTCCGGGAACAGAATGATCTGTTTAAGAACAGCCACATGATAACTTACCCCCTTATAGTTCTCTATAGTCCAGTCTACACGTTGACTGTTGTTTTTAATCTCCTGGCTCCAGAAGCCGTTAAAATCGGGTAACTTGTCCAACGCATTATCAACCAGGTTTACACTCGTATACAATTTATAGCTCACCGTAATTTGTTCACCCTGGTATACGTTGGTCTTACTGGCTACGGCTTTAATAAACAGGCTTTTGGAAAGATCTGCAGAAGGCGCCGAAGAAACAGCAGGTGCATTTCCTGCTGCAGACTGAGCATTTTGCTGAACCGGACGGCCTTTAACCACCTTTATTTTTACCGCATTGGAATGATAGGTTTTACCACCCGCAACGATGGTGGCCGGCCCAATGATATATTCTCCTTCTTTAACCCCAACCAGGTCATAACTCAGTGACATACTCATAGAGGTATTTCCGTTGATAGAGGTCATACTGGAGCTCTGATTAGGTCCCGAAACCACCTGAAAACCATTAAATACAGGAGCTCCAAAACGCTCTATGTTTGCGTTAACAGAAAACGTGATTTCAAAAGGCTCACCTGCACCTACCTCCGTCTTGCTTACCGAGGCTGTAAACTTAATATCGGCTGCAAAGAGGGTTCCCGTCCACAGCACCAATACCAATAATATGTAATGTCTAACTTTCATTTGCTCCTAACCTGTTTACCAGTCTTTCGTAATGCGGCCCTTTGCCCCGGTTGCTTTTTTGTTTTTCAATTTGTCCTGCGTGTTCTTCTCTTCATTATTTAAAGCTTCCAGCATGCGTTTTGCATCCTCTTTAGATAACTTATCAGGCTGTGGTTTTTGCCCATTCTGCTGATCTTTCTGATCCTGATTTTTCTTGTCCTGCTCTTTTTTATCCTGGTCTTTCTTATCCTTATCCTTCTGGTCTTTGTTGTCTTTATTTTTATCGTCCTTGTCCTTCTGGTCTTTGTTTTTATCTTTCTGATCCTTATTCTTCTGGTCCTTATTGTCTTTATTCTTATTGTTCTTGTTTTGTTGCTGCTGCTGTTTCAGCTTTTCCATAGCATAAGCCAGATTGTACCGCGTCTGGTCGTCTTTAGGATTGTTCATCAGCGATTTTTTATAGGCCTCTATACTTTCCTCATACTTTTTATTTTCCATCAGCGTATTGCCCAGGTTATGATAGGCCTGTGCTTTAACCCCGGCATCTTTAGAGGAAGAAGCCAGGGCATTGAACTGCTCTGCCGCTTTATCAAACTTTTTCTGCTTATAAAAAGCATCCCCAAGATTAAAATTACCAGCTACAGATTGCTTGGATTTCTCTAATGACTTCTGATAACTCGCTTCTGCTTCTGCATACTTCTGCTCGTTATACAATTGGTTCCCTTTATGGATCTCTCTTTTTTCCTGCTGCGCAAACAGCATTGTCCCCTGAACAACCAGGAGCAGCATCATTATAAATTGCTTCATGGCTTTCTTACTTCAAACAAATTCACCCCGCTTAACTTTAAATTTTTCCTGCCGGAAATAAAGAACTCTACGATCAGTAAAACAAAACACAAGGCCAAAAAGAACTGAAAGCGGTCTTCATAGTTCTTGAAAGCCTTACTGTCGTAAGTGTTTTTCTGCATTTTATCCACCTGTGCCATTACCAAAGGCAAACCGCTGTTGGCGTTGGAGGCCCTCACATAGACACCATTACCTGCCGCAGCAATTTCTTTACCCATATCTTCATTCAGTTTACTCACCACGGTTTTGCCTGCTTCATCCAAATGAAAGCCTACAGGGCTACCATTTTTATAAATCGGTACTGGTGCCCCTTCTGGTGAACCCAAGCCAATGACATGGATGGTGACACCTTTTTTCCTGGCCCTTTCGGCAGCCTGTACAGCGTCGTCTTCATGGTTTTCCCCATCGGTCATCAGGATCATGGCTTTACTTGTACCGCTCACCAGATCAAAGGTTTTTAAACCCATATCGATGGCTGCGCCAATGGCCGTGCCCTGGGTAGGAACAATATTCGTATTGATGTTGTCCAGGAACAGTTTAGCTGCCGAATGGTCTGTGGTAATGGGCAACTGCACATAGGCTTCCCCGGCAAAGATCACAATCCCTATCCGGTCGTTGTGCAGATTGTCGATCATTTGAGAAATCGCTCTTTTTGCATTCTCCAGCCTGTTCGGTGCCAAATCTCCGGCCAGCATACTGTTGGACACGTCCAGCAATACGATCAGATCTGAACCGGTTTTTTTGGCTTCTTCCATTTTTGTTCCGATCTGAGGATCTGAAAGTCCAATGACCAAAGCTGCAAAAGCAATCAGGAAGAATACAAATTTGATTCCTGGCCTGGAAAAAGAAACCTCCGGTATGATCTTTCCAACGGTTTCTCTGTCTCCTAAAGATTTCAGGGCTTTTCTTTTCCACCTGCGCACCACCAGATACAGGATCATGAACAGTGGTATAAGCACCAAGCCCCATAAAAATTCTATATGTGCAAAACGTAACATATCCTTAGTTTAAGGCGCTTTTAAACACCGTATTCTTTAATAAAAATTCAAGCATCAACAGGATTCCGGCCAGCAGCGCAAAAGGCAGAAAACGCTCTGTCTTTTTGTGGTACTGAGTTACATCGATTTTAGCCTTTTCCAGTTTATCGATCTGTTCATAAATCTGTTTTAATTTCTGGTTATTGGTGGCCCGAAAATACTGACCTCCTGTAATATTTGCAATTTTACTCAGCATCGCCTCATCTATGGTTACCGGCACTTGCTGGTATTGTACACCAAATGGCGTTTTTACCGGATAAGGCGCATAACCTTTGGTACCTACTCCTACCGTATACACCCTTACCTTCATTTGCCGGGCAATTTCTGCGGCAGTAAGTGGTGGAATAGAGCCTGTGGTATTGGTTCCATCTGTTAATAAGATTACGACCTTGCTCTTTGCCTCACTGTCTTTAAGGCGGTTTACCGCAGTGGCCAAGCCCATTCCAATAGCTGTACCGTCTTCAATCATACCATTGCTGATGCCTTTAAACAGATTAATGAGTACATCGTGATCGATGGTTAAAGGGCATTGGGTGAAACTCTCTCCACTAAAGACCACCAGACCAATCCTGTCGTTAGGGCGGTCTTTGATAAAATCAATAGCAATATTTTTACCAGCTTCCAGACGGTTGGGTTTCAAATCCTCAGAAAGCATACTCCCGGAAATATCGGTTGCGATCACAATATCTATTCCCTCTGTTGTAGAATCCTGCCAGCTGAAAGCAGATTGTGGTCTGGCCAGGGCAACAATCAGGGCACCAAACGCCAGCATCCGCAGCACGATACTGTAATGTCTTAAAACACGCAGGAAGCTTCTTTTAGCTTTTAGAAATCCATGAATCGACGAAACACGCAAAGTACCCTGCAGTTTTTGGTTTCTCCAAATGTACCAGACAATCATAAAAGGCAGGACCAGTAATAACCAGAAAAAACCTGGCTGGGCAAATTCTATTCCCTTAAAACTATTCATCATGACTTCTATATGCTTTATTTTCAGGTTTGATCGGATTTTCTTTGGTTTGTTTTACAAAACCAATGGCATGTTCCATACTGAGTTCATTTTCTGTATTGAGCGGCCGTTCTTTGGCAAATTTCACCAAATCTGCCAGGTTCAGCATCTGCCTTAAATTAGCCCGTTGCTGCTGGGGCATATCTTTGTGCCGGAGCTCCAGAAAGATCTCTTCAGAAGTATGCTCCAGTGCCTTGATCTGGTATCGGCTTTCCAGGTATTCCCGGATCACATCACTCAGTTCACTATAGTAACGTTTGATATGCCCGTGCTCCCAGAGTTTCTGATCTCTGATGGACTGCAGTTTATTCAGAGCCAGCTGATCTGGAGACACAATAGGTACAACAACTGTCGGAGGCCCTTTCTTAGGCCTTTTTCTCAAATAGTAAATTACACCTGCCAGCACTAAGATCAACAGTAACGGGCCTGCAACCCACAACCAGTGGTCTTTAAGCCAGTCCATCCAGGAATAGGAAACGGCCAGCGGCTGCTTGATGTCATAAATAGCTTTTGTAGTATCTACTTTGACAGCAGCTACCTCCAGCGGAATAGATGCTGTAGCAAAATGTTGTGTTCCTGATTGAAAACTAAAGGCGGGGATTACCTGTATTCCTGCATCAAAAGAGGTAATGATGTATCGCTGAGTGATGGTCTGTATACCTGGATTTTTAGGATCAGAAACGGTGTCGGTTTTACCTGCCTTTACAATCTGGATCTTGGAAGAAATGGTGTCGGCCAGGGCCGGAAAACTGATCTTCTCTTTAACAGGCAATGCTGCCCTTAGAGAAAGTGTGGTCTGGTCTCCCATAGAGATGGAAGATTTGTCCAGTTTTGCATTGACCTGGATATTTTGTGCATGGCTGCTGTAACCCAGGAATACAAAGAACAGCAATACGCTGCAACTCAAATTAAAATACGGCTTCATCATCTTTTATCTTCTGGCCTCCCGTTTTTTAAATAGGGTCATTAAAGGTTGTATATAAGATTGGTGTGTACCAATAGAGGTATAATCTACACCCGATCTTCTGAATAAATCCTGCAATCTGCCATTCCTTTCCAGGGCAGCAGCTTTGTAAGCCTGACGAACTTTTTTATCACCAGTATTGATCCATTCTATCTGTCCGCTTTCCTCATCTGCAACCGGAATAAGGCCAAGATCAGGGAATTCTTCTTCATGAATATCATAAAGTTTCAAAGCCACAAGATCGTGTTTACGATTGGCAATCTTGAGTTCATTTTCAAATTTCTCACTCATAAAATCAGAGATCAGAAAAGCAGTTGATCTTTTTTTAATGGCGCTGGTAAAATATCTTAAAGCCTCGGCTATACTGGTACCTTTATGCGCAGGCTTAAAATCGATCAGTTCCCGAATGATCATCAGGATATGGCTCCGGCCCTTCTTGGGCGGAATGAATTTCTCTACCTGATCGCTAAAAAAAAGCACGCCAACTTTATCGTTATTCTGAATAGCTGAAAAGGCCAGAACGGCACACAATTCCGTTGCCAGTTCCTGTTTCTGCTGGGTTTGGGTCCCAAAATTCTTGGAACCACTAACGTCCACCAGGAGCATTACGGTCATTTCGCGCTCCTCATCAAACACCTTCACGTAGGGATGGTTGAAACGGGCGGTCACGTTCCAGTCTATGGTCCTGATCTCATCGCCTACCTGGTACTCTCTAACTTCACTAAAAGCCATACCACGGCCTTTGAAGGCCGTTTGGTATTCTCCTGAAAAGATCTGATTGCTTAACCCCCGGGTTTTGATCTCTATTTTTCTTACTTTCTTTAAGAGCTCTTTGGTATCCATAAATTATGGTACTTCTACGGCATTTAATATACCGGTAATGATATCTTCTGTAGTTACATTTTCTGCTTCGGCCTCATAGGTTAAACCAATACGGTGCCTCAATACGTCGTGACAAACTGCCCGAACATCTTCAGGGATCACATAACCCCTGCGTTTAATGAAAGCATAAGCTTTTGATGCCAGTGCAATATTGATACTTGCCCTTGGAGAAGCGCCAAAACTAATCAGGTTTTTATAATCTGGCAATTTATATTCATCAGGATAACGGGTTGCAAAAACAATGTCAATGATGTATTGCTCAATTTTTTCGTCCATATATACCTGTCTCACTACTTTCCTGGCTTTCAGAATATCGTCAGGATGTAAAACTGTGTTCGGTTTGGCCATTCCCTGAGCCGAAATATTGGCCCTCATAATTTTCTTTTCTTCTTCCCTTTTTGGATACCCCAGCACCACCTTAAGCATAAAACGGTCTACCTGTGCCTCAGGAAGCGGATAAGTTCCTTCTTGTTCTATCGGATTTTGGGTAGCCAGTACCAGAAAAGGTTTAGGAAGATCAAAAGTCGTATCGCCAATAGTGACCTGCCTTTCCTGCATAGCCTCCAGCAGCGCACTTTGCACTTTGGCCGGAGCCCGGTTGATCTCATCTGCCAGGATAAAATTAGAAAACAATGGTCCTTTTCTAACCACAAACTCTTCTTTTTTCTGGTTATAGATCATGGTTCCTAGTAAATCGGCAGGAAGCAGATCTGGTGTAAACTGAATGCGGCTAAAACCCGCATCAATAGTTTTAGACAGCGTATTGATGGCCAGGGTTTTCGCCAGACCGGGAACGCCTTCCAGCAGGATATGCCCATCAGCCAGCAAACCGATCAGCAAACGTTCAACCATATAGCGCTGGCCAACAATTACCTTATCCATTTCCATAAAAAGGAGGTCTATAAACGCACTCTCCTGTTGTATCATTTCATTCAACGCCCGGATATCAGTTCCATATGATGAACTTTCGGTTGTGATATTTATTTCTTCCATTTGGACTTATTTTTTTTCGATGCGAAAATTATATAAACCTCCATTTTTTCGCAAGATAAAAGCTCCTTCTGAATGTTAAAATATGTTAAATTATTACAAAACGAGTGCTCAACAGTGATAATGGTCATTTTTTAGCGTCATATTAACAACTAGGTTTGTGGTATTATTCTTATTCGATGGATGTCGATACTCACAATAAAAGGGGGCGTTCCGGGAAGTTCGGCCCCTTTTTCATGGAAAAAACTCGACAGTATTTTTTAAGTTTATTCATTTTTACCTACCTTCACCAAAAAATTTACAACCATGAATATTATCTGCAGTACTATAATGAGCGATTGCCAAGTTTATATGTCTTTAGTTCCTTATTGCTTAGTTGTTGCTGTTACCGCAATTTATCTGACCGCTGTAAGAAACCGCGTAAGATAGTTCCTTATTTCCTTTTTTGCATATCAGGCTCTTTCACAGAGCCATGATATACTTTTGCGTATTCTAAACCCTTGCTTTGTTTAATTTATTTAGCTATAAAACACCCAAAAAATACGCTGATGAGTTCAGGGTGTCGTATAACTATACAAATGTAAAGCAAGTCAGAAACCTGAGTTGGCTGATCCTGATCATTGCCTCACTAGTCAGGTTGGCTAATATTCTTTTTTATGAAAATCTCAATATAATACCTAGTTATCAGGAATACAACCTGGTCAATTATATTCAGATTATTGGTTCAGCACTTTTTATAATGGCCAGTACCCAGGCGCTCAAAACCAGGCGAAAAAACAAGATATTTAAAAAAACAACGACCTTACTTTTCGTTTTTTTCATTATTTCCGTCACCTTCTCTACCAGTTACATCGTTTCTCTGCACAACACCAAAAACACCTTAATGATGCTGCTGGTCGGAATTGTAACGGTGAGCATCTTCTTTCTGCTGGAGCTTTCGGAAGTTATAGGTTTATCAATCTATATCATTGTTCTTTTTATTCTAAGCATCAGTATTTCACCATTTAATATCCAGGAAAAGATATTTAACGCCATTGTTTCCATGGTACTGGCCTTTGTACTGTTCGCTTTTTCCCGTTACAGTTATTACTTTAAATCCCAGCATTTCCTGCAGGTTAAACAATTGGAAGAAAAGAATCATGAGGTAGAACAACTTAACCGGCAGAAGGGAGAAATACTTGGTTTTGTGGCTCACGACCTGCGTAATCCACTAAATAATATTGAGGCACTGAGCACAATGATGCTGATGGAAGACGAAGTTCAGAAAAGTGTAAAGGAAGAAGTTGAAATGGTCCTTGACTCTGCTAAACAGGCAAAAACCATTATCAATGACTTGCTGGAAGTTATTCAGGAAAGCAATAAAAACACCTTGCTCCCCAGAGAAGAAATCAATCTCTCTTCCTTCCTTGACCAAATTGTAAAAACCTGGCAAATGAACCTCAGTAGCGAGCGAAAGATCAATTTCCAGACTGGAAAAGATCCGGTTTATACGATGATCAATCCTTCAAAATTTCTGAGGGTTATAGATAACCTGATCGGAAATGCTTTAAAGTTTTCCCCTTACCATGCGCCAGTCCATGTTTCACTGGAAACAGAAGATGCAAAAGCGCTGATCACCGTGAAAGATTTTGGTATAGGGATCCCCCCGGAACTGCTGGATAAATTATTTGACCAATTTTCCAAAGCAGGGCGCTCGGGTCTCCGGGGAGAAAAGTCTATCGGCCTTGGACTCCACATTTGCAAGCAAATCATTGAACAGCATCAGGGCGACATCCTGGTCAACAGCGCAGAAAATAAAGGCAGCAGTTTCGTCGTCCGTATCCCTTTGCTAACTTAATTCAATTTAAATCTATCGTTTGTAATGTTCGCCACTTTTGAGGTGAGCACAAGGTTTACGATCATAATACCAATAAAAATAGCCAGGCATACTTGTGCGGTAGAATACAGTTTACTCCCCGAAACTATAGATTCTGATTCCCGGATCAACTCCTCCCCTGCATCTGTCTGTATTCTACTAAGCTCCGATAATTTTTCTGAAATATTGTTATAGGCCGTTTTCCCCGAGGCTTCAAATAGATGGCGCCCTTCTGCCAACGTATGTATTTCTGCCATCGTGATGATATTGTTTTCTATAATGATTCCATCACGGAGCTTTGTTTTAAGGTCAGCCAATTGGCTCTTTTCTTTTTTAATTAGAAAAGTACCTTCATATTTACGTACCAGTGAGTCTATATTTTTATTATAGCTGCCTAGTTTCTTTTTCAATTCGATGAAGCTGATCTCAACTGTCCGTTCCGGGTTTAAAGCCTCCTCCAGTAAATATCTCTTTGCATAGACATTCTCCGCCAGGAAAAACAGATCTGTTGCCGGTATCAAACGGTCGTGATACATGGAGACAAAAGCATTGCTCATATTTTTGATGCTCTTATCTTCGAGCATCCGTATCAACATGGTGGAGCACATAATGAAGAACAAAAATGCCGCAATCTTCATTTTTTGTTTAAAGGAAAAACCAAATATCATAAGCACATCTTTAAAGCCGGTTTTTAGTCTTCCGCCGGAGTTGTAAATAAGTTCTGGGCAAAATTTACTAAAAATAATTCTCTTTTCGCCCTGGTTACTGCGGTATACAGCCAGCGCAGAAAATCCATATCTACCATATCGTCGGTCAGGTAGCCCTGATCAACAAATACGGCATCCCATTGCCCACCCTGGGCCTTGTGACAGGTCACCGCGTAAGCAAATTTAATCTGCAACGCATTATAGTATGGATCTTCTTTAATCGCTGCAAACCTTTCTTTCTTTGTTTTTAGGTGTTCATAATCTAAACTCACCCCTTCATAGAGCTTCTTACTGTCTTCATACGAAAGATTTGGCGTTTCTCCGGTTAAGGTATCCAGGAGTACTTTACAGGTAATGGAACCGAGTTCCGGATAATCAGGAAACTCCATTTGCACCTCGCTGAAACGAAGCCCATAGCGTTCTTCTTCATTTCTGACCCGGGTGATCCTGGCCATATCACCATTGGCAATGAAGGATGCCGATTCATTTTCACCGAGCCAGAAATAATTGTTGCGGACCACCATAATCTGATCTCCACCGGTCAGTTCTTCTTCACGGTACAGCAGCCTTGCCCTAATCTGTTGGTTATACACGTTGGCCGATTTGTTGGACCTGCACACCACCAAACAGTTTTCTATACCGAACTTACTGTAGGCATACTCCAATCCTTCGACCAGTTTGACCCCGGTCATCCTGAAAATATCTTTATAAGACTTGGTGATAAATTTTGGAAGTTCTATTTCCCGAAATTCACCAAGCTCTTCCTTTGTCGTATAATCGTTGATCAGCTTCCTGAGCATCGTGGCATTAGCCAATATGCCTGATTTTTTCTCCTGCCGGACCACTTCTTTGAGTTCTACGTGAATCACATCAAGTAAAAAGCTTTCGGCCAGATGAACAGGGTTTAATGCCGGGCTGTCCAGGCTGCCTACCGGCGGAAGCTGGGCGGTATCCCCTACAAATACAACTGCACAATTCTTTTGGTTATAGACAAACTCCATTAAGTCCTTTAAAAAGGAAGAAGCATTTTGACTGTTCCATTCATCAGCGATCATTGAGGCTTCATCTACGATGAACAACGTGTTTTCAGCCAAGTTCGGCGCCGGCTGAAAAGCCATTTCCAGGGCCACTGCGGATCGTTTACGGTAAATTTTCTTATGAATGGTCAGCGCCTTTTTTCCAGTATAATTGCTCATTACTTTTGCCGCCCTTCCTGTTGGGGCGAGTAATACAGACCTCAGTTTAAATTGAGGAAGCGCTTTTACCAGAGCCGCCACAGACGTGGTTTTACCGGTTCCGGCATAGCCTTTTAATACAAAACATTTTTCATCCAGCCGCCCTGATAAAAACCCGGCCATCCTGCTACAAAAAATCAGTTGTTCTTCTGTTGGCGGAAAGGGATAAGCCTGGGCTATAATCGTCACTTTATCCATTTTACAAATATGCAATGGTGTTGTTATAGAAAAAAGAATTAATTTTGTTAAGATGAATATTAAAAACAGCCTTCTGCTTTTGGATCCTCAATTTGATCCCAACACGGCACCGGATTGTAATTTACTGATAAAAATTACAAACGACAGCTTTTCTTATGCAATTATAAATCAGGAAAGCCAGCACCTCAAAGCCATCTTCGATCAGCAGGAATGCCCTAATATTTCGCAGACCTTACATAGCAATTTAAAGAACGACCCTTATCTTAAATATCCGTTTAAAGCGGTAAAAGTATCCGTTGCCACAGATAGTTCTATCGCCGTTCCAACGGAATTATACCAGCAAAAGGACCTCCCTTCCTATCTTAATTTTTTTAGCAAAAACCGACCTGAACAAGTCTATATACAAGAGAACAAAGATTTTAATTTCACTTCTGTATTTGGCTTTCAGGCTGACTTTGAAGAAAGTCTGAACAGTACATTTGAAAATCCAGTTAAGTTTGAGCTCACCACACCAGTGCTTGCCCTTGCTTCGGGTCTTTCTGATGGCTTGTTTCTGGATTTCACCGCACGTTCCTTTACCGTGATTTATGTGTCTGGCGCTAAACTGGCTTTTAAAAACAGTTATGAAATTGAAACTGCAGAAGAATTTAACTACTACTTACTCTTGATTTTAACACAACTGGACATCTTAAGCAAGGAAATCCCTGTTTACATCAGCGGAATTATTAATGAAGATGACAACAGACATCAAATACTTCAAAAGTATTTTGAGAAGATTTCGTTTAACTATCCACAGAATAAAAATGTAGACTGCACCATCCTGGATGACATGCCAATTTACTATTACAGCAGTTTATTAGCGATCGACCTATGCGTATAATTGGTGGCAAATTAAAAGGTATCCGGATGAATGCTCCTGAGCGTTTACCGGTAAGACCGACAACGGATATGGCCAAAGAAGCCTTGTTTAACATTCTGTACAATTTGTACGATTTTGAAGAATGTACTGTATTGGACTTGTTTTGTGGCACGGGAAACATCAGTATTGAATTTGCATCGAGAGGTATCCCTTCGATTACCGCAATAGACAAACATTCTGGCTGTATATACTGGGTAAAATCTGTGATTGAAAAATACGATCTCCCGGCTATTGATGTGGTCAAAGCAGATGTGTTCAAATTTCTTGAACAGCATAAAAAATCCTACCAGATTATTTTTGCAGATCCTCCATATAACTTACCAACCATACCCCTTATTCCCCAACTGGTGATGAAGAACAATTTATTAACCGACAACGGCGTCCTGATTGTTGAACATCCTTCCCTGCTTAGGCTGGAAGGGCAAGCGGGTTATAAGGAAACCCGTAAGTATGGCAACTCTTCCTTCAGTTTCTTTGAAAAGACAAACATTGTATGAAAACAGCTCTTTTTCCTGGGTCCTTTGACCCGATTACCATCGCCCATGTCGATATTCTAAAACGAGCGCTGCCCCTATTTGACAAAATCATTGTGGGCATAGGTTTAAACAGCTCCAAACAAAACTATCTTTCTGCAGAAAAGCGGCAGGAAATTGTAAGTGCAGTATTTACAGACTACAGCAATGTGGAAGTTCAACTTTATGAAGGCCTTACGGTAGATTTCTGCAGGGAAATTAATGCACAATATATGGTTAGGGGCATCCGTTCAGTAGGAGACTTTGAATACGAAAGAGCCATTGCCCAGATCAACCAAACCATGATGCCAGAAATGGAGACCATCTTTATCCTGAGCAAACCCGAATATTCTGCCATAAGCTCCACCATAGTACGCGATATTCTGCGTAACCATGGTGATGTGCATAAATTTGTACCGGAAGCGGCAATACCCTACCTGTATTAAATGAGTTTTCCTGCTTTAAGGACATCAAAAATCAGCAGATAGGTATTCTTAAAGATCGGGTCCAGTTCATGTTTCCCAAACCAGCCGGCTTTAGTAATTCCTTCTTCCTTTTGAGGGATGAGCTTAGGCTGGCCTTTAACCGTCATCGCGTACCAATTGGTTTTCTTAAGCACTACTTTACTACCCAGTTCATAGACGTGATAGGTTTTACATAGCTTTTCATTATTGCTCTGTATCTTCACTCCACATTCTTCTTCTACTTCCCTTAGCGCGGCCGCCTTCATTTTTTCATTTTTCTCTACTTTTCCCTTAGGAAGATCCCATTTTTTATTCCTGAAAATAAATAAAAAATCGCCTGCAGAATTCCGTACCAGCCCACCTGCCGCCTTAATCAGCTGGCATTTACTTTTCAGATTTTGAAAAACCGCTTTAGGATTATCGCTCAGCAGCAGGTATTGGTTCTTTGAACCTTTGCCTAATTTTTTATAAAATGTTAAAAAATCAAAAGACTGTGTATCAATTTGTTGGATATCGTCGTTTTGTTCTGGAGCAACATCTGCGATAAACAAGGTGTTATCGTTAATATATATTC
>NZ_QAIL01000396.1 GCF_003061025.1 Pedobacter sp. HMWF019 | reverse complement strand
AGGGATATGTAATCATTTCTAAACCAAATATTTTTCTTTTTCGTAACAGAATCAAATAACCACATGTTTACAGCGGGTAAATCGTTCTTAAATTAAAAAAGTAATTCTATATTTAGCAGATCAACAAACCAACCAAACTGTTTAATGTCGTCTTACAACCTATCTGGTGAACGCATGCTGTTGAAGAAAATAGCTGAAGGTGATGAACTTGCTTTTAAACATGTTTTTGAGCTCTATAGAAATAAAATCTATGCTTTTGTATTGAGATTTGTGTATTCGGAAGCCGATGCCGAAGAAATTGTACAGGATACATTCTTTACACTTTGGCAAAAGCGTCTCAGGCTTACAGAAGTTGAACATCCAAGAAATTATATTTATACAATAGCCCGTCATAATACCTATCACTATTTGAACCAGGTGGCTAAAAGTGAGAAACTTGTTGAACAATTGTGGGTGCTCATGCAGGCTGAATGTAATTCTACAGAACACATTATGGATGTCCGGGATAGTGAGATGTTGATTCAGTCTGCACTGTCCCATTTGTCTGCCCAGAAAAGGGAAGTATTCCGGATGAGCCGTGAACAGGGCTTGAGTCATGACGAAATCGCCAGTATGCTTAGTCTCTCTAAAAGTAGAGTAAAGAATATTCTGGTGGAGACTTTGAAATATCTTAAGTATTATATGTCTTTGAATACCATGCCTATAGGTTGGTTTCTTGCGCTGTTAGAATTTCTTTTTTAAAAAAGATAAAAAAAAACGGTCCTTCCAGAGCCATCTGCACTCTATCTGAATATAGGGCATAAATTACCCTCAGCTATGGACAAACAAGAACAACGGCTTAAAGATTTATTTAAGCGCTATACAGACAAAACGATCTCTAAAGAGGAACTCCGGGAACTGTTTGGTTACATCCGGGAGAAAGGGAATCAATCTCAGATTGAGGGCTATATGAAAGCGGAAGAAGAGTCTATGGTTGACGCTGTGCAGGAAGCCAGTCCGGTTGACTGGAACCGTATGTATGAAGGAATTATTTCTGAGCAGCCAGAAGTTATCAAAATGAAACTATTTCCTTCCTGGCTTAAATATACTGCAGCTGCAGTGGTGCTCCTGGTTTCTTATGTCGCATATACCGTTCATAAAAAGCCCGTTTCAGTTCCTTTAAAAAACGATGCTGAAATTGTAAAGAATCAAGATATCGTTCCCGGAGGAGAAAGGGCCGTGCTGAAACTGGCCAATGGAAAGGAAATTATGCTGGACGGGGCAGGAAAGGGAATATTGGCGAGCGAAGGAAATACCATCATTAGAAAAACCGATGACGGGAGGCTTATTTATGAGCCAGGTGAGGAGAGAGGAAGTCCCGTATCTGCTTACAATACCATTACTACGCCTAAAGGCGGCCAGTATAAACTTACCTTGCCAGATAAAAGTCTTGCCTGGCTGAATGCGGCCTCTTCCATAACCTTTCCGGCAGCCTTTAATGGACAGGAGCGTGAAGTGGAAATTACAGGTGAAGTCTATTTTGAAATTACAAAGGATAAAACACATCCGTTTCATGTGAAAACCCGGGGTGCAAGCATTGAAGTACTTGGAACACACTTTAACGTAATGAGTTATACAGATGAGCCGCAGGCCGAGGTCACCTTGCTGGAAGGGGCTGTTCAGGTAAAAACAGGAGGTGCGGTGAAAAAACTTGTTCCAGGACAGCAGGCTGCATTTGAACCCGGTTCTGGTTTAATTACCCTGAAAACAACGAATGTAGAATCTGCAGTAGACTGGACCAATGGACTCTTTATTTTTGAAGAGGCTACAGTACCTGAAGTCATGCGCCAGATCGCGCGATGGTACAATGTCAATATCCACTACCAGGGAAAATTACCTTCGGCAAAATTTACTGGTGTAATACCAAAAAAAAGCAATGTATCCAGGCTGTTGAAACTGCTTGAAGCCGCTGGCGGTGTACGTTTTGAAGTGACCGGCAATACCATTGAAGTAAGTACCAATTTTAAAACCAACTCTATATGACGAAGAAAAAAATAATTTAGGAAGAAAAAACCTTTCCGGTTGCAGCCGGAAAGGTTCATTGAAACTGCTTGCAGGCAGTTTTTCATTTGTCGGGGCTACAAAAAAATCAACTTATCCATAACCCAAACCAATCAAATTTATGAAAGATTGTATACAAACTGAAACGGGTATACCAGTACCCGGATTAAACCAACCATTGAAGAGCAGACCTTATGCTTTCAAAGCTTTTTTAGTTATGAAATTTACAGCTTTAATTATTTTTTGTTTTTCCATGCAGATGAGTGCTGCAACCATGGCACAAAGAGTAAGCTTGAATACGTCTAATACCAGCTTAAAAGAAATTTTCAGGGAAGTAAGAAAACAAACAAGCTATTATTTTATCTACAATAGTGAAGTGCTGGAAAAAGCCAATCCGGTAACGATCAATGTGAAAAATCTGGCGCTGGAAGAACTTTTGGAGAAAATTTTCAGTACACAACCCTTAGTCTATAGCATTGAAGACCATACGATCGTAGTGAGCGCAAAATCGGATTTGCCCCGGGCTGACAGGATGATTTCAGGTCTGGTTACCGGAAAAGATGATGGATTGCCCTTGCCGGGTGTATCAGTAAGGGTAAAGGGTAAAACCGGAGGGGTGACTACAGACAGAGACGGTAAATATAGCATTAACCTGCCGGGAACATTCCAGACATTGATTTTCAGTTATATCGGTTATGCCAATCTCGAGGTTACGGTGGGTGCCGGGAATACACTGAATGTGCAGTTGGCTGTGGAAAATAAACAGCTGGAAGAAGTGGTGGTACAGGCATACGGCAGTATCCGTAAAAATGCACTGACCAATGCCGTGTCTACAATTAATGCCAGAGACCTGGAAAACCGGCAGATGTCCAATATTGCAACTGCGCTTGTTGGTGCTGCCCCAGGAATTCAAACCACCACAGGGAGCGGGCAGCCAGGCTCTGGTCCATCTATACGGATTCGTGGATTTGGCAGTATTAACGGGGGAGTGGATCCTCTGTATGTAGTGGACGGTGCCCCCTTTCCGGAGTCGGGATTAAACAATTTGAACCCAGATGATATTGAAAGCATATCGGTATTGAAAGATGCATCTGCATCTGCACTTTATGGTTCCCGCGCAGCAAATGGGGTCATTTTGATCACCACCAAAAAGGGAAAAAACAGCCCGCCGTCCATTGATTTTAAAACCACACAGGGCCTCAATTCAAGGGCTTTGAGCGACTATGAAAAAGTAGATGCTTTTCAATATTACCCCTTACTGTGGGAATCCATGAGGAACAGCCTGGTTTCAAAAGGATCAACTTTAACAGCGGCAAACGATGCTGCTTCGGCAGGAATTGCGGCAGCGCTGGTTTATAATCCTTTTAATGTAGACGACAAGCAGGTGGTATTACCGGATGGCCGGATCAATCCTGCAGCATCATTATTGTATGCGGATGACCTGGATTGGAGGAAAGCTTTACGACGCACAGGACTTCGCAGTGAATACAACCTGAACTATAAAGGTGGAAGCAGCAAGAGTGATTATTATGCCTCACTGAGTTATTTAAAAGATGAAGGTTATTCTGTGCTCACGGATTTTAACCGCTATAACGGACGTGTCAACTTGAACTCGCAGGTTAAAGACTGGATCAAAACAGGGATTAACCTCTCTGCTTCTGTTCAAAAAACAAAGATTGGTAATGAAGATAGTGGTATATGGGAAAATCCATTCTATACGGATCTGATTTTTGCGCCTATTTATCCAGTGTATAAACATGATGCCGCTGGTGCTTATCAATTAGATGCACTGGGAAACAAAGTTTACGATGAAGGGTATACGCGTCCGATCGCACCCGGGAGGAATGTGCTGGCGGAGACTGAATACAATGATAATTTTAACGAGAAAAATTACATTAGCGGACGGACTTATATTGAACTTTCTTTTTTAAAGAATTTCAAATTTACCACCAATCTGAGTCTGGATCTGAACAATGTAAAGTTGAATGTTTTTGACAATCCAACGATAGGAGATGGGGTAACCTACAATGGGCGTAGTAACCGTACCAATACAGGTTCCAGGAGCATTAACCTCAATCAGTTATTGAATTACAACCGGACATTTGGCCGTCATAACCTGGATGTTCTTGCCGGGCATGAAGCCTATCAATACCGCTATAACTATAATTTTGCAAGTGCGGGCGGTCAGATCGTATCTGGTTCTACAGAACTAAAAAACTTTGCGAACATTTTATCCCTGACTTCTTATGAAGACAATTACCGGATAGAATCTTATTTTGGACGTATACAATATGATTTTGATGGTCGTTATTTTGCGTCTGCATCTTACCGTACCGATGCCTCCTCCCGCTTTGCTGCCAGCAACCGTTGGGGAAAATTCTGGTCAGTAGGGGCTGGCTGGCAAATCAATAAAGAACAGTTTTTTAAAGCAGACTGGGTGGATAATTTGAAGTTAAGGGCTTCATACGGGCAGGTTGGTTCGGATGATCTGGGCAGCTATTACCTCTACCAGACTTTTTACGATACCGGTTACAAGAACGGATCTGAAGCGGGTGTAAAACAATCACTGACTTTAGGAAATGACAAGATCCAGTGGGAGTCAAATAACAATATGGACATAGCGCTTGAATTTGGCGTTTTAAAGAACAGGATATCTGGTCATGTCGAATACTTTAACCGTTATACAGATAATCTTTTATTCCTGGTGCCACTGGCTATTTCTTCCGGTTTAACTTCCAAGAATGAAAATTTTGGAAGTTTATACAATCGCGGAGCAGAAGTTCAACTGGATCTGGTTCCGGTAAGAAACAGAAATTTTAAATGGAACCTGGGCCTTAACTGGACCAAACTGACCAATAAGATCGCAAAATTGCCTTTTGAAGAATACATTGACGGCACAAAAAAATACATGGTAGGGCATTCCCGCTACGATTACTGGTTGCGCCAATGGTATGGTGTTGATCCTTCTACTGGGTCAGAATTGTTTGTTGCAGCCGATCCGGCTGCTGCCGATAGCTTTAAAACAGCCGATGGGACTGCGGTAACCACCAATGGCAGCAATGCCTTATTTCATTATGCAGGCAGTGCTATCCCCAACTTTTTTGGCAGTATCAGTAATACTTTTACCTACAAGAATTTTTCACTAGACATCAGGTTTATCTACCAGGTAGGCGGAAAGGCATTTGACAATGATTATGAATCGTTGATGCTGAATGGTACTTATGGAAGAGCATTACATGTAGATGCATTGAACCGCTGGCAGAATCCTGGAGATGTGACCAATGTGCCCCGAAGAAATATTGGTGATACCATGTACGATAGCGACCGCTGGCTGATTGATGCCTCTTATCTTTACCTGAGGTCTGCAAATTTAAGCTATGCCTTGCCCGATGACTTTTCCAAGAAACTGGGTATTCATAACGTCAAAGTATTTGCCAGTGGAGAAAACCTGTTTATGAATTCTAAGAGAAAGGGTTTTGATGCTTCCCAGGCTTACAATGGAAATAGCTCTTATACCTACGCTCCAACGCGAATCATTTCTTTAGGCATTAACGTAACCCTTTAAATTCTATGAAATCCTATATAAAACTGACTTTATGTTTTCTTACTCTTTTTGCGGCTTGCAAGAAAGATTTTTTAGAAACTACTCCAACAGATAAAGTGGCCCAGACCACTATTTTTGAAAACCTGTCCAATGCTAAACTTGCCTTGAACGGGACATACAGGTTACTGTATCTTCAAATTAGCAATCAATCTCAGGATGGCCACGGAGCTATGATGATCAATATGGATGCCATTGGTGAAGACATGGTTTGGTCTGGCAATACATACAGTTATTTTAAGCCAGCCCTGCGGTGGGTAGACCACCGGACAGCTTCCAGTGGCCTGGCTGCTTATCCTTACCGGTTGTATTACCGGGTGATCAGCAATGCCAACATGATCATTGCAAATATTGACAAGGTAGAGGGTGCAGAAGAGGAGAAAGGGGCTATTAAAGGAGAGGCTGTTGCCTTAAGGGCCTGGTGTCATTTACAGCTGGTTCAGATTTATGGCAAACGGTATGAGACTGGTAAAGAAAATACGCAGCCTGGTATTCCAGTAATGGTGAGCGATGATGGTGAAGATCAGCCAAGATCAAGTGTAGAGAATGTCTATAAACAAATCAATGCAGATCTTGACCAAGCGATATCCCTGCTCAATGCGGCGCCGAAAAGAAGTTATAAAACCCATATTGATGTCAATGTTGCTAAAGGGATAAAGGCGAGAGTGGCTTTGATTACCGGGAAGTGGCAGGATGCGATTAAGTTTGCAAAAGAGGCCAGATCGGAGGCACCATTGATGAGCAACACGGAATACCTGGATGGTTTTACCTCTATAAAGAATAACGAATGGATGTGGGGTGCAAATCAGTTGTCAGATCAGATTCCTACTTATGGATCTTTTTATTCTTATATGTCTGGCAATTTCAATTCGGCCTGGAACAGATTGGAACCAAAAATGATCAACTCTGTACTGTATGCAAAAATTACCGCAACTGATATCCGTAAGAAATTGTGGTGGGATGGTACCGCTGCCGAAAAAGTGAATTTTCCGGGGGCTATTGACGCAGCAACAGGAGTTACGGCTTCTGGTACTAAAATTATAAAATACATGCACCGGAAATTTAAGGTAGCAGATGTAGCGAGCAGAGCAGGAGATATACCTTTTATGCGTGCTGCGGAGATGTATCTGATTGAAGCCGAAGCACTCGCCAGAAGTGGCCAGGACGGAGAGGCACAGTCGGCTTTGTATACGCTTGCCCTAAAACGGGATCCGGCCTATACACGAAGTGTAAAAACAGGACAGGACTTGGTAGAGGAAATCCTGGTTCAAAGACGTATTGAATTGTGGGGCGAAGGTTTCCGGTTCTTTGACCTGAAGCGAACAGACAGTGACCTCAACAGAAATGGGATGGATAACCCAAGGGTAAACAGCGCGGTGACTTATCTTGATATTGCATATACCTTATTTAAAGATCGCCCATCGAAAAGTAACGATTGGGAATTTAAAATTCCACAAGATGAAATTGATGTCAATAAGAAACTGGGCCCTGCTGACCAAAATCCCTAAGCTGATGAACAGGAAATCTATATATGGTATTCTATCGGTGGTATTGCTGCTCTCTGGTGTGCTGGCTTGTAAAACTCCTTCTGGTATCCAGAGGGGCCAGGCACCGAAAATTGATTCCGCAAAGGCGGGCATTGTTTTCCAGGAGAAAAAGAAATATGTTTTCAATGAAGGTAAGGTGGTTTTTGACAATCGATTTGCTGCTGCCAGGCTGAATAAGGTGATACAGCTTAATGACAGTACTTTTCAGGCAGATATTCTGCCTGAAAATACGCCCGTTAATCCAAGCCCCTGGTATGCCTTTAAGGTTTGGTCTGGTTTAAACCGGAATATTTATGTGCGGCTTAATTATGGCGGGGCCAGGCACCGTTATGATCCGAAGATAAAGGAAGGTATGGGCTGGAAGGAATTAAAGGGTTTAAAGGTCTCCGCTGATCAGCGAACAGCTACATTTAAACTTGGGCATTTGAAAGATACCGTGTGCATTGCTGCGCAGGAGTTGCGTAGTGCTGTGGAGGCCTGGCATTGGTGCGACAGCCTGGCTTCCCTTTCTTTTGTTCATCGGCAGACCATTGGCTACAGCCTGCTGGGCAAACCTATTGTTGCTTTAAATACCACAGACAGTAAAGGTAAAAAGTTAGTTGTGGTTTTGAGTGGCCAGCATCCTCCGGAGGTTACTGGTTTTATGGCCATGCAGGCTTTTGTTGAAACCCTGACTGGTGATACAGAACTGGCCCTGAAGTTCAGGAAGGAATATGAACTGGTTGTGGTACCGCTAATCAATCCGGATGGTGTAGACCAAGGAAACTGGAGGCATAGTGCCGCGGGTGTAGACCTGAACAGGGACTGGGAGAATTTTGTTCAACCGGAAACCCGTGCTGTAAAGGAATTTTTACTTGAAAAACTGAAATACCAGAAAGCGAAAGCTTATTTTGGAATTGATTTCCATTCTACCTTTTACGATGTTTTTTATATCAATGAAGACCAGCCCTTGCAACCTACGAATATCCCGCAGTTCACCAGGAAATGGCTTCAGGCGATGACTCAGTCTATCGCAGATTTTAAGCCAAATGTGAAACCATCACCGAATGGCGGGAATGTTTCCAAGAGTTGGATGGGACGCGTATTGAAAGCTGAAGCTTTGACCTATGAAGTGGGAGATGACAGCTCCAGGCCTGTATTAAAAATGAAAGGCAGGGTTGCTGCAGAACAGATGATGAAATTACTGATGATTGAAAGATGAAATTTTGAATGAACCAACAAAATAACCGATTGATGAATTTAAAACCCTTAATTGCTGCACTGTTTTTGACAGCAGCAACCAACATAGTTCCTGTTTTTGGGCAGATCCATATTCCGACGCCCAAAGAACATTTTGGTTTTAATATTGGCCAGGACTATCAGCTGGCCAACTACACCCAGACAGAAGCCTATTTTAAAAAACTGGCCAGTGTTTCTGACCGGGTATTGCTGAAGGAGATTGGTACGACCGAGGAAAACCGGAAACAGTATCTAATGGTAATTTCTTCTCCGGCAAACTTGAAAAAAATAGACCGCTACAAGGAGATTTCACAGAAGCTGGCCAGGGCAGAGAACCTGACCGATATTGAGGCATCGAAGCTTGCCCGGGAGGGAAAAGCGATAGTTTGGATTGATGGAGGCCTGCATTCTACAGAGATGGTTGCAACCCAGCAGCTGATAGAGATTTATTATCGATTGCTTAGCCAGAATGATCCGGAAACCCTGCGTATTCTTGACGATGTGGTGATCTTGGTCTCCCAGGTAAATCCAGACGGACAAGAACTGGTCGCCAACTGGTATATGCAGGAAAAAGATCCGGCCAAACGTAATATGAATGTGCCTCGCCTGTATCAAAAGTATATTGGGCACGATAATAACCGGGATTTCTACATGATGAACATGAAAGAAACGACAAATATTTCCAGGCAACAGTATCTGGAATGGATGCCGCAGATTATTTATAATCACCATCAGGCGGCTCCGGCCGGCGCTGTGGTGGCAGGCCCCCCGTATCGTGATCCTTTCAATTTTGTTTATGATCCTGCATTAATTTCCGGTATCGATGGTGTGGCTTCTGCGATGATCAACCGGCTCAATACAGAGGGCAAACCTGGGTATACAAGGCTAAGTGGTTCTGTTTATTCTACCTGGTGGAATGGGGGATTGAGAACAACGCCTTATTTCCATAATATGATCGGCATACTAACAGAAATTACAGGAAGCCCTACACCGTCGGAAATTCCACTGGTGCCGGAGAGGCTTATTCCAAATAATGCCACACCTTTTCCGGTAACACCGCAGCCATGGAAATTCCAGCAGTCTATTGACTATTCTGTATCGCTCAACTATAGTATTCTGGATTACGCAAGCCGTCAAAAGGATGAATTGCTGTACAATATCTATGTGATGGGCAGAAATGCTATACGTAAAGGAAACCAGGACAACTGGACTTTGTTACCAAAGTACGTTGCATCTGTTAAAGAGGCTTATGAAAAGGATAAAAAGGCGGGGCTATTGGACAGCAGTGGAAAAAAAACTGCACGAATACCTGTAAAATATTATGATGCCGTCTTTAAAAATCCTTCACTCAGAGATGCAAGGGGATATATTATTCCGGCAGATCAGGTGGATTTTCCAACGGCTGTTAAATTTATTAATGCGCTGATCAAGTCGGGTGTGCAGGTTCAGCGGGCTTCTGCGCCTTTTCATGTAGAGGGTAAAAAGTATCCGGCAGGTTCTTATGTGGTCAAAACCAACCAGGCTTTTCGCCCGCATGTACTGGATATGTTCGAGCCGCAGGATCACCCCAATGATTTTCAATATCCGGGAGGACCTCCAGTAAGGCCATATGACGCTGCCGGCTGGACACTAGCTTTTCAGATGGGCGTCAAATTTGACCGTGTACTGGATGCCTTTGACGGACCTTTTGAGAAAGTTCCTTATGGTCAGCTCCAAAATCCACCCGTTGGGAAGGTGCCGCATTCTTCGTGTGGTTATTTGTTGAATACTGCAGTAAATAATTCCTTTATTGTTGTTAATGACTTGCTGAAAGCAGGGATAAAAGTGTATCGGCTGAGCGAGGCGCTGGACAGCCTTCCAGCCGGATCTTTCTTCGTTCCGGTAAAGGGATTCGCTATTTTAAAGAAATCGGGTATTGATTTTGGCACACAGGCCATTCCTGTAAGTTCAAAGCCTTCGGGAACTATTGAAATCAAAGCTGGAAGAATTGCTTTGTTTGACCAATATGGTGGTTCTGCGCCATCCGGATGGGTAAGGTGGTTGCTGGAGCAGTTTCATTTCTCTTTTCAGATTATTTATCCGCAAGATATCGATAAGGGCAACCTGAACACCAAATATGATGTGATCCTGTTTATTAATGGAGGTATTCCCGCCAAAGGTAAAACTGTTGCGGTGAATAAAAAGGATGCAGATACAGCTCGGGTTCCAGAGGCCTTTAGATCCTGGACAGGTACGGTTACTGCAGAAAAGTCTGTTCCTCAGTTAAAGGCTTTTATGGAAAAAGGAGGGGATATTGTAACTGTGGGCAGCAGTACCAATCTGGCCTATCATCTTGGACTTCCGGTAAAAAATGCCTTAACTGAAACCAAGTCTAATGGCAAAGAATCTGTGCTTCCGCCAGATAAGTTCTATATTCCCGGAAGTATTCTAAGGGTAAACCTGGATGGGATTCAACCCTCCAATTGGGGAATGCCTAAAGAAGCGGACGTAGTGTTTAACAACAGCGAGGTCTTTAAGCTTGATGCAGAGGCGAAAAACATTCAACCCCTGGCCTGGTTTGACCAGAAAGATGCTTTGAGAAGCGGTTGGGCCTGGGGCCAGTCGTACCTTAAAGAAGGGGTTGCTGCTTTTGTTGCTCCTGTAGGTAAAGGGAAATTATATGCTTTTGGCCCGGAAATTACCTTTAGAGCACAGTCTCACAGTACATTTAAAATGCTGTTTAATGAATTGTATTTAAGGGCTTTGGATCGGAGATAAATTCGGCTTTCAGTAAACCAAAAGAGACAACATTTCAGTTGTCTCTTTTTTGTTTTCCGGGGATCGCTAAACTTTAATAGATGCCGCTGGTCTACCCATTTTTCCTTTCAGAAATTGACGAACAGGAATATCCATTAAGATCATGATCAAATAAGCAAGGCCGATGAGTAGGCATACAGCAATGATCATGATGGTTGCCATTTGCCCTATGGCTGGTTTCATCCTTTCAACATAACTCATAAACAGCCATACGAAAGGATAGTGGATCATATAAAGTGGATAGGAGATCTCTCCGGAGAAATGACAGAGCCTGGAAAATGTTGAAGTTAACTTTGCGCCGGCGCCCAATGCAATGAGAAATGGAAAATAGAAGATCACGATGAGCGGGTCTAAAATCCAGTTTAACTTTTCTGAAAAGGGAACTAAAAAAACAATCACCAGTAAAATTCCGGTGGTCATGAACCCAAGTCTGGACTTAATGATCCAGTTGGAGCGATATACCAATATTCCCGCTATAAAAGAATAGAAAACTCTGATGCCTCCGCCAGTAATATTGTCGCCGCCAAAGCCAACAGCAAGGAATCCAGATCGGTGTGCCTCATAACAGAGCGCTATTGCACCGATAATCGTTAAGATCCAAATTGCCTTATTTCGTAACCTGATCAGCACAAATGCATAAATAATATTGGCAATGTATTCCCAGAATAAGGACCAGGTTGGAGGATTGAGATGGAAAAGATTGAAGTAACGCTCATGTACCAGCGGATAGGGAATCATCAGACAAGAACTCAGGAACATCAGGAAAGTCTGACCAGTGTAAGCCTGATAAAGATGGCTGAAGGGGTCAAAAACGAAAGCGAGGAATCCAACGACCGAACCGATAATGACCAGGGGATGTAGCCGGATCAGTCTCATTTTAAGAAATGCAGATACGCCTATCTGTTTCAGTCTGCGGTCATAGGCATACGCAATCACAAAACCTGACAAACAGAAAAAGAAATCAACAGCGAGATAGGCATGTGCGATAAAACTGTTGTTATAATCAGGAACGGCAATTTCCATAAAATGAAAGATCACCACAGCCACTGCTGCTATACCTCTAAGGCCATCTAGGATTTTGAAATGTTGCTTGCTTTCTAAAAGGGAGGAATTTGGTTTTGTTGTGTTCATTGACAACAAAAAGACATAATAAAACTTAGATACAGATAGGCTGTACGGTTCAGTTTTTCTACCTTTTGTCTCATTTCTTTCGTTTTTTCTTCTGTCTTCCCCACCAGATCAAAAAACCTGTAACAGGAAGTGAGGCACAGAATAAGGTACCTAAACACATTAGTATTTTGCTGGGCAGACCATAAATGCTGCCGGTATGAATACCATAATTAGAACCTTGCCATTTCACAGCTACAGTTTTGTTTTCCTGTAAAATTTGCTTGCTCAGGGTACCTGTACTTGCCTTATATTGATATTCATCTCCCTGGTCCCAACCGCTGCCGTTATTAAAACTAAGATAGAATGCAATGGTGCGTTCTTTTTCTGCAACTTCCTGATCTGGAAAGCCGACATACATTTCTGTCCAGGTCTTTCTTTTTTGTAAGGCTTCTTCAAAGGCATGGTCTAAGGGGTTGTCCCATTGTTTGGCAACAGCTGGAAGGTTTTGGTACTGACCGGACATGCTGTTGGAATCTGCTCCAAGCAGCCTGTAGAAGCCAGTAGCCCACCAGCCGAAACTCCAGAGCAATCCTGAAGTTGCTAGTAAAAAAATCAGAAGAAATGTATAAAAACCGCCCACATTATGAACATCGTAATTGGTCCGGCGCCATCGCGCATTCCATTTTATGGAGAAACGCTGTTTTAGGGCAGCTTTGTTTTTAGGGAACCAAAGTATAAGGCCGGTGAACAGGGAGAGGAATAAGATTAAAGAGGCAATGCCTATAAACAAGTGCCCTATATCATAGCGGAGGAGCATTTGCTGATGCATCACCCTGCACAGGTAGATCCAGTTGTATTTCATATCAAGTATGCCCTGTACTTTACCAGTATAGGGGTTTACATAGACCTGTTTATAAACTTCATACTCAGAAAAGAAAGTTAAGCCCGGGGTTTTATTTGCTTTAAAAGCACCGAAAACATAGGTTTTATTTGCATCATTTATAATCTGGAGGCCACTGATGTGTCCGGAAGTACCTAGTGCCGTCTGTGCATTTTCCCTTAGCTTAGAAACCGGTAGTCTGGTGGCCTTAACCTCATCTGCATATACTTGACTATGGTACCACCATTCTTGAAGTTCTTTATTAAAAGCAAATATTGAAGCGGGCAGCAAATTGATCACCAATACCAGCCCGGCGGTAAAGCCAAGCCAGAGGTGGATCTTATGTGCAACTTTTTTAAAAGTCATATAACGTTAAAAATAAAGGGTACGCTGCTTATGATTTAAAAGCGTGATTATTGGGCAAAGTAAATGCTTAATTAGATCAATTTCAAATAATTTATTTAAAATCATTATAAATAGAAGTCTGGATCATCAATTTAACAGAACTCCAAAATGTTCGTATTCTAGGTTGTTTGTAATAATAAATAATTTGCATTTTGATTTACAGTCAAAATATCTACTTTAGTTTAACCAAATTATGTGATCTGCCAACTGCATAGAAGGCTTTAACGATGCCAGTTGATCACCTGTATTTAGCTGATTTGAAGCTTCATGAATTATAAAGATACCTCAGACGAAGACCTTGTTGTTGCTGTAAATGGCGATAGTATGGAGGCTTTTGAAGAGCTTTATGATCGGTATTGGTCTAAACTTTACCTCGCAGCGCAGAAAAGGATTCATAGTAACGAACATGCTGAAGAAATGGTTCAGGACTTTTTTACCCATTTATGGTTCAACAGAAAAAAGCTGGTCCTGAAAAAAAACTTTTCAACCTATGCCTTTACTGCTATCCGTTATCAGGTACTTAATTTTATTGATAAGGAAAATGTGCGGCGTAACTATATGGACCATCTTTCTGCGAATGTGGCATCTTTTGACAACAGCACCGAAGAGACGGTTTTTTTGCATAATCTGCATGAGAGTATCGAGCGGGAGGTCAATCGTCTTCCTGAAAAATGCCGGATGGTGTTCAATTTAAGCCGGAATGCGCAAAAAAATAATAAAGAGATTGCCGATGAAATGGATATATCGGAGAAAACGGTAGAGAAGCACCTCACTAAGGCAATTAAACGTTTGAGGGTTAGTCTTAACGATGCTTTGTTCCTTATAGTGTTGCTGCTCCTCAGGTAAAAGGCATTTTTATTATTTTTTAAAAAAATAGAAGGGGGAGTACGGGTTGTGCCTGACTTAGCTTACTTAGGTATATAAGCAGAAGTATAACCATTTATAAACCCTTTAATGAAAAAGAATATTTCACCTGAACTCATTCAGAAATATTTAAGAGATGAATGCACGCCGGAAGAGATGACCGAGGTACAGGATTGGTATGAATATTTAGGACAGAAGGACCTGAACGAAGGTGAAAGACAAAAGATAGATGCTAATCTTAAAGAACGGATGTTTGCCCATGTTCAACAAAGGCTCGACACACTGGAACCCGAAACGAAAGTAAAAAACCGCCAGTGGATCTATTGGTTAAGCGGTGTGGCGGCCTTACTACTGATCTCCTTAAAATTCTTTATTCATACAGCTCCGGGGCCTGCGCTATCTGTGGAACAAAGTCAGATGGTGCGCGTGGTCAACAATGGGCATACGATCATTAAAAAAGTTTTACCAGACCACAGTCAGGTCTGGATAAAGCCTGGAGGTTATCTTTCCTTTCCGAGAAGTTTTACAGGAGCCAAGTTCCGGACAGTTGAAATGCAGGGTGAGGCTTTTTTTGAGGTAACTAAAGATCACCAGCACCCTTTTATTATTCATAGTGACCGTATGACAACCAAAGTATGGGGAACTAGTTTTAGAATAAGGGCTTTGCCCGGCAGCCAGCAATCAGATGTAGTGGTGTTGACTGGTAAGGTTTCTGTTCAGCTGGAAAATGCAGAGGTGATGCTGCTCCCTAAACAAAAGGTTACTTTTATACATCCAAAAAATGTACTGAAAAAAGATACGGCAACAGATATGTCTGGTGTTCAAATATGGCAGCGCCAAAGTTTATCGTTTAACAATACCCCGGTGAATGTCGTTGCTCAAACCCTGAATAAGGCGTTTGGGGTACATATTATTGTTGCTGGCAAAGCACTGGGCGATATGCTGATGGAGGCTGATTTTACCAATGAAAACTTTCCGGATATTATGGAAATGATCAAGACCTCAACAGGAGCGGTTTATCGCCTGGAGGGAACAGATATTATACTTGAAAAAGCTAACCAATAAATATAAAACCTAAAGAACAGATCTATGAATAAAGAATAATAACAACAAAATTTCTGATTAAAAATAGATCAGAAGTGGTGGAGCACTTC
>NZ_QAIL01000395.1 GCF_003061025.1 Pedobacter sp. HMWF019 | reverse complement strand
CTTAAATACATACCATTGCAATAAGTTTTTAGTATTTTTAAATAACCAAATAAGCCAGTTCGTGAAACGATGAAGATGTACGCTACACTTTCTGATGCGGAATTGCTTGCTTCTTTAAAGCAAGACAGCAAAGCTGCGTTTGATGAAATTTACAAACGGTACTGGCAGAAATCATTTAACGAGGCTTACAAACGACTGCGTGAAGCGCAGGTTTGCGAAGAACTGATACAGGATGTATTTGCAGATCTTTGGTTAAAGCGGGTAGAAAAGAATATTGATAACCTGGAGGCGTATATTAATGTCTCGGTGCGCTATCAGGTATTTATGCAGTACAAGAAAGGAAAACGCTTACCCGTATTTGAGGAGCCCTTGGAACACATGGCCATAGCCGATACCCAGGCCGATTCCGAAATCAATTTAAAAGAACTCAAAGCAAAAATTGAGCAATGGCTGGAATTACAGCCGGAGAAACGTAAAGAAATCTTTAAGATGAGGTTTCAGGAAGAACTCTCTACAAAAGAAATCAGTGACATTTTGGGAATAGCGCAAAAGACCGTACAAAACCAGTTGCTCACAGCAACCAACCATTTAAAGGATACACTGGATAAAGCGATGACCATTTCTATGATTTTAATGGCGATGAAAAGCTGACCGGAAAAAATATTTTCATTCGGTATAGGACATTCGGTGATTTTAATATACTGTATTTAAAAGACCCGAAGATTGTATGCAAGTTTCAGATCAAAACACATTCTTAAAACTCATAGAAAAGTACCTGAAAGGTGATGCTTCTGCAGAAGAGGTGGAGGTTTTGGAAAGCTACTATGAACTTTTTAATGAAGGTCCAAATGCATCGGATCGTTTGTCTGTGTCTGATCTTCAGAAAATTGAAGCAGGTTTGAAATCTGGTATAGAATCAAAGATTCAATCTTCTGAAAATGCTGCAACTGGTTCTATAAGAAAAAGGATCACTCAACAACTTTGGCCAAGAATTGCTGCGGCAGCAGCTGTTCTTTTGGTTGTAGGCTTAAGCATCTTCTTCTATACATCTCGTCATCTCGAGGGAAGCGCAGCGACGAGAGACCTGTCAGCAAACGACATCAAACCCGGCTCTAACAAAGCCTACCTCATCCTGTCCAACGGCAAACGCCTATCCCTAACCGATGCCGCCAACGGCGCCATCGCCAAAGAAGCTGGCGTTGACATCACCAAAACAGCCGATGGGCAGGTGATATACGAATCTCGGACTAGCTATTCGGATGCTCTCAACACAATCGAAACGCCCCGTGGGGGGCAGTATCAGATCCGACTCCCTGACGGATCCAAAGTATGGCTCAATGCCGCCTCTAAATTGATTTATCCTGTTACCTTTATTGGGCGTGGGCAGCGGGAGGTTACTTTAAGCGGCGAAGCCTACTTCGAAATAACCAAAGACAAGCAACATCCATTTAAAGTAAAGAGCGCCGGGCAGGTGGTAGAAGTGCTGGGAACACACTTTAACATCAACAGCTACGCCGATGAACCAGTTGCTAAAACTACTCTACTCGAGGGAAGTGTCGCCGTTCGTCATGTCGAGGGAAGCGTAGCGACGAGAGATCTCTCCTCACGTCGAGATGACGTAGTCCTCAAACCCGGCCAACAAGCCAGTTTAACTGGTACTGCAATCAAAGTAACCGAAGTAAACCCGGACGATGCTATTGCCTGGAAAAACGGTGAGTTTGTATTTAATGACGAATCCTTACAAAACATTATGCGCAAAATAGCTCGTTGGTATGATGTAGACATCATTTACAAAGACGTTAACCCAAATAAACCTTTTGGTGGTTCCGTTTCCAGATTTGAAAATATTTCTAAAGTACTGGAGAAGCTGGAGCTCACCGGAAGTGTACATTTTAAAATTGAGGGGAAAACCATTTACGTTACTAAATAAACGCTTAATTAACCAATATCAACTAACCACTAACCAACAACCAACAAATGAGAAATTTTTATAGAAACGACCCTTAGTCGGGCAGGTAGAAAAACAACCAGAAGTGCTTGAACACTCCTGGTTAGTGTTTGGCGTAAAGTCAATAATTAAATCAACCGTTTAACCGCAGGTGCCCACAGATTGGAAGCTTAAGGCAACTGCATATCATACCAAGCATGCAAATATATGTAATTATACAAAGATATTGGCTTATTATGCGATTAACCACCGTACTATTAATAGCTACACTAATGCAGGTTAGTGCTGCGGGTTTTGCCCAAAGGCTCACTATGCAGAAAACTCAGGTAAGTTTAAAAGAGGTCTTTATAGAGATCAAAAAGCAAACAGGCTATAATGTGGTCTGGGATTCAGAATTGCTCAAAAATTCAAAACCTGTAGAGGCGAAATTTGATAACGAAGAAGTATGTAAGGTTCTGGATCAAATTTTAGTGAAGCAGAATCTGGATTATACCATTACCGATAATACCATTGTGATTAAGGAGAATAAAAAACCTTCCTTTCTTGAAATTTTTTTTGATCGTTTTAATAATATTGATGTTAGTGGCAAAATTTTGGACGAAAATAGTAAGCCACTTCCAGGGGCTAGTGTGAAAGTGAAGAAAACAGGGAAGGGCGTGAGTACGGATAAGGACGGGAGGTTCTTTTTGAGAGGCGTGGAAGAGGGTGCTGTGCTCGTGGTGAGTTTTATTGGGTATTTGCCAAAGGAAGTTAGTGCTTCGGCAAACATGGGGAGTGTAGTGTTAGAACAGAGTTTGTCGAAGCTGGATGAAGTGCAGGTGATAGCTTATGGAACAACAACGCAGAGGCTGAGTACTGGTAATGTGACGACGATTAAAGCTGATGTGATTGAAAAGCAGCCAGTGAATAACCCGTTGCTGGCGCTGCAAGGAAGAGTGCCTGGATTATTTATAGAACAGGCGACAGGTTTTGCAGGAACGGGAGTGAAGGTGAGGATACAGGGGCAAAATAGTATTTTTAATGGTAACGAACCCTTTTACGTTATTGATGGAATTCCTTTCCCTTCTCAATTATTACCTGGAGATAATGGGATTTTGAATGGTGCAGGTGGCCTTATAAGTGGAAGTAGTCCACTTAATTTTATTACTCCTTCAGACATCGAAAGTATTGACATACTAAAAGATGCTGATGCAACGGCTATTTATGGTTCGAGGGCTGCTAATGGCGCAATTTTGATTACCACTAAAAGAGGAAAAGTAGGGGATACCAAGGTGAATTTGAATCTTCAGTCTGGTTGGGCGAAGGTGCCGCGGGAGCTGGACCTGATGAATTCTCAACAATATTTAGAGATGAGAAGAGAAGCTTTACGAAACGATGGCATTGTAGCTCCCGCGCTTGGTCCGTATGTAGATAATGATTTAAATGGAAATTGGGACAATACTCGTTATACCGATTGGCAAAAGGAACTGATTGGAGGAATTGCAAGTTATCAAGACATAAATGCTTCAATTTCGGGAGGAAATGATCGAACTACTTTTTTAATCGGTGCTAGTCACCATAGAGAAACAAATGTTTTTCCAAATGATTTTTCGGATAATAAAACATCTGTTCGTTTTAGCATCAATAATACTTCGGTTAATCAGAGATTTAAAATCGAGTTTTCAGGAAGCTATTTATTTGACAATAATCGATTGCCAATTACAGATTTAACCAATGTGGCGAGAACGCTCGCTCCCGTTGCTCCAGAATTGTATACGCCAGATGGTTACATAAATTGGGCGCCCAATGCATCCGGAAATTCCACGTTTGCTGGTAATCCGATAAGATATTTGTTTGATAATTCTTCAAATAATACAAGTAATTTGATGAGCAACATGAATTTGAGTTATCAAATTATGCCTGGTCTGGAGATAAAAAGTTTGTTCGGATATAATAAATTAAATTCTAATATAATTTACAAGCGGACTCTTCAATCTATACCTCCTGAAAGTCTTCCATATGCTCAAAGATCAACAACTCTTGTAAATAATGAAACTAATTCATGGTCTATCGAACCACAATTAACATATAGTCATAATCTAAGTAAAGGCAAGTTAGAGGTGCTTTTGGGTACAACTATTTCTAAAAGTATGAACTTGGGATCTGGAATTGTAGCATCTGGTTTTAGTAATGATCTTGTGATGGAGGATATACTCTCTGCTACAAGTATAAGAGCAGGCTCATCAACTAATTCACTATATAAGTACAATGCTGCATTTGGCAGGATAAATTACAACTGGCAGGATAAATATATTTTAAATATCACTGGTAGGAGAGATGGAAGTTCTCGATTTGGACCTAAAAGCCAGTTCCATAATTTTGCCGCAGTCGGTGGCGCCTGGATTTTTTCCAATGAATCATTAATTAAAGATCATTTGGCATTTTTAAGTTTTGGAAAGCTAAGAGCAAGCTATGGAACAACTGGAAGTGATCAGATCGGAGATTATCGCTTTTTGAGCTTGTATGACCCTCTTCAGCAAGACATAACTTATCAGGGAGTTGTCGCTTATCAGCCAAATCGCCTAACTAATCCATATCTGGAATGGGAGGAGACACATAAATTGCAATTTGGCTTGGATTTAGGGTTTCTAAAAGACAGAATACTATTAAATGCCAATTACTATAGGAATCGCTCATCCAATCAATTAAGTTTTTATGTTCTTCCAGCTACTACCGGTTTTCAATCTATAGATCAGAATTTAACAGACAAAGTAGAAAATGCGGGATGGGACTTAACAATTGCAAGCACAAATCTAAGGAGCAAAGATTTTAAGTGGTCAAGTAGCATCAATTTGACTGTACCAAAAACATCGTTGATACAATCGATTGATGTTCGATTTCCCACGACAGTCGTAGTTGGGGCACCGTTAAGTGCGATTAAGGTTTATCATTTTTTAGGTGTAGACCCTTTAACAGGAATTTATCAATTTGAAGATCATAATGGAAATCCAACATCTACACCCGACCCAACTTTAGACGCGACTGTTTTGCTTGATGTTGCACCTAAATTTTATGGGGGGATTCAGAATTCATTTTCGTATAAAGGTTTTCAACTAGACTTTTTATTCTCTTTTGTAAAACAGATTGCTCAAAACCAATTATTTGGAGTGAATTCATTTTCTCCAGGCTCTTTTGGGTCTGGTGGTCAGGTGAATCAATTGGCCTCTTTGTTAGATAGGTGGCAAAAACCCGGAGATATCTCTTCGACACAAAGATTCTCAACTATCAGTTCCGATGTAAAGCAGGCCTTGAGTAATGTGAAGAATAGTGACGCAGCATGGTCCGATGCTTCTTATATACGTTTAAAAAACGTTTCTCTTTCTTGGCAATTACTTGAAAGATGGAGTAAAAGTGCACATCTACAAAATTGTAGCTTATTTGTACAAGGACAAAATCTATGGACTTTCACAAACTATAAAGGACTGGATCCGGAAACTAAAAGTTCCACTTCTCTTCCTCCTTTAAGAGTAATTACTATAGGTTTAAAAGCCACTTTATAAATGTTTTTTAATCTAAAAAATAACGAAATGAATTGCAGAATAATTTTCACTTTGGCTTTGATGTTTGTAACGATCACATTCAACAGTTGTAAAAAACTCGTTGAGATAGATGGCCCAGCAACCAGTTTGAGTTCAAAAAATGTGTATAACAATGATGCTACGGCTATTGGTGCAGTTACTTCTTTGTATGTTAACTTAAGTAACGGCAGTCCAACATATCCACAAGAACTTACTGGTTTGTCTGCTATTGCGGGTTTATCTGCTGATGAATTTGATTATTATGCCGGGGCACAAAACCAAACTTTATCTGTGTACTATCAAAATGCCCTTAACTCACTAAACATATATAGTGGTTTTTGGGAGACGACTTATCAAAGGTTGTATGTGGTCAATGAAGCTTTGGAAGGGCTTGGGGTATCTTCTGGACTGACTCCTGCAGTAAAACAACATTTACTGGGAGAAGCTTATTTTATGCGGGCCTTCTATTATTTCTATCTGGTGAATTTATATGGAGATGTTCCGCTGGTATTAAATACCGATTATACTATCAACTCATTGATTAAGAGATCATCGAAAGTGCTGGTGTACAATCAGATTGTAGCCGACCTGAAAGCAGCGCAAAATCTTTTAAGCGAGGGTTACTTAAAAAGTGATGGGATTACGACTTATCCGACTGGATCAGAAGAACGGGTGAGACCAAACCAAACAGCTGCAACGGCTTTACTGGCCCGCACTTATTTGTTTATGAAAGATTTTGTCAATGCAGAGATACAGGCATCACTTGTTTTAGCAAATACGTTACAATTCCAATTAGAACCACTGGATAAGGTGTTTTTAAAGAACAATAGAGAGGCGATCTGGCAGTTGCAGCCTATTGGAAACGGATATAATACACAGGAAGCAAGGGCCTTTATTATCCCTGACGAAGGACCATCGGGTTTTAATCCAGTTTATCTGAGCAGCGAATTAATGAACGATTTTCAACCAGGTGACCAGCGCCGGAATATCTGGATAGGGAATGTACATGCAAATGGCACACTCTATTATTATCCCTATAAGTACAAGATCAAAGCATATGCAACAAGCATTACAGAATACAGTACGGTGATGCGTCTGGCAGAACTGTATCTGATCAGGGCCGAATCCAGGGCAGCACAAAATAAACTGGGCGATGCCATTTCAGATGTAGATAAGATTCGGGGAAGGGCGGGTTTAGGATTGATTCATGATACCAATCCAATGATCAGTCGAAACGATCTACTAAGTGTTATTTTCAAGGAAAAACGGATAGAGTTTTTTACAGAATGGGGGCATCGCTGGTTAGATCTGAAACGAACAAATACAATAGATGAATTAATGTCTAAAGTTACACCGAAGAAAAGTAATGGTGGTGCATGGAAAAGTTACCAGCAATATTATCCAATTGGATCTTATGAATTGCAGAGTAATCCAAATTTAACACAAACTCCAGGATATTAATAATAACAATGATGAGATTTTTTTTAATAATGGTGATGATTTTCTGTGTAAACTATGTGTTTGCACAGAAACCAGTAATAGATTCTATTGCTTATAAACAATGGACGGAATTAGATGGTCCAACAATTAGTAAAAATGGGCAATATGTATACTATAATATTAAGAATGTCCCGGTAGGAAGTAAGACTTTAGTTGTGCAATCTATAGGCGGCAAATGGAAAAAGGAATTCAAAGGAGGATTGAAAGATGGTCAGCAGCTTTTTAGTGATAAATACTTCTTATTTGTCACTAAAAATGATAGCCTGGGTATGCTTATGCTCGGAACTGATCATATCCAATATATTCCAAATACCTCATGGTGCAACCTGAAGGAGATTAAAGGAGCAGAATATCTGTTGTATCCCACTAGTCATAATTCAAAGGACTTAGTTTTAAAGAATTTGAAAACTAGTAAAGAAAGAGTATTTAATGATGTGGATAGTTGGGACTTCGACGATGATATTCTGATTTTAATTAAATCTAAGCAAGGTACTAGACAATCCATAAATCTTGCGAATATAACCACAGGTAAAATTTCTGATATATGGGAAGGGGATAAACCAGAAAATCTAATCCTCGATGCTAAGCATAAGCAACTGGCATTTAAGACTGGTGATTCAGTTTGGTATTATAAATTTGGCTCGAAATCCGCTATTTGTATTTCGGGTAAAAATTCCTCCGACATCGAACAGGGTCTTCATTTAGGTTATCTGGATTCCTTTAGTAAGGATGGTAAGTTTCTGTTTACTTCCTTACTCGGAAAAAGGGAGGCTATAAATTCTAAAAATGGAATCGTAGAGATCTGGAGCTATACTGATGTACAATTGCAAGCTGAACAAGAGAATGCGCTCACTGATCAAAAATATCTTGCAGTAATTAATCTAGAGAATCGTCATGTTATACGATTACAACAGCAACAAGGAGAGTGGTTTCAATTTTCAAAATCTGGAGATGCTAAAGAGACATTTGCCTTAATAGAAAATGCCCGCATTGGCGAGTCATGGAGTGTTACAGGTAAATTTACATGGGGTTTAGTTTCATTAGAAAATGGACAAAAGAAAACATTGGATTTTTTGGATAACATCTCTTTTGTTAAACTTTCGCCTTGTGGAACATACATAATATACTTTGATAGAATAAAAAAAAATTATTTCAGTTATGAGATTGCAACAGAGAGAATTCGGAATTTAACAAAGGATATCTCTGGCATTACAGATATAGACACTAAATGGGATAATGGAGCGGGAATGAGTACATTACCAAGAGGCGCAGTAGGAGCTGTTTGGACGAAAAATGATGAATCGATTTTGTTATATGATCAGTATGACATATGGGAGTTAGATCCATTAAATGTTAGAACGCCTGTGAATATTACCAATGGATATGGAAAGAAAAATGGACTAATATTTCATTTTGGCTTAAAAGAATACGAGGAGCTATTTGTCGATAAAAACGAAACGCTTATTCTAAATTGCTTCGATTTAAAAAATAAAGATAACGGTTACTATAAGAAAAAATTAGGTGAAAGTGGCGATCCACGTTTGTTGAACATGGGGCCATATGTTTTTGATCTAGTCAATGCTGGCTATCTTCCTGGGGAAATCAGTTTCTCACCACGTAAGGCAAAAAATGTAAATGTATATGTGGTTAAAAAAATGTCTGCGTCTAATGCTCCCAATTATTACAGTACAAATGACTTTGAAAGTTTTACTCAGTTAAGTCATCTAAATTCCGAAAAGGAATATAACTGGTATAGAACAGAATTGCACAGCTGGAAATCATTAGATGGGACAATACTACAAGGGATTCTTTATAAACCAGAAAATTTCGACCCAAATAAAAAATATCCTGTTATTTTCCATTACTATCAACGTAAATCGGATGGCTTAAATTGTTATATTAAACCTGATTTATCAAAGGGTAACATGGATATTCCAACCTTTGTAAGTCATAGCTATTTGGTCTTTAGTCCAGATATTTATTATAAAGAGGGGAGTCCTATGCAGGGAACCTATGATGCTGTGGTTTCTGCTGCTAATTATCTTGCGACGTTGCCCTTTATTAATTCAAAAAAAATGGGTATACAAGGTAATAGTTTTGGAGGTGTCCAAACGAATTATTTAGTTACACATACCAATTTGTTTGCTGCTGCTGAAAGTTCTTCAGGACTTGCTGATTTCGTTAGTAGTTATAGTAGTTTGTCAGATGGAGGGACAGGATCTAGTGAGCAAGGGTTTCATGAAACCGGTCAGCCTAGAATGGGAGGAAGTCTTTGGGCAAGACCAGAAGCCTATATTAAAAATTCCTCAATTTTTCAAGTACATAAAGTAACCACTCCATTACTATTAATGCATACTAAAAAGGATGGTATCGCTGGATATCAGAATATCATTGAGTTTTTTACAGGATTGAGGCGAATGGGGAAGAGGGCCTGGATGCTGGTGTATTCGGAAGGAAATCATGGTGTCAGAGGAAAAGAGGCAGATGATTTCAGCATTCGAATGATGCAATTTTTTGATCACTACTTAAAAGATAAGCCCGCTCCACTTTGGATGCTGGATGGCGTAGTTGCTAAGGACAGAAGCTGGAAAGCAGGCCTTGAATTAGACACCAAAGGGAGGACTCCTGGGCCAGGTTTATTAACCACTGAAGAACAGAAAAAGGTCGACTCTATCATGATTAGAGAACCTATAACCATTAGACTGAATTAAACAATAAGTAAAAAAACTAACAAGAGAGACATATGAGACGATTACTATTTGGTTTGGCTTTTTTAAGCCTTTCAAGCCTGGGCTTTGCCCAAAAAAAGACCGATTATACAATAGTACGCTCCTTAGTAAAGGAAGCAAAGGAAAAAGGTAATATGAAGTTAATGGACTCCCTAGCGCAGAGTTATATCAGCAACTATCTTTTTAAATTAAAGAAAGAGGAGTTGTATACGAAAGAGAACCTAAACTTTATGGGAGATTTCTTGAGTAGTGAGGATAGCAAAGCTTTTAAGGTTTTCAAGAACGAACCCGAAAAAGTGAATGCAGTGTTAGGCGTTTATCAGGCGCAAAATAAGATTATGGATTTTATTAATAAAAAATACCTGCCTCAAGGAGATTTTAAAAAAATGGATAGACCGGATTGGGATGCTTTGGAAAAGATGGTTTCAGCAAAGTTCGGCGCTCTTGGCCAGGAGATTGTATGGGGCCAAAGAATGGTTTATCATTGGATATTAAAGGATAATTGGTCGAGTTTTGCAAAATATTATGTACTGTACTTTCAAAGGGGTCTAAAGCATCCCAGATATCATATTAATAATATATCATGGTATGGCGTTTTTGAGCATGTAAATGATCCTAAAGTACTTGAATTTTCAACCCAAGTAATGCAATATGCTTTGGAGAACTATAACCAAAATGATGCTGCATGTTACGATACCTATGCCAACTTACTTTATAAAGCGGGACATAAAGAGAAAGCAATAGAATGGGAAGAAAGGGCTGTGAAACTATCTAATAATGATAAAAGCATAGTGGAAACCTTGGAGAAGATGAGAAACAATCTTCCCACCTGGCCCGTAGTCACTAATAACTTATAATCAAATTATACAATTATGAAAATGACATTTTTATCCATTATGACGCTTTTATCAATGCTGATTTTATTGTCCTGCAAAAAACAGGACATCAAAACGACTCCGTTGGCGAGTTTACAAGTTACTAATGCAGTAAACGGTAGTGGAAATCTGGTTTTAGGTACTAATGCCACTGCGGTTTACAATAACTACTACCAGGCTTTTGGAATGCTGACTGGAAGCAGGGAGATTAAACTAGTGGATACTGCTGGGGGTATTAACAAAGTCTATTATAACCAGACGAAGGATTTGGTAAATGGTGGGGTGTATTCGCTGTTTTTAGCTGGAACTCCCGCAGCGGTAGAATCCGTGTTTATAAAAGAAGAAAACATCCCTTCCCATGCAGCAGATGTATTTGGCGTAAGGGTGATTAATTTGGTTAAGGATGGTGTCCCCATCCGCGTAAATTTACAAGGAAGCGCTACCAGTTCTTTTATAACCAATTTGGCCTATAAGGAGATTTCCATTTTCAAGGATGTTTCGTCAGTAGCTGCTGAAGGAGATAAGGTTTTTGAACTCAGGAACTCGGCTACTGGTGTTTTGATTACTTCATTTACAGTGCCTGGTTACGACTTGCCAAGGTTCAGGAACATTACGCTTGTATTTGCTGGTTCAATAGGTGCGGAGACTACTTTACGTGTAAATAATTATTGAGATTGACATGAAAGTCATGAATTTAAAAGCAAAAACTGTGACTATAGATGGGATTTCGGCTCTTTTTATCCTACTATTTGTTTATGCTGCTTTAACTAAAGTGATGGATTATCAGAAATTCAGAATTGAACTGGGTAAATCTCCTTTGTTAAACAGTTATGCCAAGATAATTGCCATTACAATACCTGGAATTGAACTGCTGATTTCTCTGCTCATTGCTATTAAACAATTTCAGTATTATGCCCTATACCTTGCCTTTAGTTTAATGGCTGTGTTTTCAGCCTATATCGTAGCCATTTTAAAATTCAGCCCCTATGTCCCATGTTCTTGTGGAGGCATTTTGCAAAACATGACCTGGACTCAGCATTTAATCTTCAATATGTTTTTTTTGGGGTTGGGTGTTGCAGCTATTTTATTATATCCAAAAAGACCAAAGAACTTACTCTAGACTAAGAAGGAAGGTCTGCATCCTTGAAATTGCAGGCAATTAATTTAATAACTAAAAAAAAATGAAAATTAGGAATTTATTAATGACAGTTGCTTTTTTGCTAGCTGTTACTTCAGCTTTTGCAATTAAAGCTAGAGGAAAAAATTACGATTATGTAGCTTATATATTTCAAGGTAAATGTTATCTTGGTCCTGGTCCGACAAATCCAGTAGATTGTGACCAATCCTATACCGGCGCGCAATGTACCTATCTGGGACTTCCTGCCTGGGATTATGACATTACAGGATTCCCCCCTCCAACATGTACCATTCCTCTAAGACGACTTTAATCATTTCAATTTGCCTGGGTTATTTATAACCCAGGCTATATATAATTTTTATGATGTTTAAGAGAATACTATTGCTAGTTGTATGCTTTTTAGGAAGTGTTTTTATGGTCATTTTATTGTGCTTCTTTTCTGATGGTTTTAGGCACAACAAAAATAATTTTATCCGTTTGCTGCCTCCCTCTAAAGTGACGCCAGGGAATATTTTAGATTTTAAGACTCAGGGATGGAATTTTGCAGGTTATAGTAGTGATTCCATTTATCTAGGGAATTTGTATACGCCTGACAGGCTGGTGAAAGTTGACTCTGAGTTAAGAGATACTCTGGCTGTGAAACTGGGTATTCCAAATCGTACGAAATTAACCAAGGGTTATACCAATTTGGTCGATGACAGTTCAGTTTACACCCTAGATGGAAATCGGCCACTACTGCTTGCAGGAAATAAATCGAACAGAGTTCTAGCGTCTGCTTCTAAACCACCTTTTTTTACCCAGGCTATTCACACTGGAGGTAATTCATTTGTTTTAAGGGTAGTCCAGGCTGGTCAAAATAAATTGGTTACTTATAGGACGGATTCGGTAGGATTCAAAATGGCTGCAAAGCTTTTGGAAAAACAGGTGGATGGAATCTTTTGTACAGACGGAAACTTGGTTAAGGTCCCAAATTCTAATAAAATTATCTATGTGTATTACTACCGAAACCAGTTTATCTGTACAGATGACAACTTGAACTTATTGTATAAGGGAAAAACCATTGATACCGTTTCGCATGCCCATATTAAAGTGGATTACATCAAATCGCTCAATGAAACGACCATTTCCTCACCGCCGCTATATGTAAACAAGCAAAGTGCAGCGAATGAAAAATACTTGTTTATCCATTCGGCATTAATTGCTGATAATGAAGTTGCAGAATCTTTGGAGAAGGTATCGGTGATTGATGTATATGCGGTGAAAGATGGGAAGTACCAATTTAGCTTTTACCTGCCTGATTTTAGAGGAAATAAGATTAAGGATTTTAGGGTTTATGGTCAGTCTCTATATGCCCTCTATGATCACTATCTATACAAATACCAATTGAACTTTTAGAACGAATCACATATGAAAATATTAATATCAATGCTCTTTTTAATGGTTGGGTATACCGCGGTAGCACAACTAGTGCTGCCGCTTTACCCCGATACTATTCCTGGAAGTACAGTGAAACTCTCCAAAGAAGATGCGCCAACCCTGACTCTATATCTACCCATCAAAGAAAAAGCTACAGGAACAGCCGTACTGGTGATCCCCGGAGGAGCTTATGGCTTCCTTGCCTTTGAAGAAGAGGGAATTGCCATAGGCAAAGCCTTTGCTGAAAAAGGAATTGCAGCTTTTGTGCTAAAGTATCGGTTGCCGAAAAAGGAAACGATGCGGGACAAAAGCTATGGACCACTCATGGACGCACAACAAGCAATGAAAGTGATCCGGTCTAATGCGGTGAACTGGAATGTCAATCCTGCGAAGGTCGGTGTAATTGGGTATAGTGCAGGAGGTCATTTGGCTTCTACTTTAGGTACTCACTTTACCAAGAGCTATATCCCCAATAAAGATAACATAGGCCTTCGGCCAGACTTTATGATCCTGGTTTATCCTGTGATCAGTATGGATGATCAATTGACCCATATGGGATCTAAGATTAACTTGTTGGGTATAGAACCAAGTAAGGAAAAAGTGGATTTGTTTTCCAATGAGCTTCAGGTAACCAAAGAAACGCCTCCGACTTATTTGACGCATTGCGGTGATGATCAGGTAGTGGATGTGAACAACAGCATTGTGTTTTACCAGGCTTTACAGAAAAATGGGGTAGATGCGGAATTGCATTTGTTTCCGAAGGGGAATCATGGGTTTACGCAAAGGTTGCCTGTGAGCGAGTGGCTGGATCCGATGCTGGGATTTTTGAAGAGGGAGGGGTTTTATAAATAGCTTACGAACGATGAAAAACAAACAAGGATTAAAATACAACATACAGCTCTTCGTTCAGCTTCTGGATGAGCTGGAAGGTAGCTCCGGTGATATTCCGGCAACTGTATATGCTAAAGTTGATGTAGCCTACCGAAGCTTATCCGGCTATCTTTTTGAGGTAATCTTATCTCAGAATGAAGACCTGGAGTATAAAAGATCGGTCATTAAAAAGTTTATCTCCTCATTACTCGTTAGAACTTTTGCATTGCTTAAAGAATATGGTCCGGTGCCTGAAAAATCTGATATTAAATTGAATTTACACCATGCTACGTTGCTACAAATCAAAGTGAGTTTAATACGCATTTTCCACTTGATTAATTATCGGTCATTGGAAGACCTCTTCCTGGAACTGGATCTGGTGTATCGTCGAATTTTAAAATGCAGCTTATGAAAGAGAATTTTATCCCCGAAGAATTGGTCAAAGCTTTCCTGGAGCATGTGGAAGGAAAATCCTTTACGCTTGTTGATGTAGCAGTGGCTTTAAACTTAGATGACGAAACTGCAGTGAGCATTCTGATCTACTTAATAGAAAACAAGATACTTGATGTAACCTGTACCTGGGTGCCTAATAAGAAGTAAAAGAAATGATGTAGGGACTTATGCTAACAAAAACGAAATCATATAGCAGAGGATTTAGGCTGGTGGACTCAGGCTATTATGCGCCAGACTTTCAGCGGTTAAGGGTATTGCAGTCTTTGATTGAATTGGATTTTAGGTATAACCGAGATATTAACGTGTATGCTGTTAAAATGGGTACCAGTATCCATGCTTTGAACAGATTTGCAAAAGCTTATTTAGGCAGGTCTGTGTATGAGCTATTGCAGGACAGGATCTATAGAGAGGCTTTGTACTTGTTGCAGCACTCTAGGCATACCATAAAGGAGATTTCGGAACTGTTGAGCTTTAGTGATTTGCCGTACTTCAGCAGGTGGTTTAAACAGAGAAATGGCCAGACTGCGAAGGTTTACAGAAAGGGGTTTAAGACGTGAATTGCATGGTGCAGGAGAGGGAAAATATGTTTCTGATCGCGCTGGATCTTACAGATCCTGAGGCTTGATCATGAAATCATATTTTCTTGGGTGCAGACCGGTGAGGGTTCATAATAATTCTCCTCTCTGCCCTGCGGGCTAATGCCCTTTTTTAACCTTGCATTCAATCAAAATATTGACAAAAATTATTAAAAATCTAACCAAGCATAAATTTATGATTACTAAAAACGACTTGATCCAGTACTTCTGGAACCATTCTAACTTGATCACCTCTACTGAAGGTGTTGAACTGCAAATGCATGGGGATTCGCTTATTGAGGCTTCTGTGCTGCTTCGGAACCATGAGCCTGGTGTTGTGAGGCTTCAGTTGCGTGCGGCGTTTGATCCTTTGCAGAGATTTATAGAGGCTTTTCAGTTGGGGTCCTTGGAAGATGTTAAAGGCATCAGCATAGAAAACCTGATGCTGCTGTATAAGAACGGGAAAGCGGAACTGTGTGTAACGGAATATCTGTAATTGCCTGATTTGCTATAATGGTGTTGTTTAAGGATCATGATGTTATTGGTAAACTGATGGATTTGATTGAAGTGCATTTCAGGGAGCAGAAGAATCCGGGGTTTTATGCGAATCAATTGAATATGACACTTTGGAGGATCAATCGCCTGGCTCGTATTTATCATCAGAAGACGGTTTACCAGTTGGTTCAGGACCGGATACATCGGGAGGCGGAGTTGTTGTTGAGGACTACTTTGATGACGGCTAAGGAGATTGCGTTTGAGGTTGGGGTTTGTGATCCGGCGTATTTTAGCAATTGTTTTAAAAGGGTTACTGGGTTGACGCCATTGAAATATAGGGAAAAAACCTGCTCTTCTTTTCTCACTAGACCTTCCGCGAAGGGCTTCAGGCCCTGAGGTGTGAAAAGAGGTGCAGGTTTTTTTGGGGGAGGGTGTCCGGGGAAGGGGGATAGTATGGTGTGTTAGGT
>NZ_QAIL01000394.1 GCF_003061025.1 Pedobacter sp. HMWF019 | reverse complement strand
ATCCTGAGCTTTAATTTGTTGTTGTTGACGCATATAGTCATCTAACCTGGATTGGAACTTTGATTTTTTCTTTGGTTCCTGAGGTTTGGTTTTGTTTTCTTTTAAAATGGCGTGGATCTTTTCGTCGTTTACCATTTTCTTAATTAAGAACTGCTGACCGAAAGTAAGCATGTTGGCCAGGAAGTAATAATAGTTCAAACCAGAAGGGTAATCGTTCAATACACCAAGAAAAATGATTGGCATAATGTAACCAATGTATTTCATTTGACCTGTTGCGCCAGAGATTTGATTATTGAAATAGGTATAGATCAATGTAGAAATCGTCATCAGGATACACATTAAACTTAGGTGATCACCAATAAATGGTAAATGGAAACCGAATTTAATGAAATCATCGTAGGTTGAAAGATCATGCATCCAAAGGAAGCTCTGTCCTCTAAGTTCGAACAAGTTAGGGAAGAAGAAGAAGAAGGCCATTACGATTGGCAATTGCAACAGCATTGGCAAGCAACCTCCAAGTGGGTTAACACCAACTTGTTTGTACAGTTTTAAATATTCCTGTTGCAGCAGGGTAGGGTTGTCTTCACCAACTTTGGCTTTGATCTCATCCATCTCTGGTTTAAGGATACGCATTTTCGCCATTGAAACGTAAGACTTGTACGTTAGTGGTGAAAGAACTAGTTTCAGCATAATGGTTAACACCAGGATGATCAGACCGTAATTCCATCCAAATCCTTCCAGGAAGTTGAACACTGGCAATACAACAAATCTGTTGATGTATTTTAATGGCCAGTAACCCATTTCTACCAGTTTCTCTATTTCATGGCCTTGTTTTTTAAGTTCAGAGAACTTATTGTTGCCGAAATAGAATTCCATAGCATAGCTTTGAGCAGCCAGTTGGTTAAATGGCAAAATCATATTTGCACCATACCATTTAACTTCTCCAGGCTCAGTACTAACTTTGACTTCCAGATTTCCTTTTTCAAAACCATCTTTAGGAATCAATACACCGGAAAAGAAATGCTGTTTGAAAGCGATCCATTCTACTTTACCTTTAGTCAGGTCTTCCTTAACATCTTTTGCAATGTTTAAATGGTCTGGCGTATTGTCTACATACTTGTAATAAGGTGCAGAATAACGTTGTTCATTTTTAAGGGATTTTTCCTGCTCCAGCAAAGTTGCTTCCCAATTTAGGGAAATGTTGTTGCTTTGGATCACTTGATTTAAACCGTTCAGGTTAATGTTAAAGGCAACATTATTGCTGTTGGGTTTTAAATCGTAGAAAAACTCAATGTATTTGCCTTCTCCATAAGTTGCCCGCATGGTAAGTGAAGTACCTGAGGTTTTAGCTGAAGTAAAATAAAGATCATTTGTACTTACAATTTTACCACCGATGTTCAGATTGAGGCCAAACTTATTGGCATCTCCGTCATACAATACAACGGGTTGTCCTTTGTAGGTTTTCTCGTTCTTAATTTCAACGGACAATATTTTACCGCCTTTATTAGTGAATGTGAGTTTTAGCTTTTCATTTTCTAATACACTTTTCGCTTCAGTACCAGTAAGGTTTGTTCCAAAAGGACCTTTTAATGCTGCTGAATCTAAAGCCGGGGCAGCGGTCGGAGCAATTGCGGCAGGCGTCTTAACGCCCGCTTTTTTAGCCGAATCTGCAGTGATCCTGGCTTGTTCTTTTTTTAATTCAGCATCACTTGGCTTAAAAAAGTAAAAAGAACCCGCCAACACGATCATAATCAGGAACAGCCCTGTAAATGTATTTCTATCCATTATTGTTATTTAAACGCTTATTTTTTTATTTTTTTCTTCGCATACTCCATCGCAGCGGCGACAAATTTAACAAAAAGTGGGTGAGGATTAGCAACTGTTGACTTTAATTCGGGATGAAATTGTCCTCCGACGAAAAAAGGATGATTTTTTAGCTCTACAATTTCAACAAGATGGCTGTCCGGATTGGTTCCTGAGGCAATCATTCCAGCCTCTTCATATTGTTTCAAATATTCGTTATTGAATTCGTAGCGGTGTCTGTGGCGTTCGGAGATATGACTCTTTCCATAGGCTGCAAATGCTTTTGTACCTTTTTTCACATCACAAGGATAAGCACCTAGTCTCATGGTACCGCCTTTTGTGGTGATGTTTTTCTGATCTTCCATCATATTGATGACAGGGAATTTGGTGTTCTCGTCAATTTCGACGGTATTGGCACCTTCCAGCCCTAAAACATTACGCCCAAATTCGATCACTGCACATTGCATACCCAAACAGATACCAAAGAAAGGAACTTCATTTTCCCTTACATATTTTATAGTATCGATTTTTCCTTCAATTCCACGGCTTCCAAATCCTGGTGCTACCAGTACGCCATCTAAATGTGAAAGTTTTTCTTTCGCGTTATCATCGTAAAGGCTTTCGGAATGAATATATTCTACTCTTACCTTACATTCATTTTTAGCACCTGCATGAATAAAAGCCTCGGTAATTGATTTATAAGCATCAGGTAGTTCTATGTACTTACCTACAAGGCCGATTTTTACTTCGGCAGTTGGGTTTTTAAGACGACCGAGGAAATCTTTCCAGCTTTCCATGTCTGGTTCGTTCTTCTGAGGTAATTTAAGTTTGCTCAATACAGTTTTATCCAGCTGCTCTTTCATCATCAGCAATGGCACTGAATAGATAGAAGAGGCATCAATAGATTCTACTACTGCATTGATATTCACATTGCAGAATAAAGCGATCTTTTTACGGATATCAGGGGTGATGTGATGTTCTGTACGACAAACTAAGATATCGGGCTGTATTCCATACTCCAAAAGTGCTTTTACAGAGTGCTGAGTCGGTTTTGTTTTTAATTCACCGGCGGCAGCTAAAAATGGAATCAGAGTAAGGTGGATTACGATGGCATTGTTGGCACCTTCTTCCCATTTAAACTGGCGTACAGCTTCAATGAAGGGTAGGGATTCAATATCACCTACGGTTCCGCCAAGCTCTGTAATAACGATATCGTATTGTCCGCTTTCGCCAAGAATACGCATATTCCGTTTGATCTCATCGGTGATGTGAGGAACTACCTGGACTGTTTTACCTAAGTATTCACCCTGGCGTTCTTTATTGATTACATTCTGGTAGATCCGTCCTGTGGTAATGTTGTTGGCCTGGGAGGTTGGAACATTCAGGAAACGTTCGTAGTGACCTAAGTCCAAATCTGTTTCTGCGCCATCTTCGGTTACATAGCATTCGCCATGTTCATAAGGGTTGAGTGTTCCTGGATCAATATTGATATAAGGATCGAATTTTTGGATGGTTACCCTGTAACCCCGTGCTTGTAAAAGTTTGGCCAATGAAGCGGAGATGATGCCCTTTCCTAATGAGGAAGTAACACCGCCCGTAACAAAAATATACTTAGTCATGTTTGTGAATTTGTGTAATAAGAGGCAGTTTTATTGCTTTCTTATCGTTTTTGTACGGGATACAAAGTTAGTAAATAAATGCGGATTCAACTCTATTCTTTTTGAAATATATCTGAACAGGGTATGGGGGAAAGGTTAGAAAACGGGCAAAAAAAAGGCCTGGATAACTCCAGGCACTCTTTTATTTTATATTTGGTTAGAATATGCGGTTTAGGTAATTATGATTATTTATGGTTGGTTTCTTTGTTACACTAAGGTAAAACTAATATAATTTTTTGAACATCTTTTGACATTCGTATAACAATGCCTTGTTTTTTGTTTAACTGCTTGTATTTCAGATAGATTATTTTCTATTTGAAATACATTTTTGATG
>NZ_QAIL01000393.1 GCF_003061025.1 Pedobacter sp. HMWF019 | reverse complement strand
ACCTAACATATAACTATCCTCTACCTTAAAATAATGAGCGGTTAACTCTTTTCGCTCATCAGCTAAACTAACAAAGGCCCTCAGCTGTCCCTCTTCCTGCAACGGAAAAGATTCGATATACATGTCCTTTTTTAGCTCCAGGCCTTTTCTTCCATTCCATTTATAAATAGCCTCCTTTACACACCAGCAAACATACAGCCCTTCGGTAGTCCGGTCCAGATCATTCTGCTCCAACTCTTCAACAGAAAGAAACTTCTGCTCAATCTTATGGATCTTATCTTTGATCAGTTCTATATCTACGCCAACTTTCTTGTTTCTGCTGATCATAACCGCAGCATAATCAAAAGAATGGCTCAGGGAAATTTCATAATCAATATTAACGAGGTAAGGCTTACCATGGTCATCCATCCTGCAGTCTATATATTCAGTAGTCTGCAGCATAGTTCTAAGCAATAAACGTGTACTCAGCCAGTGCAATAAACGCTTACCATTGCTCAGAGAAGAAATAAAATCCAGTTCATGCTGTTTCAGCTGTAAACCCGCAATTAGTTGTTCTTCAGTCTCTTCTATCTTCCATACAGAAAGCATGGTTTGATCATCAATATTCTTATTAAAAACGATTGGCATCTCTATTTTAGGAAATCAATGGTAAAAGTATCTTAAATTAATCATAATTTAGCCCAAATACTTAATAAATGATACTTTCCGACAAACGTATTCTAGAAGAAATAGATAAGGGCACCATTATTATCGAGCCCTTTAAACCCGAATGCTTAGGCACAAACTCTTACGATGTGCATCTGGGCAAATATCTGGCCACCTATAAAGACAGAGTACTCGATGCAAAAAAACACAATACCATAGAACATTTTGAGATTCCTAAAGATGGCTATGTTTTACAGCCCGGCACACTCTATCTTGGTGTAACGCTGGAATACACAGAAACACATGCACATGTTCCCTTTTTAGAGGGCAAATCCAGTACCGGACGCCTGGGTATTGACATCCACGCTACTGCCGGCAAAGGCGATGTTGGTTTTTGCAATACCTGGACATTGGAAATTTCCTGTGCACAACCCGTAAGAATTTATGCGGGTATGCCAATTGGGCAGCTGATTTATTTTGTTGTAGAAGGTGATATTAAAACCATGTACAACTCAAAAGACAATGCCAAATACAGCAACAAAACGACCAAACCGGTAGAAAGTATGATGTGGCAGAACAAGTTCTGATCTATTTCTAACCTTCCTTTCATATTTTGCAATAAAGCCTCAATACTCGTATATTGAGGCTTTATTTTTATTACTCTTAATTTATGCAAACGCTAACCAAATACGGATTTAACCCCCCTTTAAGAGCAATTAAAAACAGAAAACCCTCGAAAAAAACTTTACTAATTACATACCAATGAAAAAAAAATTAGTTCTAATGCTCTTTGTACTTTTCGGCCTCTGTTGTTTTGTGGCTTTTAAAATCGATGACGATCCGTTTTCGGCGCTGGTAAAAAAACTGGAAGCCTATAACCAGGAAAACCCTCAGGAAAAAGTTCACCTTCACCTGGACAAACCCTATTATGCCATTGGCGATGATATCTGGTTCAAAGCCTATATCATTAATGCCACAACATTTCAACCCAGTGAAATTAGCAATATATTATATGTTGAGCTGATCAATGAATCTGATTCTATAAAAAAACAAATTAAGCTTCCGGTTATCGGCGGTTTTACCTGGGGAGATTTTAAACTGACCGACTCTCTTAAAGAGGGCAACTATAGGATCAGAGCCTATACCCAATGGATGCGGAACGCCGGCCCGGAGTTCTTTTTCGACAAAACCTTAAAAATTGGGAATTCCTGGGCCAATAAAGTCTTCACCCGCACAAAATATTCCTTCTCTGAAGAAAAAAATGCAGAAAAAGTAAACACCCAGCTCACATTTACAGATAAAGCCGGAAAACCGTATAGTGGCAACGAGGTAAACTATGTGGTGCAGATAGACAATAAAAACGTCGGCAAAGGAAAAGCGCTTACCAACAGCAATGGAGAAATCAACTTCGACTTCCTGAATAACAAGCCAGAACTGAAATCTTCCGGCAAAATCACCGCAACAATTGAATTGCCAGGAAAAAAGAAAGTGGTAAAGCTTATTCCTATCACAGCAACTTCCAATACCATAGATGTACAATTCTTTCCGGAGGGTGGAAATCTGGTGGAAAATATTCCTTCCAAATTAGGCATCAAAGCCATAAACAGCACAGGCCTGGGCAAAGACATTACCGGAAGCATTGTAGATAACGAAGGTACAGAAATCACCAATTTCAATACTACGCACCTGGGTATGGGCAATGTGATCCTCAATCCGCAGCCAGGAAAGACCTACACAGCGATTGTTAAGTTTGAAGATGGCTCTGATCAGAAGATCAAACTACCCCAAGCCCTACCCGAAGGTTATGTATTGTCGGTAAACAACCTGGACACCTCCAGAATTAGTGTCAAAATCTATTTGAGCAGTAATGTGCTGGGTAAAGGTGAACTAAAATTACTGGCACAGAACAATGGCAATGTATTTTCTGTTTTTACTGCAAAGACAGAAAAACAATTGGTGATCGTCAATATTCCTAAAAAAGATCTCCCTCTGGGAATTCTTCAGCTGACATTATTTGGTCCGGACAACAAACCTGTTTGTGAAAGGTTAACATTTGTGCAAAACCAGACCGACCTGACCAGCCTCCAGGTACAGAGCGACCGGACAACGTATAACAAAAGAGATTCTGTACAGCTCACCCTAACCTCTTCCACAGACCATAAACCTGTGCAAGGTGTTTTTTCGATGTCTGTAACCAATACATCCGTAGTTCAACCAGACGAGGACAATGAAAGCAATATTTTCACCACTTTTCTGCTGACCTCCGATTTAGCAGGTTATGTAGAAAAGCCAAATTATTACTTCCTCCATAAAAACGCATCAGCCCAAAGTGATCTGGATAATTTATTGCTCACACAAGGCTGGCGAAGATTTTCATGGAAAACCTTCACAGGCAATACCAATCCTGCGGTAACTTATAAAGCAGAAAAATCCCTTGCCATTAGCGGTACTTTGACCACACTTGGTGGGAAGCCTATAGAAAAGGGGAAAGTTTCTTTATTTTCTTCTTCCGGAGGGCTATTTATGATCGATACACTAACCGATGCCAATGGCCGCTTCAATTTCGACAAACTCCTGTTCAGTGACAGTACAAAATTTGTTGTTCAGGGCAGAAACGCAAAGAACAAAAAGAATGTCGAGATCAAACTGGATCTGGTCCCTCAGCAGGTAGTTACCAAAAACAAGAACACCGGCGATATAGAAGTGAACATCAACGAAGCTATTTCTTCTTATATCACTAAAAGTGAAAACTATTTTAATGAACTGACCAAACGCGGCCTTTTGCAACGGACCATCCTCTTAAATGAGGTCAATATTGTCGAGAAAAAGAATAAAGCACCAAACTCTGCTAATTTGAATGGCGCCGGCCATGCTGATGCCATCATCACCGCAGATCAGCTGGGTACTTGTACAACCCTGTCTCAATGTTTACAGGGCAGGGTAGCCGGACTTATCATACGGAATGGACAAGCCTATCTGATGAGAAACGGAGGAAATACTCCTATGAAGATCGTTCTTGACGGAATGACCATGGATGGAGATTTTCTGGATAATATTGTGCCTCAGGAAGTAGAAACCATAGAAGTACTCAAAAGCATAGGAAATACAGCAATCTATGGCATGAACGGCGGTGGAGGTATCCTGGTGATCACGACTAAACGCGGGGGTGGAAATTACGGTTCTACGTATACACCGGGTATTATGGTTTACACGCAAAAGGGCTATTATACGCCAAGACAATTTTATTCTCCACGATATACCCCGGAATCCAGCAGTCAGCCAGACCTGCGAACAACAGTATACTGGAATCCACAAATTATTACCAGTACTTCAGGAACGGCCAAAGTAGGTTATTTCAATACCGATCAAAGCGGCACCTACCGGGTGGTTACAGAAGGAATGAACCGTGTAGGACAACTGGCAAGAACTGTATATACTTATGAAGTAAAATAGATAAAATGAAAACAATTAAAGTTAGCATAAAAGACCGCCTGGCTATTATTACCCTCAATAGGGCTAAATCGAATGCCATGAATAGGGAAATGATTACGGAACTGAACGATATGTTTCGCAATATTTCTACAGATGCCAATATTGGCGGAGTGATCCTTACCGGCCAGGAAAACTTTTTTTCTGCCGGGCTTGACTTAATTGAACTCTATCAGTATGATGAGAAAGAAGTCAGGTCTTTCTGGGAATTGTTCCTGGATTTTGCCTCTACCCTTACCCGATTCAAAAAACCCCTGGTTGCAGCGATAAACGGGCATAGCCCAGCGGGAGGCTGCGTAATGGCACTGGCCTGTGATGCACGGGTTATGGCTGAAGGCAAATATATTATAGGACTGAATGAAGTTCCTGTAGGTATTATTGTACCCAACAGCATTTTCCAGCTGTATGCTTTCTGGATCGGCAAGGCAAATGCAGCCAGAAGCTTACTGGAAGGTAAACTATTTAGTCCGGAAGAAGCACTGCAGACCGGTCTGATAGATGAGGTGGTAAAACCGGAGAGCATCCTGACCGCGGCAGAGCGGAGGATCAGGAAGTATATGGCTTTTGAACCGAATACCTGGCAACAAAGTAAATTAAATATCAGACAGGAACTGATTGCCGCCACAGCAGAGGATCAAAGTGCAACACTGGCTCTGATGCTGGAGCAATGGTGGGCACCTTCTACCAGGAGCATCCTGAAAACAATTATTGATAACCTTCAAAAAAAATAAGCGATGTACAACCAACCCATGCTAAGAGATGATGCCTTAAAAGGCAAAACCATTGTAATTACAGGGGGTGGTACCGGGCTTGGTAAAGCCATGGGCACCTATTTCCTGAAACTGGGGGCAAACCTGGTGATCACCAGTCGAAAACTCGAGGTGATCCAAAAGACGGCAGAAGAACTGGAAAAAGAGACCGGAGGAAAAGTTCTTGCAGTCGCCTGCGATGTAAGGGAATATGAACAGGTAGAGCATGTGCTGGCAGAAAGCCTCCAGACTTTTGGCCGGGTAGATGGCTTGCTGAACAATGCAGCAGGTAATTTTATCTCTCCTACAGAACGTCTTTCTGCCAATGCATTCTCTTCTGTTATTGACATTGTATTGAAAGGATCTGTGAACTGTACTTTGGCCTTTGGAAAACACTGGATCAAGGAAAAACAACCTGCCAGTATTTTAAATATCGTCACCACTTATGCTTTTACCGGCTCGGCTTATGTCGTTCCTTCTGCCTGTGCCAAAGGTGGTGTATTGGCGATGACCAGATCTTTAGCCGTAGAATGGGGCAAATACGGTATCCGAACCAATGCTATTGCACCAGGTCCCTTCCCAACCAAGGGCGCCTGGGAACGTTTATTACCAGGAGATCTGGCCGAGAAATTTGATTTTAAGAACAGAGTCCCTTTAAAAAGAGTAGGAGAACATCAGGAACTGGCCAACCTCGCCGCTTTTTTAATCAGTGATTTTGCGGGCTATATCAACGGTGAAGTGATTACGATTGATGGCGGCGAATGGCTCCAGGGTGCCGGACAGTTCAACGGACTGGAAGCCATTCCAAATGAAATGTGGGATGCATTTGAGCAAATGACAAGAGCAGCAAAAGGAAGTTAAGCTCCTTTTACCACCTGATCAATGCACTTGCCCAGGTAAACCCAGAACCAAAGGCGGCCAGGCAAACCAGGTCGCCTTCTTTAATTTTACCCGCTTCCCAGGCCTCACATAAAGCAATCGGTACCGAGGCCGCTGTTGTATTTCCATACTTCTGGATATTATTGAATACCTTGTCATCACCCAGTCCAAGCAATTGCTGTACATACTGGCTGATCCTCAGGTTGGCCTGATGAGGAACCAAAAGATCTATATCTTCTGGCTTCAGATGATTGGCCTCCAAAGCCTCTTTGATCACTTCCGGAAACTTCACTACTGCCTTTTTAAATACAGCAGGTCCATCCATGTAAGGTAAGGCAGCTCCGCTTTCCAGCTGTTCGGTTGTCATAAACAAACCACCCAGTTCCTGATCCGGATAGCCCGGCTTATCTTTCAGCCATTTATTGGCAGCAGCACCAGGGTAATACATCGCAAGGATTTCGGCATCTGCCCCATCACTATGCAAATGGGTACTCAAAATTCCTTGTCCTTCCCGCTCAGCAGGTTGTAACACCACTGCACCTGCCCCATCACCAAAGATGACGGAAACATTTCTGCTTCGTGTATTAAAATCCATCGCGAAAGAATGTTTTTCACTGCCCACCACCAGGATATTTTTATACATCCCGGTTTTAATGAACTGATCTGCAACAGAAAGTGCATATACAAAACCAGAACACTGGTTCCGGATGTCCAGTGCACCGATCTCTTTCATCTTCATTTCCCGCTGGAGTAATACCCCACAACCAGGAAAATAATAATCCGGGCTTAAGGTAGCAAAAATGATAAAATCTATATCCTGAGCGGTCGTTCCGGCTCTTTCTATCGCTATTTTAGCCGCTTCGATCCCCATTGTGGTGGTCGTTTCTTCCAGTCTGTCTGCAAAACGGCGCTCTTTGATCCCTGTACGTTCTTGTATCCAGGCATCATTTGTATCCATAAACTTAGAGAGATCGTCGTTGGTATAGACATTTTTTGGAACATAATAGCCTATGCCTGCAATTTTAGAACTGTTCATCTTATTTGGTTTAACTGCAAATTTTAATCAAAAATAACTTTAACTGCAACATTATTTTGAAATAAGCTTATTTTTGTAGCATGTCCACAGAAACAAAAGAAGAAACCTTTACGCTCGAGGAGATCCTTTCCTCTTTAAAAACCTCGCATCGTTTAATTTTATGGAACGATGATGTAAACACTTTTGATCATGTTATCCATTGTATGATGAAATACCTGGACTATACAGAAAGTCAGGCAGAAAAAATTGCCTGGGAGGTACATAACAAAGGAAAATGCGCCATCCTGGAAGGTTCTTATACCGAAATGGAAATTTACCGCAAGATCCTTCAGCAGGAAGGCTTAACCGTATCTGTAGACTAGGCCAGTTTTTTAAACACAGCCGTCAGTTCATCCTGGGTGGTCTGCGTTTTATCCTTTGCATACCAGCCATGCAGTTTCTCGGCAATTTTCATCATATCCGTTTCACCGGCTTTCCAGTCTTTTAAAAGCCCTTGCAGGATTTGTGGCCTTGGCCCCCATTGTATTGCCACTTCCCCTTGTTCGTCCAGAACAAGCAGCACAGGGATAGCCCGTCCTCCATTGGTGAGGTGTGCATCTATTAAAGGTAAATGCTCATCCCGCAGCACAAATCTCAGACTGAATTTCTCCGGATCACTCGCTGCTATTTTAGCAAACAAAGGAACAATCTGAGCAGCATCACCACACCAGCCTTCTGAAATAACCAACAATCTGAGCGGCTTTTGAACAGATTTCAATACCTGAAGTAAACCCTCATTCAACTCTACCGTCTTTTCCACCCTGTTCATCCGCTGTACGTTCATTTTTGTATAATGAAGCATCGCTTCCGAATCGTCCGGACCGGTTGTTTTTCCTTGTTTTAACTTTTCATCGATCAATTGGCGGTAAGCACTATAGCTTAAACCCTCCCTATCAAAAATATTACTGTAATTTATCATGATATCGCTGTAATAAAATGGTTACGCCCCCTAATATTAAATTTCCTCGCTGTTACTTTGCCCTTCTTAACTTAAACACACAAAAAGGATAAAACACCAGATGAGAACATATGTAGGCAAAGTTCTGTTATTAGCCATTGGAATTTGTATAATAACTGTAAAACTTAATGCTCAATCGACCACCCCAACATCAATCAGCGCAAAAGTTATAGACGCCCAGACCAATGAAACCGTTCCTTTTGCCACCGCAAGTATTCTCAACAGAAAAACGAAAGCTGTTGTAAAAGTAGCACAAACAGACGTTAACGGAAATTTAAAAATCATAGGCCTGCCCAAAGGTGTATTCACCTTTAAAATAAGTTATATAGGCTATCAGACCCTGGTCAGAGACTCGGTAAATATTAACGGAAGTCAAAAAGATCTGAATTTCGGTACCATAAAAATGAAACCAGCCAAAGGTACTGTGCTGAATGAAGTCAAGATCACAGGTCAGAAAAGCACCATGCAGCTTGGCATTGATAAAAAAGTATTCTCTGTTGACCAGAGTTTAATCAGTGAAGGTGGCTCAGCAGCGGACCTTCTTCAAAACGTACCAACGGTACAAACCGATATGGATGGCAATGTAAGCCTGCGAGGTTCTACGGGAGTTAAAGTCCTGGTAGACGGAAAACCTTCATTAATTGCAGGTGGCGACGTAGCGACCATCCTTCAATCCATTCCGGCCAGTTCTATTGAAAGCGTAGAGGTGATCAACAATCCCTCTGCAAAATATGACGCAGAAGGACAATCCGGGATCATTAACATCGTACTGAAAAAGAACAAAAAACTAGGTTTTAACGGTTCCCTGGCACTCACCGCCGGAAACCGGGACAATTACAACGCCAATACCAGTCTCAGCTTCCAGAACAAAAGGGTAAACCTGTACGGAAACTACAGTTACAGATATGGAAACCGTTTAGGTGGTGGCTACAATAACATTACCTATATAGATATGGTCAATAAAGTTCCTTCTGGTTATGCCGATCAAAATACAGATTCTAAAAACCTGGACAAAGGTCATAACGTAAAAGCCGGAATTGATTACAACGTTACCGACAAAAGCACGCTTAGTTTTTCAGGTAATTTTAATACCCGTGACAATGACAGGACGGATTTGCTTAAAGTAAACCGTTTAAATGCAGACCGAAGCCCATTTGAACTGAGCAACCGCCAAAACAAGACGGATGGCAATGGCAATAGCTATGACCTGAACATGGATTTCAGCCAGAAATTTAAAAAACCTAAAGAGGAACTGACCTTTAATCTGGGCTACTCCAAAGGCACCAATGACAATAATCAAATCTACACAACCGAATTCTACAACAGAGGCGGACAAGCAGGTGTTTATCCAGACAGTATAAATACCAATATTGGTACAGGTTCTAACAAGAGTTATAATATCCAGGCAGATTATAGCCTTCCAGTTGGAAAAGCAGGTAAGTTTGAAACGGGTTACCGCAGCCAGATCCGCTATGCAGACAACAATACATTATCTTCTATTTTAAATAATGCTACAGGAAACTACGATACGGATTATTCCCTGACCAATGATTTCCACAGCAAGGATCAGGTCCATGCCATTTATGCCAACTTCCAGAACCAGATTGGCAATTTTGGATATCAGGTTGGCTTAAGGGCAGAAGATGCTCTGTTAAACACCACATCTGGAGCTTACCATAGCGACAACAGTATTACTTATACCCCTGGAAAAGTGGATTATACCCGCTTGTACCCAAGTGTATTTTTAACGGAAAAACTGAAAGGCGATCAGCAGATACAATTGAGCTACAGCAGAAGGGTAAACAGACCAAGAGCCTGGGACACCAATCCGTTTCTCGATACCTCTGACCCTTTAAACTACCGTCAGGGTAATCCGAACCTGAAACCAGAAGATGTCCATGCCTACGAATTCAGTTACAATAAGTTTTGGCAAAAAATAACTTTTATTTCTACGGTGTATGTTCGTCAGACCAATGATGTAATTGAACGAATCAGATCCCTTCCTAACGATCAGGGGATCACCATCACTACTCCTGAAAACCTGGCCAAACAGCTGTCCACAGGTTTAGAACTGATTGGAAAAGTAGATGTAATGAAAGCCTGGAACTTTACAGCAAATGCCAATCTGTACCACAGTAAACTTACTGGTTCTCCTGAATATGGTACTACAGATAATTCAGGATTCAGCTGGGATGCCAACCTGACCAATAATTTCATTCTTCCCTACAACATCAGCCTGCAGATCAAAGGAGACTACAGCTCATCGCAAGTAATTGCCCAGGGAAAAAGGAATGCGATGTATGGTTTAGATGCAGGGGCAAAATATGATTTCAAAAACAAAAAAGCCTCTCTGAGCCTGAATGTTAGGAATGTCTTGAACAGCAGAAGCTGGAGTATGACCACCAATACACCAGGAACAGCCATAGACTTTAAGCGATATATGACTGGTCCGATGGGCAGTCTGACCTTTTCTTATCGTTTTGGAAGAACCGACTTTATCTCTAAAAAAACAAAAAAACAGGAGCAGCAGGATCAGCAACGTCCTGATGAAGGCTCATTTTAAGAGAAATTTGTATCTTGCGGCATGGATGAAAAGAATCCCTGGACAACCCTGGAAAGCCGCAAGATTTACGAAAATAACTGGATAAGCCTCACTGAACACGATGTGATCAATCCTTCCGGAGGCAAAGGTATTTATGGCCAGGTTCATTTTAAAAACCTGGCCATTGGTATTTTGCCCCTCGACGAGGGAAAAAACACCTGGCTGGTTGGTCAATATCGGTATCCATTAAATGCTTACAGCTGGGAAATTCCAGAAGGCGGCGGCCCTCTCCATCTCCCTGCGCTCGACAGCGCCAAACGTGAACTGCTGGAAGAAACTGGTTTAACGGCCAGCCATTGGCAACAAATCCAGCAAATGCATCTATCTAATTCCGTTTCTGATGAACTCGCTATTATATATATTGCTACCGGTTTAAGCCAGGGCGAATCTGCACCGGAAGAGACAGAGCAGCTCTGTATTCGCAAATTACCTTTTGAGGAGGCTTATCAAATGGTCCTCCGGAATGAAATCACCGACAGCATGAGTGTAGCTGCCATTTTAAAAACTAAAATTTTATTAGACGAGGGTGCTCTTAACATCCTCTAAAAAACATAATATTGATGAAGAAGCTTTTAGGTTATATATTAAGCCCAGTATTTTATATTTTCTTTGCTTTAACGCTGGTGGTTTTTCAGCCCATACAATGGGTTTGCTACAAGTGCTTTGGCTATAAGGCGCATAAATGGTCGGTAGATGCCCTGAACTTTTTCCTGACGTATTGCCAGATCTTCCTGGGCAATTCCATTCAGTTTATAAATGACCAGCATCTGCCGGATAACCATTCGGTCATTTTTATCGCCAATCACCAGAGCATGTATGATATTCCTTCTATTATATGGTTTTTACGCAAGCAGCATGTGAAATTTATTTCTAAGATCGAACTTACTAAGGGGATTCCTTCCATCTCTTTTAACCTGAAATATGGCGGCGGAGCAAATATTGACCGGAAAGACAGCAAACAATCTATCGGCGAAATTATAAAACTGGGCAGAAGGATGAAAGAAAACAACTGGTCAGCCATGATTTTCGCTGAAGGTACAAGGGCTAAAGATGGTCAGATGAAAAAATTTCACATTGGCGGAATTGCTACGCTGTTAAAAATTAATCCTGATGCGCTTGTCGTTCCCATTGCTATTGAGAACTCCTGGAAAATTGTACGCTACGGTTCCTATCCATTGAGCACATGTGAACGCCTGAAGTGGACAGTACTGCCTGCCATTTCCACCGAAGGTAAATCGCTCGAAGAAATTACCCTGGAAGCTGAGCAGGTCATCCGCAAAAAACTGAATCAGGAGTTGCCTGCTTAAAGATTTTTATTCTCAATACGCTTAAAAAACTCATCCCGGTAAGTATCTCCTATCGGAATGACTTTACCACAGATGGTAATGCGGCTTCTTTCTATACTTTCAATCTTATCCAGCGAAATAATATAGGATTTATGGACCCGGATGAACTGAGATGAAGGTAAGGTCTCTTCCATTTTCTTCATATTCTGAAGTGTAATCACCCTTTCCGTTTTTGTATAAATCGAAATATAATCCTTTAAGCCTTCAATATACAGTATATCGTCCAGTTCAATCTTCTGTATTTTGTGCTCTGTTTTAACAAAGATAAAATCCTGTACCGGATGGATAACTGCGGGAGAAGGTGCCACAACCGGAACAGGTGCAGGTGTTACTGCAGCTTCTGTATTTTTAACCTGACTGTGTACTTTTTCTACTGCTTTATAGAAACGGTCAAAGGCAATGGGTTTAAGTAAATAGTCTGAAACGTTCAGGTCATAACTTTCCAGTGCATATTGGGAATAAGCCGTAGTTAAGATATAATTCGATTTTCCGGTTGCAATTTTCAGAAACTGGATCCCGGTCAGGTCTGGCATCTGGACATCCAGGAACACCAGGTCTATACCTCCGGCCTGAACCAATTGCAAAGCCTCAATTGCATTTTCAGTGCGTTTAACAAGCTCCAAAAACGGAACTTTAGAAATATAGTCTTCTATAATATCCAGAGCCAGGGGCTCATCATCAACAGCAATACATTTAAGTTTCATCATATATCAAGCATTAGTTCACTGGTGTAATGGGTAGCCGAATTTACAATATTTAATTTATACCGTTCAGGATATAATAACTGTAATCTTCGTTCTACGTTATTGAGGCCTACGCCACCCATTTCGTCTTTATTTTGATTATTTTTTTTATTAGTAATGCTAAAGTGGAGGATTTTTTGATTGGCAATGATATTGATCTTGATCGGATCTTTTGGATCATTTGCCACTCCATGTTTGAATGCGTTTTCTACAAAGGAAATCAGGATCAACGGTACGATCTGCTGATCATCAATCTCCCCGTTCAGCGTCAGCTCAACTGCGGCTCCATCCTTAAACCGAAGCTTCTGAAGCTCTATAAAACTTTTCACATATTCAATCTCTTTACTCAGCGACACCCAGCTGTCATTACTTTCATAGATCATATAACGCATAATCTCCGAAAGCTTTAAAATGGCATCTGCTGTTTTATCTGATTTTTGATAGGCAAGGGAATAGATATTATTTAATGAGTTGAATAAGAAATGTGGATTTAACTGCGATTTGAGAAACTGCAGTTCCATATCCTTTTTTTCACTTTCCAGCTTACGCTGCACCCGTTCGTTACCAAACCAGTCTATGGCTAATTTAATTAATGCACTGATTACAATAAAAAAACCAGAGGTAAAAACAGACCTGACAATATATTCCGGAATCTCCGTATACTTCCTTTCCCCGTTTTTACTCAGGTAAGCTAAAATTATATCGCTGTTCAATACGGCGATCATCGTTTTCAAAATACACATAAAAACGATGAGCAGAAGCATAGAAAAAACATACATCCCGTATCTTTTCCTGTCCTGCACCAATTGTGGAATAAGTAAAGTATAATTGATATAAAAAATAGAGATATTAATCAGGCCATAGTATCCGAAATGTACCATGATCTCGTGTGGCGACAACCTCCGTTCGTTGCTGGCAATAGCCAGGCCACATATAATGATCACGATCAACCAGAATATAAAATGGATCAGGAAAGAACCTCTGTTTTTCATTGGAAGATTAGTTTGTTTTTCAACGGTAATGAATCTATCATATGCGATAATAATCATTCTGCTAATAGGCTTCCAAAATAAAAAAACAAATCCTCTGTACGGCTTCCGTTTCGACGAACTGGCTTTTTTCTTCTACGAACCCAAAAAAAAGACGCTTTTCTTCCAAACCGTCCAAATTAACCGTTTATCTAGAATAACCTGCGCTTGGTCTAAAACATTTTAGCAGGATATTTTTTATGATTCTATTTGTTTCATCAAACCGAGCATTAGTAAGCTCCCTGAGAATAAAACCTGAAAAAACGAATATTATGAAAACGTTATCTAACATCTCGCCATTTATACTTTTACTGGTTCCAGTTTTTGTAGTTCTGTTGTTAACTTTTACAACCAGCATCAACAGCAGCCGTCAAAACGATGAAGCTTCCGTAAAACGTACCATAAACACACGCGGTCCAGTGGTTAAGGTTGATGCCTTGTTCTCCAAATAGTTATTTCCCTGGTTTTGGTGTCATGATCAGGCTTTCATGCCCCAATGCGTCAACAGACTGCAAACCAAAAAAATAATTATCCTTGGAGTACGGAAGGACAGCCGAAGTCTCTGTAAAGAAGAACTTCTTCTCCCAGACAGGGCTGCTGGTTTCCCTGATCAGCACATAATAACCAGAAGGCTGTACGCCTGCAGGCGCGTTCCACTTTAAAGCCGTCTTATTGGTTAGTTCTGTCGTTAATAAAAGAACTTCATCGGGCTCCTGAGGTGCCAATCCCAAATTTCCAAGTACCGCAAGGTTTAATCGTGTGATCTTCTGCAAATAGGTATAATCTACATATTCCGGTAAATCTCCAATTTGAGATTCCTGTCCTTTTTTGATATCCTGATGCTGCCTGTTAAAGTTTTCATTCATTTCCGTTATCCGAACTGCTGTAAAACCCTGTAAAGAAAAGGGAGTATGGTCTCCTCCTCTTAAAAAACGGTCCCTTCTATAGATCAATTTTACCTGCAGCTGGTCTACATATTTTTCCCCTGTTTCTTTGATATATCTGGCGGCCTGTCTGGCAGTACCGTCGTTTTCTGTTCCTGCAGATTGTCTGGCTGAAGCCTGCTCTTTGGTCTCCACAGCAGGAATCCCTTCACTAAAAACCCGAACACTACTGTTGTCTTTCAGATCAGTCTCCATACCATAACTATTACCAATCATATCATTATTGAGCAATAAGTGTACATTCCATCCCTCCTCTTTTGCCCTCTTTGCCAAATGCGCGGCACCATATAGCCCCTGTTCTTCACCCACCATGGCTACAAATACGATGGTGGCATGAAAGCTGTTTTTACTCATCACCCTGGCCAGCTCCAGTACGCCAGCTACGCCGGAAGCATCGTCATTTGCTCCAGGGGCAAAATCTTTTTTGTTCATCACATCCGTTACCCGGGAATCATAATGTCCACATACCATCAGCATACGCTTATCTGCGGGATCCGTGCCTGGTAAAATGGCCATTACATTTTTTAATATTGTGGGTTCCGGTACTCGTTTTCCATCTGCCGGCTGAACAAATTGATCATAACTAACCTTCAGCCTTCCCCCATTGTCTTTATTATAACGTTCAAATTCTGATTTGATCCAGGTACGTGCAGCACCTATTCCTGTTGTTTTACTCAAGGTATCACTAAGTGTATGTCTGGTTTGAAAAGAAACCAATTTTCTTATCGTTTGCTCCAGATGAGTTGCGGAAACCTGCTCCAGCATCCCTGAAATCATAGGATCACGGACAACGACACGCTGCGCAGCCGCAGTATTGATGATCAAGAGGAATAAAATACAATAGGTTAATTTCATAAGAATGGGG
>NZ_QAIL01000392.1:3517-7569 GCF_003061025.1 Pedobacter sp. HMWF019 | reverse complement strand
GTTATAAAGCCATTCTATAGGGTAATATTTATATTTTTGTTATTCATGAGAGAAAAAATTCCTAATTAATTGCATAATTTGGATGAATTTCTATCAGGGCGTGAAAATAACTAAAACAGCGTTAATAATAAGGATATAAGCAAAATAAAATTTGGGAACAGCACAAGTTTTGGACCTGCCAGCAAAACATCCTACTAAAGAAATTGTTAAAGAGTAAAATTTTAAAAAAGACAAACTAAATATATGCAGTTAGAATCCTCAACACTAAACACCATAAACCAATGGCTTAATGGAAGTTACGATCAGCAGACAAAAAACGACATTCAGCAGTTATTAGATAAAGAAGCGTATACTGAATTGACGGATGCTTTTTATCGCAACCTGGAATTTGGAACAGGAGGATTAAGAGGGATTATGGGTGCTGGTTCCAACCGGATCAACAAGTATACTATTGGTACTGCTACACAAGGATTAAGCAATTACCTGTTAAAAAAATACCCAGGCGAACAGATTAAAGTAGCCATAGCACATGACAGCCGAAACAATTCCGACTATTTTGCAAAAATAACAGCCGATGTTTTTTCAGCAAATGGCATCCATGTGTATTTTTTCAAAGAATTAAGACCTACACCAGAACTTTCTTTCGCCATCCGTGAACTGGGCTGCAAAAGTGGTGTCATGCTTACAGCTTCACACAACCCAAAAGAATATAATGGGTACAAAGCCTATGGAAATGATGGTGGACAGTTCACTTCACCCGACGACAAAGAGGTGATGAATGAGGTGGCCAAAATCACCAGCATTGACGAAGTTAAATTTGGCCGTATCGACAGTAATGTTGAGCTGATCGGCGAAGATATCGATCAGCTTTATCTGGACAGAATTACTGCTTTATCTGTTTCTCCAGAAGCCATATCCAGACAAAAAGACCTAAAAATTGTCTACTCACCTATCCATGGTACCGGAATCACTTTAGTTCCTAAAGCCCTTGCCCAGTTTGGCTTTACCAATCTGACTGTAGTGGAAGAACAAAGTAAACCAGATGGTAATTTTCCAACCGTAGTTTATCCAAATCCGGAGGAAAAAGAGGCCATGACACTGGCACTTAAAAAGGCAGCTGAAATTGATGCAGACCTTGTACTGGCTACAGACCCGGATGCAGACCGCGTGGGAATTGCTGTTAAAAACAATAATAATGAATGGGTGCTTCTAAACGGAAACCAAACCGGCAGTTTACTGATTCATTACCTGCTTACCGCATGGGAAGAGAAAGGAAAAATTGATGGCAACCAATATATTGTTAAAACCATTGTAACTTCTAATCTGATCGAAGAAATCGCTAAATCTAAAAAAGTAGCTTATTACAATACCTTAACCGGATTTAAATGGATTGGCCAGCTTATCACCAGTTTGCAAGGTAAAAAGACCTTCATCGTAGGGGGAGAGGAAAGTTACGGCTATTCTGTTGGCGAACTGGTAAGAGATAAAGATGCAGTCATTTCCTGTGCTTTTATTGCAGAAATGACCGCATATTATAAAGACAAAGGCAGCAGTTTATATAATGCCTTAATAGATATGTATGCAGAACATGGTTTGTACCGTGAAGAACTGGTTTCGCTGACTAAAAAAGGCAAAACCGGTGCAGAGGAGATTAAAGCTATGATGGAGAAATTCAGGAATAATCCGCCTGCAGAACTAGGGGGCTCGAAAGTAACCACGCTAAAAGACTATGAACTGCGTATTGAAACAGATTTAAATACAGGAAAGACAACTCCGCTTGAATTACCTAAATCTGATGTTTTACAATTCATTACTGCCGACGGCAGCATTGTTTCAGCACGTCCTTCGGGCACGGAGCCAAAAATCAAGTTCTATTGCAGCGTAAATGCGCACTTAGCCGATAAGAGTAAGTTTGATGAAGTAAATGAAGGCCTAGGCACCAAAATCCATAGCCTGATGTCTGACTTGCAAGCATAAATCGATATAAACAAACATAAAACTTACGCAATTCCTATACGAAGCCCGATCCTTACCGATCGGGCTTTTTTGATCAAAATATTCCGTCTGTCATTAACCTCATTTTATCAGGACTATTCCGCTGTTCATCCGTTATAACTTTCATCCACCACCGATATATCCCATTTTTGAGGGATATTAAAGATAAGCATACGCTATATATAAAACAGATATTGATTACTCAAATTCATATATTTAGACCTGCAGAGCAAATGAAAAAAAACCAATTGACATTGAACCATCTTCCTACTGGCAGCTCAACCTATAATTTTAAATATTGGCTGAGATACAATGTGGTTTCTATATTAGGCGGACTCGGCATAGGCATTATACTCGCTGTACTCATTTCACTCCTAAAGGGAGAGTGGATCGGCCAAGAACAGTTTGCTTACAAAATGCTTTTCAGTGTGGCCATCTCCTTTTTTGTATGCAACAGTATATTACTGTCCAAAAAACTCTGGTACAAAAAAGGTTATAACATACGCTATCTTCTTGTTTATTATACCTTCAGTCTGATTGGTGTATTTCTCGCTGTTGAATTGAACTATTACCTGTTCGCCTCTATTTTTCAGGTTAAATACACTTTTTTTCACACAACCGATCTTGCTTTTAGCGGTGTGATCACCATAATCGTCTGTACAATTTCCTACATTTACTTTGCCAGGAAGAACAAATTCAACAGCCAGATCAAACAGAAAGAAATGGATTTACTTCGTTTGAAACAGATGAAAACACAGGCGGAACTGGCTGCATTGCAATCCAAGATCAATCCCCATTTTTTGTACAATTCTTTAAATGCTATTACCAGCCTGATCCATTTGGATCCCGACAAGGCAGAAGACATGACCTTAAAACTTTCCAAACTGTTCAGGTACAGCATTAACCAAAGTCAGGAAAATCTGATTTCTATCCAGGAAGAAGTCGATATACTTCAAACCTACCTCGATATAGAGAAAGTACGCTTTGGCGACAGGATTCGCTTTATTATAGAGATAGAGCATGGATTGGAGCAGGAAAAGATTCCACGCTTTCTGATCCAACCGCTGGTGGAAAACGCTTTAAAACATGGCCTTAAAAACACTCCGGCCAACGGAGAACTTAAATTCAGCATAAAAAAAACAAATGTTATGGAGATCATCGTTTCAGACAATGGTATCCCCTTCCCTTCCGAACTGGACATCGGTTATGGCCTGCAAAGCACCTACGATAAACTGGAGCTTTTATACCCGGGCAATTATGAACTCCAAATCACCAATGAGCCTTTTAAACAAATTAGAATTCAAATCCAATTGCATGACAACTAAAATTTGGCGTACCATCATTATTGACGACGAAGAACTGGCCCGCCAGCGGTTGAAACGCTTACTGAGTGTTTACGATCATCTGAATATTATTGCCGAAGCTGCAAATGGTGCAGAAGGTCTGCAACAGATTGAAAAACATCAGCCAGATCTCATTTTCCTGGATGTAGAAATGCCGGTATTAAATGGATTCGAAATGCTTTCGCAGCTTAAAAAACAACCAAAAGTCATCTTCACCACAGCTTATGACCAATATGCAGTGAAGGCTTTTGAGGAGGAATCTATAGACTACCTGCTAAAACCCGTAGAAGCCGAACGTCTGGAAAAATCTATGCAGAAACTGCAAAAGCATCAAGGAGTAACAGCTATACAGATTCCCTTCGAGCTGCTTGCAGATAAATTTAACATCAAAAAGGAAATCAAAACGCTTACTGTAAAGATCGGAGATCGGATCCTGCTCATCAAACTTGCCGACATTACTTTTATTGAAGCTGAAGACAAATACGTATTCCTGAATACGGCCGACGGCAAGAGACACCTAACCGATTTCACCATTACTGCACTCCAGGAAAAACTTCCAGACACCTTCCTGAGAGTTAGCAGAAGTACCATCATAAATTCAGATGCCATCAAAGAAATCAGAAAAAGTTTTAACGGTACTTTGGTATTCCTTTTGACTGATACTGCAGGATCTAAATGCAGCTCGAGCCGGGGTTATACCCAAGCCTTAAAAGA
>NZ_QAIL01000392.1:0-3507 GCF_003061025.1 Pedobacter sp. HMWF019 | reverse complement strand
ATATAAATCCTAACTTTGGACAATGATATCTAAATACTTCCTGATCGCATGCCTCAGTTTCTGCACCTTCCTCTGCAAAGCCCAGGTTTCGGGCCTGAAAGATCTGGAAGCCTGTATTTCCAGATCAGCCGTGCGCGTTGGTGATTCTCTGGTCAGTAAAGGCTGGAAGCTGGACATTGCCATGACCGGAAACTATGAGAACGATTATTACCACACTTTTTCATTTGGGAATCTTAAAACTGATCCTACCCGAGCGCTCGCCTGGCTCAGGATCCACAACACAGAACCAGCAGTAAACCGGGTGTATTACCAGGCCCCCGATAAAGCCGCCTATACCCTGTTATTAAAGGAAATTGAAGCCCTTCAGCCAGATAAATCAGATGGCCAGATTGTAGACAATCAGATTTTAACCATTTACAGCACTAAAAATTTTATTTATCAAAGTATTGTTACCAGTACTTCTTATATCATTGCGGTCATTGCCCCGGCTTATTTTAAGGATCAAACACAAAATCCTTAAAATAAATCTATATTTTTATTCAAATCTGTTTAAGTGTTTGCAATAAATGTTAAACAATCGTTAACTTTGTTCTAAACATTATCAATCAACAGAACAGTGCTCACAGGTTTTATTAATTTTATAAACTATCAAAGAAAAATAGGTTTTATCACCTGTACTGATACACAAATCAGTTTTATACTTTTGGCCCATGACAATCCTGACCTGGACTTTGACAAATTGTTTCTCAATGACAGGGTCACCTTTGAACAAAGAGATGGGAAATATGGGCATCATGCCGTAAACGTACGTAAAACAGACAGCGGGATTACTTCAGTAAGCGCTGCGCCCTGAATAAATTATCAGCTGCTTGCTCTATTTTAGCCCTTAATTTGGGATTATAATTTTTATGCTGTTCCAAAAAAGTCCGCACCACTTCAAAAGCAGCTTTACTCTGATAACTTCCTAAAGTTGTCTGCAACCAGGAGGCTGGAAAGAAAATATCACCAGTTACCTGAATTTCCTGCAGCAAATCAAGACTTTTTGGAAGATACTTCACAGAAGACTCCTGGCGCAATGGATGATGCAGATAGTACAGCGCAGCCAGTACATTAGATTCCTTTGCGCGGTTTGATTTCAATTCTAAACTGCTAAAAAACTGATCTCTTACCTGCTGATCAGCAGATACAGCTGGCTGGATAAATTCAAATCTGCTTCTTCGGTCTGGATTACTGATCCGGCTCAGCTGAGTTTGGAGTAAAGAAGGATCTGATTGCCCTTTCAAAGCCAGAGACATAGATAATGATGTATAGTCGTCTTCAGTAAGCTTAATACCTTCCGGTGCTTGCTGGCTTTTCCAAATCGTGTACAAACGATCGCCTGCAGATTGACTCAAATAGATATCCTGATAGGTTTTAAAGAGTATTTTTTTATTGTTTGGAGAACCCTCCAGACGGATGGCATTCCACAAAGAGTCTTCCAGTTGAGGAGCCAACTTAAGGCGTTCGGCAGCCGATGTGAAATTCCAGAAAATACTACTGATGTACCCATTGATTAGTTTCAGATTCAGTTCATCGGTTTCCTTATCCAATCCATCAGTAAAAAGCTTGAGCAGCCCTTCCGGATCAATCGTTTTTCCATTAAGCATATTCTCATACATAGAAATATAGGCAGAAGCCCTTCTTAAAGGTTTTTCTATTCTGTACAAGCTTTTAAACATAGCCGTATCAACCGGCCATACTCCATATCCTTGACCGGAAGAATTGAACAGGATAAAAGAGGGTTTCTCCATTCCCGCAACCTCTTTCAAGTTTAATTTCCCATCATTCAACTGTACGCTGATTTCCTGGCTGTAATTAGGATAGAAAAAGGTCAGTTCAAAGATCTGCGGCCAGACACGCTTATTCCCATATTCAGGTTTCTGAGTAATGACAAAACTGGCGATCTTGTTGTCTTTAACCTCCAGATTGTAATCGATTAAGGGCCGGCCAGTTTCGTTAACCCACACTTTGTTCCAGGTTTGCAGATCTACAGGTGCATATTTCCCAAGGATATTGATTAAATCCGGCCAGGAAGCATTACCACCCGCAAATTTCTTCAGATACTCCCTAACTCCCTTCTGGAACATTTCAGCTCCCATCATCCTTTCCAACTGCCGCATCATAACTGGTGCTTTATGATAAATAATATTACCATACAAATTACCTGCATCTTTTAGATTATCCAAATCCTGCCTTATGGGATTAGCCCCGGTTGTACGGTCTACATTATAGGCTGCAGGAAAATGATCTACTAAAAACTTCAGATCAAATTCATCTGTTCCTCCCGCATCCGCATTACTTTTATCTGCCATAAAATTGGCAAAAACCTCTTTCATCCAAACATCGGTAAACCAGTTCATTGTGACCATGTCACCAAACCACATATGGGCCGTTTCATGGGCAATCAGATTATTTCTCGCATTAATCTGATCTTTTGTAGCGCCATTATCGAGAAAAAGCGAAGAAGCTTTGTACTGTATAGTTCCCGGATGCTCCATTCCTCCGAATTGAAAATCCGGAATGGCCACAAAACCAAACTTCTGGAAAGGATAGGGAATCCCAGTCCATTCCTGAAAATACTTTAGGGCATCTGTATGAATGGTGAAAATTTCCGGGATACTTTTATTCAGCTTAGCGGTATCTGTTTCCCTGAATAAAAATGAAGTTTTAAATGCAGAAACCAATCCTTCGGTTTGTCGGAAATCTCCCGCAGCAAAAGCAAAAAAATAAGTACTCAGCAAATCCGATGTCTTAAAATGATAAGTTTTCTGGCCGTCTTTCACAATAGAATCTTTTAAAGCACCGTTAGCCATTGCTTTCCATTGTTCAGGAATCCGCAGTGTAAGCGCGAAGGTTGCTTTCAAATCGGGCTGATCAAAACATGGAAAAACGGTTCTGGCCCGGTCTGGAACAAATAAGGTGTACAGATAATCTGTATTCCTGTTTAGAGCACCCTCTCCCGCCTGAAAGTCAATACGGACTTCATTTTTACCTGCTTTAAGATATTTTTGGCCAATCACCAGGTGTTCTTTCAACAACTGAACAGCAACGGGTTTGTTATTGACAATGACAGACTTGATCTTATCCGCATTTTCTTTAAAATCAATCTGCAATGGATAAACTATACTGGCCAGCTGAAAATTAAGTACCGCCCTGGCTTGTATGGCCTCACTTTTCTGCGCTGGAATCGTAAATTCCAGGTTATACTGTACTTTGTTGATCACAGATTTCCGGTACTCTGCCAGTTTTTTGGACACCCCCACTTCTACTATAGGCTCAGTGGCTGTTTTGGCAATCTGGCAAATGGACTTTTGTGAATAACTGATTAATAGGAGGAGCGTTAAAAATGTGGGATACAGGAGAGTTTTACGCATACCGGACATAAACGTTTGTTATTAAAGATGAAGGTTTTACTGGAAGAGCGGAATTTCTTATAGCTAAAATACAATAATTTAAACACATATGTAG
>NZ_QAIL01000391.1 GCF_003061025.1 Pedobacter sp. HMWF019 | reverse complement strand
GACTTGTAATCAGTAGGTCATTGGTTCGATCCCGATAGAAGGCTCTTTAATTTTCTCCCCTACTCCCTCCTATTATTATATTTTTCTGTAATCTGTTTACCATACAAAGGTTTAAGATGGGGTGAATTTATCAAAAAATTCTGTACAGCTGCTTCAAGGCTAACGATATCAGGCGGGCTGAAGAAGCTGTACAGAATTTTCCGACATAATTCATCCCCAAATTCACTTCTCAACAATTTAAACATTGATACGATTTGATGATTTTTTGATAAAATATAACGAATCTCCTGGACGAAAACTAAAGTAGCTTAGCCTGACACAAAAGAAAACTTAACCAATTATAAATTTATGAGAAAAGGTTTATTGATGATGGCGCTACCATTGCTTCCATTATCTGTTTTTGCCCAGGTAAAAAAACAGGAGCACAAACTTCAGGTCAGCGTCGTTAAAGCAGCCAATCAGCAACGCAATTCATTTTATGTAAACAACAAACTACCCCTTCAAAACCAATACTTCACTAAGCTTCCGGTTGGAAGTATCCAGGCAGGAGGATGGTTAAAAAAAGCATTGGAATTACAACGTGATGGCCTGACCGGCAATCTTGGCGAGATCAGTATCTGGCTCTCTAAAGTAGACAATGCCTGGTTAAATAAAGAAGGCAAAGGAAAGTATGGCTGGGAAGAACTTCCCTACTGGCTGAAGGGCTATGCCAATATTGGCTATATGCTCCAGGATGAAAAGATCATAAAAGAAGCCAAATTCTGGATAGATGCTGTACTCAATAACCAACGCGATAACGGAGATTTTGGGCCGGCAGTAGAACGTAACGGAAACCGGGATCTGTGGACCAATATGTCTATGCTGTGGTGTCTGCAATCCTATTATGAGTACTCCAAAGATCCAAGAGTCATTCCTTTTATGACCAAATACTTCAAGTATGAACTTTCAGTTCCCGACAATAAATTCCTCGAAGATTACTGGGAAAACTCAAGAGGCGGAGACAATATCGCCAGTGTATATTGGCTGTATAACCGTACCGGAGATAAATGGCTCCTGGAGCTGGCCACTAAAATTGACAAAAATACGGCGAACTGGCGCCAAGCTAATCAGTTGCCAAATCTTCACAACGTAAATATTGCTCAAGGTTTCAGAGAACCTGCAACATTTGCCCTGCAAAGTCACGATCCAAAGGATATAGAAGCAACTTACCGAAATTTCAAACTGATCAGAGAGGAATACGGACAAGTTCCCGGGGGTATGTTTGGTGCCGATGAGAATGCCCGTAAAGGGTATAACGACCCCCGTCAGGCCGTTGAAACCTGTGGATTAGTAGAACAAATGACTTCAGATCAAATGCTGCTGAGCTCTACAGGAGACACCTTCTGGGCAGAAAACTGTGAAGACGTGGCTTTTAACACTTTTTCAGCTGCCTTTATGCCGGATTACAAATCTCTACGTTACCTTACCGCACCTAATATGGTAGCCAGCGACAGCAAAAACCATAAACCCGGTATAGATAACGAAGGTCCTTTTCTGATGATGAATCCATTTAGCAGCCGCTGCTGCCAGCATAATCATGCTGCCGGATGGGTTTATTACGCAGAAAACACCTGGATGGCGACACCAGATAATGGTTTGGTTGCACAACTCTATACAGAAGGAGAAGTTACGGCTAGCGTTGGGAAAGGAACCACCGTTAAACTTCTGGAAACGACAAAATATCCTTTCCAAGACCAGATCAGTTTTACCGTAAAAACGCCCGCAGAAGTCCGCTTCCCTTTATATCTTAGGATACCGTCCTGGTGTAAGAATCCTTCGGTAAAGGTAAATGGACGCAGCATCCCGACAGACCTCAGCCATGGAAATTACATCCGCCTGGAAAACAATTGGAAAGAAGGAGATCAGATCGCTTTAAAATTGCCAATGCAATTAACAACCAGAGAATGGACAGAAAACAAAAACAGCATAAGTATCAATTATGGCCCCCTCACCTATTCCTTAAAAATTGAAGAAGATTATGTGCCCCGGGACAGTAAAGCCACCGCCCTGAATGATTCCGGCTGGCAGGCCGGAGCAGATCCTGGCAAATGGCCATCTTATGAGATCTTTCCCAAATCAGCATGGAACTACGGTCTGCAGATCGATAAAGAACACCCGGAGCGCTCCATAAAAGTGATCCGTAAAAGCTGGCCAAAAGACAACAATCCTTTTACCAATTCAAATGCACCAATTGAATTAAAAATAAAAGGAAAGCAAATTAAAGACTGGACAATGGATCAATACGGTTTATGCGGTTTACTGCCCTTAAGCCCCATAAAAACAAATGAACCAGTATCAGAGCTGACACTGGTTCCTATGGGAGGCGCAAGATTAAGAATATCTGCTTTTCCTGTAGTGGACTAAAAGTCAATCTATTGCATCACAAAAACTCTCCATTCAGCAATCTGAATCAACCCTGCACCGTTATTTACCGGAATGTTTAACCGGTAATAACGGTAAGGTGTTGAATTGTCGAAGATGTACATTTTAGTCAATCCTCTTGTTGCAAAAGCTTCGTTCGTACGCTGATCAACAACCGTCCAGGAAGTGAGATCATTTGACCCCTGCAGGTTAAAGTTCTTCGGATCACGCTCAATTGCATCGTCTCCCGAAGTCAGTGAGTAAGCCCCCAATACCACTGGATTATTTTTATAATCCAGCTGAGCCCACAGATCTCCTTTATAATTAAATTGCAAGAACTTAGTTCTGGTATCTTTGTCAATCAATTTGAGCGACCCTTCATTGGATGTTGCTCCGTTGTCATTATCTCTGGATACGGAGAATACCGCATTTCCTGTGATATCATTTAAAACACCTGCAGAGCCCACCAACCTAGTCACCTCTGCTTTTGAACCTTTAGGTGTTGTAATCCTAACTTCATAGGTATCATAGGTGCCTGCTGCGACAGCAATCTTCGTGGTTGGTGCAGTTTCAACGAGTGTTAATTTTGTTCCAATCAACTTGTACCAGGATACCGTTTCAGCCTTAACAGGTGGATTTAGAGATAAGGTAATTTTTCCATCCGCTCCGTTTGCAGAAGTATAACTAAGGATACTGTCTGGATTAAGTTTTATCTTCACTTCTCTTTGTGCCCAGTACCCCTGATCATTTTTAGAGACCATTTTGATCCGGTATTCTCCAGTATTGATAAAGGTATGGACGGGAGAAACCTCCGTAGTGGTGCTGTCATCTCCAAATTCCCATCTGACCTCTTTGAAATCTTTGGAGAGATTTTCAAACTTGAAAGTAAAAGGATCATCGACACTAACCTGTTTATAGTTAAAGCTAGCTGTTGGTTTTTGCGATTCAGGCACTTCAACCGGTTGCTCTTTATTCTTTTTGCAGGATACTGCAAAAAGAATAAAGAGGGTTGCAAAGATATAAGATATTCTGTTGTTCATTATTCAAGGGTTTTATTTTTCAATTCCTTTAACGTTTAACCTAGGGAGCAGGAAAAAGTTGTGATTTTGGAACAACTTGTCTACCAACCCCAGCGCTTGGCACTTCATATTCCAATATAGCCTGCTGACCCCCTACATTTTCCCGGTGCTGGGCTTCTATCGAATAACGCTGGCCACGCTCCAGGAATATCTTTCCGAATCTGGTCGGCTTATCCCATTCTGCGGTAAAGTCGTCTACGATCGTTACTCCGTTAATAAACAACCGCGCACCATCATCCCATTTCGTTTGATAGAAAATATATTCTCCTCTAACAGGGGCCAGAAATTCTCCAGTCCATCTGGAAGACCAGTTGTCATCTTGCTCAGGGAAGGGCTGCCAACCCACAAAGTTAATCTGGGGATCTATTCTAACCAGGTCAGGAAGTCTGCCCCCTTCGTTTATCGTTTGTGTACCCTTAAAATACTCCGCCTTAAGTCCTGTTCCATTACCTGTAATAAACGAATTGTTATCTAAGCTCACCGAAGGATCAATCAAAACCACAACAACACTGTTCACCGGATGCAAAACATGTTTATTTGAACTACTCAGCCGGATGGTCAGTGCGGTAGAATTGTTCAGGTTTTGATCCATTGTACTCCAGGGAATATTTAACTCATAAGTGGCCTGCGTTTTATTTGCTGGAAAATTAATCACCGAATCAAGCAAGTACTTCCCTTTTGCTAATGGCAGTGTGCCTTGCGGAAGTACTTTATTGGCTACTAAACTGGCCACGGTATCTGTATTTACAGTGGTTTTTATACTGAAGGCAGATCCTGGAATCCCAGCCAGCAATACATCAAGAGAAATAGTAACTCCGGCCGAGGTTACTTTGTAATTCTCTCCTTTAGTCACTTTTAACACACCGCCTCCGCCATTTTTAATGGATAAATAATGTATCTCCTCCTGTTTCACTAAATCTCTGGTATCCAACACGATTAAAGTGGTCCTTTTGATTTTACTCGCCTGATTTCCCTTGGTTGGGTCATCCAGGCTTACGGCCAGGGCTACTTTCTTTCCATAAAATTGTTCAAGCGCTGTTACACTGACTTCTACATTAAAGAAGGCACTGTCTACCCCATACGTTACCTCTGCAACATTGGGCAGTTTAATGGACAGCACAGGCAGGGCTACCGTATTGGACAAAGTATTCTTTTCAATCAGTGTATTTACGGTATCCATATTAAGGGATAGATTGATCTGAAAAGCTTTAGTTGCCGGAGCAGACAAACCTAAACCCACCTGCAAAATTATTTTTTCATTATCCCTTTGGATATTCCCTCTTAATCCACCTGCAGATACAGTTACAGGTGTTCCTTTAGCGATATCGAAATCCTCCAGAGCATTCCGCTTGCAGGAAAAAAGCTGCAACAAGACCAGGCTTAAAAAAGCGAGGCATAAAGAATTAAATTTCATATTCATGATATTATGGTTCTGTGTATTGTTTTGTTTACTGATCTAGCCATACCCGCCCATCCAGCTGCCAGTTTTCCTGGCGGGGAACTTTAAGCCAACTGATAATTTGTGTGGCCATATCTACACTTCTGGGCACCAGCGTTCCCAGATTCTCCTGCGAAGGGGCACACAGATATTCCGACAGTTTGTCCCAGGAAGCATCACCTCCGGAAAATGTCATATGGCTACCTAATGGTCCTTCATCCAGAATTGTATTGCTGTTGTTGCCCACCACGGGCCAGTAACCGGCCAGGTATTGATAATAGGGATGACCCGGATCTACGTATGTATCGCAAGCAAACCGATTGATTACAGAGTCTGGTAAAGCAGCTTTCCATATTCTTACATCACTGACATAAACATCTGGTTCACCGTGACCTGTACCTGCAAGATACCCGAGGGTAAGCAAGGCAGAGTTGTCCATATTTCCCCATCCGGAGATGTCTCTTTCGTTGTTAAAGCCTCCATTTGTAAAAGTTCTCACATATCGTTTGTTCTCCCTGATGACCCCAACTACAGCAACACTGTTCCAGGTCGCATCTGCCAACTCTGTTCCTTTAACCTGATCACCTCCGCCCGGACCTTTAGCATTAAACATCCAATAATTGTCCTCCAGGAAGATAACCCAGCCATTCCCTGGCCAGCCCGAGGTCCACTCTGCCCGCTTACCAAGGATAGAGGGGTAATAAAATTTATAGTTGTTATTTGGTCCTTTATTTTTCTTCACCTTCAACTCCACAGTAAATTCTGCTGTACCCAGATTGTAGACGCTATTATCGCCTGCGGTTACCTGCGCTTTTCTATGGTCATTAAAGCGAATAAAATCTCCCTGATATTTATTACCTAAATAAGGTTTACCAATAAAACGGGTTTTGTACCTGTTGGAATAGAGTATTGTAAACGTGTTTACATCTGGGTTACTAAATACGGTATTGTCATTACTTTCAGCTGGAATATCATAATGACCTCCACGGCTGGAGGCCACCACCACCATCCAGTTTTCTTTGGCATAATTGGGTCTTTTGGCAAGTGCCTGAAGCACCTCACCCAAATCATTATCAAACTTAACAATCGCATCTTTATAGGCTGGCACGGAGAGGTCGTACCCATTTTTGGCACCCGCAGCATCTATGCCGGTAAAATGTCCGGTTACCATGGTTAATGCTTCATCTGAGAAACTGGAAATGACCTTTTCTTTAACAGCCTGATCATTGGTCAGCAATTCGCTTACATCAGCTCCTTTTGTAAGGTTATCTTTGAATATTGCTGAAGTAGTGAATACTTTAAGCACACTTTTAGGATAGGTTTGTTTAATCCGCTCAAAAATAAGGGGGAATGTAGCCAGGTTGTTAGCTGAAAAATTATTGCCGTCTACGTTATGTTTGGCTTTACGTACCCCGGTCAGCATATCCGTCCAGGCAGTTCCTGGCTGACTTACGGTTTCATCGCTTAAAGACACCCAGGAATAAATGGATTTGGGTAGCAAAGAACTGATGAAAGGGGTTCGTGCATCCCGGACAGATTGTCCTCTTGCACCATCTACGATAATGTAAAGCACTTTAGGGCTACCGTAAGCTACCGTAGCCGTGTCAAGATGATTGCTATCGGGGATCATCTTATCAAAGCCCTTATTACAGGCCGAGAGTATACCTATTAAGCTAAAGGTCAAAGCCAGGCACCAGTTATGATATTTTTTAAATCGTGTGATCATAATACAAATGATAATAGGGTTAAGGTTTTTCTTTATTGATAACCAGACGGAGTATGTTATTGACGGGCTCATTATCAAACCTATCAAAACTTCCAATCAGGAGTATGGCTGGTTTTCCGTCTTCGGTTTGCGTATCAATGACGTCGCCCAGCCAGCCATTAAAGATTCCGGTAGAATTATATCCCACCGCCAGAGCACCGGTCTTTTCAAGGATCATAAATCCATTCCGGATAACGCCGCCATAAGTTTTAAATCCACCGGTAACGACAATTAAACCATTATTGAGCTGTTTAGAATCGGCAAGGCTTCCTTCTACCTTTTTAGGTACAAAAGTGGGATCAAGCGTTCCGTCCTCATTCAGCATGGCGATGTATTCACTACTCTTTCCATTGTAGCTTCGGAAACTTCCGGTAATGATGTATCGTTTTGTTAGCGCATTATAGCTGGCATTGTTGATTTTAAAATCTGCCCCGGTGCCACCAGGATTGAAAGTTGGATCTACCGTACCATCTGGATTTAACCTGGTAATATATCCGGCAGTGGTATTGTCAAATTTCGTAAAGGCACCGTATACCAGCAGTTTCCCTGCAAGGGCTCCTTCTTTATGCATGTAGGATTGTATATTACCATTTCCGCCTGGGAGACCGGAATTTGTTGCGGTGTTAAACCGATAAGACTTATCCAGCGTTCCGTCAGCATTTAAACGCGCAATCTGCCGGATCTCCGTACTATCCAGGATTACGGTATCTCTGGTTTCGTATTTATTGGGCCTATCGTACCGTCTGGATACATAATACCGGAATGAACCGGTGATCAAAACTTTACCGTTCTGTTCATACATCTGGCTTATTCCTCCATCTGTACCTCCGTTAAACTTCGGAAAATATTTAATAGTATCTGTTTGTGTAGGTCTTCTAAAGGTTTTTACGCCCATGGTATCAATGCTTCCATTGGTATTGAGCATGGTGATGTTACTAATGTTTTCTGTACGCTGGTCATAACCGTTAAATGATCCTGCAACAACGAATTTTCCAGGCAAGGCGATAATTCTGGTAAGCAAGCCATTGGCGCCCTTACCGGATCGCAAACTAGCATCGTAGCTTCCATCCTGAAAAGTCCTCACAATCCTGTTGATGGGTTTGATGGCTGCGCGGTTGTCGTAATTATTAAAGCTTCCCACCAGCATGATTTTACCATCATCAGTAACAAGACGTTGGTAAACAGCTCCATTGGCCCCATTTGTAGCCCGGAAGGTGGGGTCTACTGACAGGTAACCCGTTACCTTAAAGATGGGCCCAAAAACCACCTTATCATCTACAGAAACGGATATAACGCCTGAACTGGCATTATCCGGAACCACAGCTTTAATACCTGTTTCAGTCACTTCTTTGACCACAGCTTGCTCCCCGTTAATTCTTAGGATCAGCTTATCTTTATAGGGAACCAGCCCTGTTGCTTTAATTGATACTTCTACTCCAGGGTTTCCAGATTCAGGAACAGGTGCTTGCGTGGTATTGATCACAATACCCAAAGCACTCTTGCCTTGCCCGTAAGGCTCGTTGAACACTTCTTCTTTTTTAGAACATCCTCCCGCCAGCATCAGGAATGCTGCAAAGGCGGCGGCGATAGTCATCTTCTTCATATTGTATGATCCTTTATAATACATGGCCCTTAACGCTTACTGTTTGATATGTCATTCTCCATTTCTCCCTGATCAAAACCCAACTGATTACCACTAACTTCCAGTACATGCACAATACCATTATTGGGTTCAATATCTGATGAGGAGACTTTTACAGTTCGCCAGTTATCTGCAGGTCTGGAAATATCGGGGATATAAGAAATATGGAGTTGACGGTAACCCATATAGCGTACGCCGCCGGCATCGTTATATACTACCCCAATATTTGCCACTGTATTGCCATAAGCATAATAGATTTGCCCTGGATAGATGACCTGTTGTCCAAAATCAATCTGGGGATAATCCATCAATTTATTCCTACCTTTGTAGATATAGCGGAGCAGAAATTTTCTCCAGATCAGAGAATCAATATCTGAAAGAACCTTAATGGTATCTTTACCTTCATTATAAAGCCGTCTGTTGATGCCACCCTGGTCGAGACGCCCGATTAAAGCTTTGATATTGACGTCACTTGGTGCAAAAAAAGTAATTTCATCACTGCTTAAGGTCTTATCCAAACCCGCCAGTTTAATGATCTTTACCAGAGAGTCGAATTCTTTTGGTTTAGAAGAAAGGTATTGAAGAACGGTTCCCTCGAATCTTCCTTTTGCCAATCCACCGTCTGTATAATACTGATCGCGCTTACATGCTGCAAAAATGCATAAGAGCAGCAACAGCGGAAGGACCAGGTTTATAATTGATTTTTTGAAATGTTTCATCTATTTATTTTATGCTGTTTAATTGTTAGATGGAGCCTTTGATGATTAGAATAATTATTGCTCTGCGTGCTTAATCATTATTCTAATCATATCGGGTTTATATTATTTTTTTCAAGGACTAGAATTAAAGGCCTGAACTTTCCCAGTAATCGTTCAGACTCATATAAGGATTATTGTTTGTTGCCACATGATCTATTGGCCAGGTCCAAGCCCTTCTATTGAACTGATCTCTGTTTAAGGGATGACGTGCCCATTTCGAACTCATAATTCGTCCGGTGCGTACCAGGTCAAAGTAATGTTGTCCTTCTCCAATCAATTCACGTGCTCTTTCCATAAAAATAAAATCCTTCAAATCACTGCCACCACCACCATCGTACGGGCCAGCCTGGGCACGGGTACGTACCAGTCCGACCATATTAATGGCCTCGGCATCATTGTTTCCCAATTCAGCGAGTGCTTCTGCCCTAAGCAACAATAGATCAGCATACCTGAAAATCAGAAAAGTGTTGTCAGGATTCACCGCAGAGTTTTCGGAAGCCGGGATATTATGGGCAAATTTGGTCATCACAAATTTTTCATCGCCAGAATATACCCCTCCGCCATACTGGTCTCCAAACCAACCATCATTTTCTATAGGCTCTTTACGTTTATCAGGTACTTCTTCCGGGAATAATTTGGTCATGTATTCGGTTGTGTAATAGAACAGACTCACCTGATTATCATACCTTGGATTTCTGAAAGGCCAACGTAAAAAGGGCGCAGCGATAGGTGCATCAATATTCACATTATCACCATAATTAATACTCCTGTAAAATTCAAACAGACTTTCTGCAGAACGCCCTTTGACCACCTGATCCCAGTTTTTCAAAGGCAACAGGCTATAAGCGTTGCTTTTCACCAATTCTTTGCCGAGTTCAGCAGTTTCTGTGTAATAAGCATTTTTCTTAACAGGATCGAAACCTGCATTCCACATGTTCATATGCATAATCAGTGCAACCGCAGCGCCCCTACTTGCTCTTGATCCTTTTTTAGACGGATCACTATTGGTCCAGGGCATGCTGTTCATTCGGCTCTTCATGTCGGCTATACATTTGTTCAGCACAGATACCATATCTTCTCTTCCCAAGGGGTTGGCCTGGTAGGGATTGGTATAATAGGCGACATCACCATATATCCTTACCATCCAGAAATAGGTAAAGCAACGGATAAAGGTAGCTTCTCCAATGTATTGCTGTTTATCAGATTCACTTAGCCCCGGGATACCTTCTTCCAGTTTACTGATCAGGATATTGGTGCCTTGGATCACCTGATAATAGGTGGTCCAGTTGGTAATGTCCCAAAGGTGATAACGATCTCTCCAGGCACTCCCGTCAATTGCAGCATGAAGATCATTTCTGCCAAGGGCTTCTACGATTCTTCCTTCATTTACTCTAAAATGCAATGTACTGGCCATAACTTCTCCAGAGCGGTATTCACCAGTTGCCCCCATCACTTGTGTCTGATTGATCTTCTCAAAAAATTTGCTATAAAGACTGGTGATATTGGACTCCACATCTTCTTTAGACTTAAAATAATTGTTTCCTGTAAGCTGGTCCTTTGGCACCACATTTAGAAATTTTTTGCAAGCGATGCTGCACAGTACCGTGATGACCAGGCACAGCATAGGTAGTTTATTACTGAATTGCGTTTTCATGCTTTATCTTCTTTAAAATTCTACGTTTAAACCGAGATTGTATTTACGCGGAACCGGATAACCGCCCGATGCATCGCGTCCCATATTGGTTACATTTTCCGGATTTGGCCCGGTATAGTTAGTAAAGGTGTGCAGGTTCTCTCCGGATACATATACCCTGATACTTTGTACGCCCAGTCGCCTGGCCATCTTTTTTTCGAACATATAAGAGAAAGTTACCGTATTGATTTTCAAATAAGAACCATCTTCTTCCCATAAGGATTGATCTGCGCGAAAAGGCTGAATGGCATCAAAACGGGTATAGTCGTAAGCATAAGGATATTTTGCAACATCACCGGGTTTTGTCCACATATCCAACCCTGTCAATGGTACCACAGCACGGTCTCCGAATGGGTCTTTCATTAAGCGAAGACGATCGGCAAGGGCGTTGTTTAGAATGGTTCGTTTTGCTGTAAAAGATGCATATACATCAAGTCTGAAATTTTTATAGCCAATATTGGTGGAAAGTCCGCCGGTAAAAATCGGTTGTGAATTTCCCATGATCTGATAGTCTGTTCCATCTAGTATGTAATCTCCATTTACGTCTTTAAAAACAGGATCTCCCGCTTGAAATGCACGACCTCCGGTTTGGTAGGCCAAACCTGTAACCGGGTCTACCGGAACATTTTTATTATTGGCATAGACGCCTTGATTTACCCGAAGATAATTAGAGAAGGTATTGGCACCTACCCTATAAATCAGGTGCTGCAGATAATCCTGATTGGCGTCCCAGCGGATCATTTGTCCGTTATATTCTTCCGGCAGCTGGGTTAATACGTCATTATTGATGGCTCCATTAACAGAAAAAGACAGAGTCAAAGGGCCTTTCTTTAAAGGTCGTACGGTTAAAGAAATCTCATGACCATAATTCACGATACTGGCATCGTTACTTCTCAACACACCAAAACCTGCAACATTAGACAATGATCGGTCTAAGATCATATTCTTTACACTTTTGTAATAAGTATCGTAGGTCAATTCGATGGTGTTTTTAAACAAACCGATATCAAAACCTAAATTATACTGTGTGGTGGTGGTGGGTTTGAGGTTGGGATTTGGTATCAGTCCATAATCGATACCAATGCCCTGCAATCCATTATAGTTGCCGTTGATACTGTACCTTCCGTAAATATCTACCAAAGAAGAGTTTGGATTAATATTCATTCCCCAGCTTAAACGTATGGCCCCCATATCCAGCCAGTCTACCTTAGACAAAAAACCTTCCTGTTTAAAGTTCCATCGCAAACCCACTGCAGGGTTTTTGGAATAAGGATTATCTGTTCCGCTGCCTGAGGTACCATCCAAACGATAAGAGAGATCGACGACATATTTCTTCATATAGTCGTAGGAAGCGGCACCTGCAAAGGATGCTGATCTAAAGTTTCTGTAATCTGTAAGCACACCACCACCCCTGGAATAATAGGCATCATAACCTAAAGGTCCCTGGAACTGATCATTAGGTGTCCGCTCCTGACGGGTAATGGAGTTCTGCCTCCCTTCTATATAGATCTCGTTAAAGGTGTTTATAAAAAGGCTGTGCTTTTCTCCAAATGTTTTGGAATAGGTCACCGCGCTTCTATTGTACAAACGATCTGAACGCCCGCTAAAGGCATACACTTTGGCAAATTGCCCATTTGCGGCTGCCGGTGTAAATGTATCCTCGGTGTTGGAATCAAAATTGTAACTCACATTGGTGGAGGCCCGCAATCCTTCCAGAAACATATATGCGGCCTCCACATTCGTTCGGAGGTTTCTTGCATTGTTGTCGTTTTTGGTTTTCAGTGCGGAAACGACTCCAGAGGTTGACTGAAAGAAAGATGGACCGGGCAAAAGGGAAGATGCCATTCCATTATTCGCTACGCCGGTTTGCAGTAAGCCTAACCCTTCTCCTTTATTGGTTTTACCAATACCCCCAAAAACAGAGCCGACGAAGGAAAATTTTTCATTGGGCTTGTATTCCATTCTCATGGTCAGGTTATAGCGGTCAAAACCTGTATTACGGATTACCCCATTTTCTGTATAATAGTTCAGATTGGTTTTGTAGTTGAAGACCTGATCTCCCCCATCGATCGCCAGATTATGGGTCTGGTTAAAAGTAGTGCGGTAAAAAACATCCTGCCAGTTGGTCGAGTTGTTGAAATAAGCATTTAAACTGTCGGCTAAAAAAGGTGTAGAACCAATCCGGTCTATATCACCCTGACTTTTGGCATTTTCGATAATTTGCCGGATCTTTAGTGCCCTCTCCAGGTTACCACCCAGTGTTTCCCGTAGTTTTGGTGGTTTTTGCATAAAAGTATTGAGGGTATACCGAATTCTTGGTGTTGGAGAATTTCCTCTTTTGGTGGTGATGATGATTACTCCGTAGGCAGCTCTGGAGCCATATAAAGAAGTGGCCTGGGCATCTTTCAGGATCTCAATACTGGCAATATCTTCCTGCGGAATCATGGATATCGGACTCACGCCCGGGCCTTGCTGCTGGAAGCCAAACTGTGTGGCCTGATCGGCATCAAGAGGTACGCCATCTATAACGTACAATGGTGAAGTGGGTTGCAAAAAAGATTCACTTCCGCTTCCGGTTACCGAAAGTGAGGAGACCCCACGTATGGTGGTGGTTCCTCTAAAGCCAGGTGCTCCTGTATTAACCTGAATATTCAATCCCGGAACCTTACCCTGCAATAGCTGTTCGATATTAGAAACCGGAACATCCTGGACTTTACTACCGTCGATGGTGGTTGAAGCACCCGTACTGAGCTGTTTGGAACGGGTAACATAACCCCTCACGACAACTTCATCCATTTCTTTTGAATTGTCTTTCAAATGAATCAAAATGGTGGTTTGCCCGGGCTTGAGTTTTACACGCTGTTCTATAAATCCAATTGATTTAAAAACCAGTTCAGCTTCGCTCTCCACCATAATAACGAATTCTCCCGAAGCATTTGTTGCAGTTAAACTCTTTAAAGGAGAACCTGATAGAACGGTTGCTCCGGGAATACCAAGATTGGTTCCATCCGTTACTTTACCACTTAGTTTAATTTTGGTTTGCGCATGGACAAATGTGGCATTAAGGCAGCACATGAGTACTATTGCTATTATAAAATGTCTCATCGAATAAAATTTGTGGTGGTCATTATTCATCTTCAAACTTTGGATTGTCTTTTTTGAAATGGAAAACGATTTCCCAGTCGCCAGCTCTGAAAATCTTAAAGTCCAAACCAAACATGGCTGTGGTCAATCCGCCGCCAAAACCTCTTCTGGAGTATTTAATTTCTGCCCTTGCATTGCCCCCATCTGTATATATTGTTCCCGCAGAGGTTAAGGGGATTGGGTAAGCCACATCATACTGTACGTATTCATTAGTCATTTTCCGGTTAAAACCGTGTACCAGCAAATCCCATTTGGTTTCATTAAATATGGCCGGATTCATCGGTAAGCTGTCTGTATTCAGGAATTTGAATCGCAGGTTATGCCCATTTCCACCTTCAAAGTGCCTGATGTAAACAACTACATCCTTTACATCATCATCACTCCTTAATGCTTTTTGGGTGGTTGCACCAATTACATTGTCCAGACGTGGCCGGATATAGTCCCGTTTGGTCAAGTCCAATGGAGCCTTTGGATCCCGGTTAACCCCTCCTGTAAAAGGATTTATATCATTACTTGGCGAGTAAGGTCTTTCTCTCCAGGGGCGAATCTGAAAATCCTTCAAAACAATGGTTCCTCCGGTATTGGAAATTTTAAGGTCAAAGAACCGGGTATCCTGGGCAAGTGTGGTACTGTCGGTTGGTCTGGGTTCGATCAGTTCATTGGTCGAACTTGGCCATAATATGAACTCGCCTGAAGACCTCACTTCAAATAAAGGATGGTTTTCCAGTTTGCGCTTGGCTTCAATTTCTTCCAGGCTTTTTTCTTTCCCATCATAAACTGCAGTCCAAACATAAGTTGGTCTCACCTGAAAAAGATCTGTAACCTTTCTTCCATCACCATAGCGGGCATTTTGGATTTCAAAAGTTAACGGAAAACTGGAATTGTCTGATTTAAATCCACCATGGATATTCCATCGGCCAATAACGGGTTCTATAATTTTATTATCATAGTTAATATTCTTACTCAAATACTCTTTCGCATCAGGAAGATTATAGAGTTTTTTACATGCCGGAAAGACCAGCAAGACAAGAATTGCGCAGTACACCGGCAACTTTATTTTCCTGTTTGATAATACGCTTTGGTTCATATCTCTTTGTTATATGCTTTTTATTTGGCTAAATTGACTGTCCAGTCTGCAAACTGCATCCCATCGGCACCGTTATTCCTGGTGATCTGGAGTCTGTAAAACTTAAATTCTGCCCGGTTCACAAACCGGAATACCTTTTGTTGTTGCCGGTCCTCAAATACCTGGTTTGTTTTACTATCCAGATAGGTCCAGTTTTCTCCATCCATAGAGCCCTGCAGGTTCCAATCTGAAGGATCACGTCTGGACTCATCGTTTGCAGAGGTAATGGTATAAGCACCAGCTATGGCTGGCCTAACCAACTCAAATGTGATATCTACGCTATTGCCCTGGCTCCAGCCCAGTAAGAATTTAGTGAGTGAATTTCCGTCAATGGCATTGTTAGAGCCTTCAACTCCATTAGCACCACCGCCATTTTCCCGGGAAACGGTTTGCTTACCGCCAATAATTTTGAAAAGGTTTGGCGGCGGCGGATTAAAAGTTAATCTGGTAATGAAATTATCAAATCCAAATACATGATCTGAGGCCATGACATGCACAATACCGTTCTTTGTATGGATATTGATGGAGCCCGTATTTGCGCTCACCCAATCCTTATTAAACTGGCTTCGTCGGGTATCGCTAATTAAGATGTACTCCGGACCGCCGGTTATATACCCTGAGGAAGTCGTTTTAGCCACTTTGGCATGCATTGGGTAATCATACCGGGCAGTAGTTAATGCCAATCCGTCTTGCTGACGAAGGTCATTGGCTGTATACTTCCCTTTAATCATGTACTGGGCCATCATGGTATCTAATTGCTCATATTTTATGGTAGATAAAGACTGTGAAGGTTTTTCGGATAAAGCATAAAGATTGTTCAAATTGGTAAAGGCAATCTGAAAACCCGGATTGGTAACCGCAAACAGGGTAACGCTGCTATCGTTCAGCAGATGCACCGCTCCAACACGCTCTATGGCACGTAATAAGGAATCGTAAATACCTGGTTTACTTTTGAGGTACTCATAAGTAGTACCTTTATATTCCTTGTCTATCGGTTGTGGATCATAATACCCTCCATCTTTTGTACAAGACAGGCCTATAATAAGCAGGGTAAATAAGATAAAACTGTAGTGTAATTTCTTCATAGCTTTCCAGTTATTTCCAGTAAGAGTTTTGTTGAAGCGCCGGATTTTGTCCGAGAATAGTTGTTGAGAGTGGCCAATAAATGCCATTACGAGCAATCAGGTCTATGAATTTCTGATTACGGGGACGTAAGCGGTTGTAACGAACCAGATCGTACCAGCGATGTCCCTCGCCCATGAGTTCTCGTTGTCGCTCATGGAAAATGGCACTCAGTAAATCACCGTTCACTACGGCGTCGTAAGCTTTGAGCTTCCTCAACTGCCGGATGGTATTCAGATTGTCTATGGCGCCCTGGTTCTCCCCAAGAACAGCCAAAGCCTCTGCACGAAACAAAGTAATATCCTCTAAGCGTGTAAATACGACAGCACTGGCAAAAAGCCGGAAACTTGGATCAGTTGTTCCATCCATGATCACTTTTACCTTGCTGAAGATGGGGTACTTTCCATTGAAATTAGAAAAATAACGCTCTACGCCAGGGCGTCCAAGGGTATCCAGATGGAAACGTTCGTCATTTTCTTCATTGAAAATGGAGAGAATAGAATCCTTGGCCATAAAAATATCGGGCAGGCTTTTGTTCACCACAGGCTCGGCAAGAGTAAGTTCTTCCAGGTGACCGGTAAAAGAACCGTCCTGATGACCATAATCGAAATTGAAACCAAATAAGTGGTTGTATTTTTTTGCGTTAAAAAAGCCCCCGGAAGAACAAAGATCATCCGTTGAGATATAACTGTTACCACCCTTATTGTAATTGTCCAGTACAAATTTGGAATAGGCCGCAACATCTGGATAATTCCCTTGCCATGCAGCAATATGGGTTAATATTGCATAAGCGGTTAATTTACGCGCCAGTACCCCATTCCAACGGTTTTCGTCCTCATTGTAATAACGTCCAGGTTGCTGTATGTCGTTTGCACTGTATTTATAAGGCAGATCTACTGCTGCTTTAAGTATTTCCTGCTCTGCCCAAACCATCACTTTATCTTTGTCTTCCCTGGGCTTATTCTCAAAACTCCCATCATGAGAAGTGATGATAAAAGGTACATCTCCCCATATACGAACCATGTAGAAATAAGCAAAAGCCCGAAGGAAGCGAATCTGTGCGATATCCACAGTCATGTTGTTTTCGGTATACCTTGGATCCGCTATTTTGACATCCCTTACGCGTTCAAGGAAAATATTTGCTGAGTTGATCACTGCGTACCAGCGCCTCCAGTTAGACATGGCTTCGAGTACTGGATAAGATGCATTCAGGTCGTTATTGATCACCGCTTTCAAGTCTTGCCGGGTTGGACTATTGAATTCGCCGGTACGTACATCTCCATAGATCCAGAATGCATCATTGTCTACTAATGCTGCTCGTGTCAATGAATAGGTACCCAGTAGTGCAGCCCTGGTATCCTCCAGTGTCTTCCACATGTTCTTCTCTCCGACAGTGCGGGTGGAATCTATGTCCAGTACATTTTTACATCCGGCAGAAAGAAATCCTGCAAGTAGGAGTAAAAAGTATATAATTCTATTTCCTTTCATATTGTTTTTATTAATGGCTTATGATTTCTTTTCAGACTATAGCTCCATCCGGATACCAATGGTGTAGGTTTTGGGAATTGGCATTCCATAGCCGGTATCATAACCTGTATAATCAACCAGCTCCGGGTCTTGTCCGGTATAAGGCGTAATCGTAAACAGGTTATTGGCCGAACCATAGATATAAATACGTTCTATTCCTTTCTTTTTGAGCAAGGGGGTCAGATCATAACCAAGTGAAATGGTTCTCAGCTTCAGGAAAGACGCATTTTCCAGGAATAGATCCTGGTCAGAACGATAAGGAATGACTGTACTCCATGGATTATAAAGCGGATATTTACTATAGTCGCCTCTTTTCTCCCAATAGGTAATCTCTTTTACGGAAGTCATTGCCACCGTTCCTTCGCGATTAATAAAATTAAAGCGGTTGGCCATTTCCTGGTTAATCAGCTGACGACCCAGGTTAAAGTAAAGGTCTATATCAAGGTTCCAGTTTTTATAGCTGAACTGGTTCTGAAAACCTCCCGAAAGCTTAGGAAGCATATGACCCATTAAGGTCTTGTCTTTGTTGTCGATCCGGTTATCTCCGTTTAGGTCTTTCCAAACCGGATCTCCTCCGTGGAGGGTAATCCCTGTATAGGTCATGGACTTACCATTGACTTGTGGAACATCCTTATCTGCATTATAGATTCCCTGATTTTGAAGCAGCCAGTATTGATCTATAGGTTGTCCGACCTGTAAAAAACGATTGCCGATCACCAGTTCAGTACGTCCGCCTGGCAAAGCTTTTAAACGGTTTCTATTGAGGTTAAAATTCAAGGTACTGGTCCAGCCAAGGCCCTTTTTACCCGCCTTAATGACATCTGCGCTAAACAGAAGATCTACTCCGGTATTGTTCACATTCATTCCAGGTTCATAAGCTTGACTATAACCATATTCAGCATGGGCAGGAATACCAATTAGCTGGTTCTTGTCATTTTTAGTATAAAAGTCTATGCTGCCCCGAAAACGGCTTTTTGCCAGGCCAAAATCAAAACCCACATTCAACTGGTCAGTATAAGCCCATGGAATACCATAACCTACCCATCCAAATGTATAAGGCCGGGTCAGCACTGCAAAAGCATTAAATCCGGGAGCGGTCAGATTTCCTGTAAAACCCGCATCAGCTGTATATTGAGGCCCTTGCGCATAATTATCAAATGAATTTAATTTACCTAAACGTCCGGCACTGATCCTGAAATTCAGATCTGAAATGAACTTATTACCGGCCAGCAGATCTTTCTTTACATTCCATCCGGCAGATAGTGTCGGAGTAAACAGCCACCTGCTGGTGGGTTGGGCATTGGAAGAGGCGTCTTCTCTTAACAATAAGGAGAAGGTGTATTTCTCCTCAAAACTGTAACTTCCTTTTGCATAAAAAGCAACCAGATTTTGTTTGGTCCGGTCAAGGAATTTATAAACCAGTGGTTTTGGAAAGGCCAGTGGGTTCAGATAATTTCCGTTATTTGGGTCAGATTCCAGCAAATTGATCTTAATGAAATCATTTACTCCTTTATAGGCATAGCTGTTGTTGTATTTATAGGTATCCCACTGGGTAGACTGACCAAGCTCTGCGCTCAGCAGGTGCTTTTGATTAAACAGGTGTGTATAGGTTAGAAAATTATCAAAGACCATGCGCTGGTTAAAGCCATAATAATTTGAGGCATAGCTATTGCCCTCCATTAATGTTCTTGGATAGAATAAATCTCTGAAGCCTTCATTGTAGTCTATAGCGAGCCTGGATACGAATTTAAAATCTCCGAGGTCAAAAATCAACTTACCCTGCCCTTGTACCAGGTTATTAAAATTATTATCAAAACCGTTGTCAAATTGGCTGAGGTAGGCATCGTAATTGATTTTATTGGGAGAAAGCGGAGCCCCTAAATCAGGGATATAAACCATCTGTGCAAAACGGTCACGAAGGTTTTTATTGCGAACACGGTTTAAACGTGTACCATTTACGGATGCTGAAAACTGAAGCCAGGACAATGGTTTCATATTCACGTTAAAAAAGGCATTGTATTTATCAAGGCCAGTTTGATCAGCCACCCCACCAGTTTTAACATTGCCCACGGCAAAGCGAAAACTGGCACGCTCTGAGCCACCGGATATATCCGCGTGAATCCCATACACCACAGCATTCTTATAATAACTATCGCTCCAATTGGAAGGACCATAGTAAGCAGTATTTAAAGAATCGCTCAGGTAAAGCGGATAAACATCGTCTTCGTTATATCTGCCATTTGGTGTATAACGGTCATAGAACTGTTTTCTGAAATTATTCTCATATTCTCCATTAATGGTATTTACACCAGGGCGCTGGGCCATGCCGAAATAAGAATTAAAGTTCACCCGGCGTTTAATTCCTGCTTGCTTGGAGGTAAGTAAGATGACTCCATTTGCACCCCTGGGCCCAAAATAAGCGATTCCGGCAAGATCTTTTAAGACCTCTACACTGGCTATGTTGTTTATATCAACTCCTGCCAGTAAGTTGGTTGCGGGGCCAGCTCTGTTGTAATCGTACTGCTGGATGTCGAAAGCAAAAGGATGTTCTTCTGTAACGAGAGGAATTCCATCCAGAACCACCAGCGGCTGCACCTGGTAGACATCTCTTTTCGAGAGGAGTGGCATGCTTAATCCACGAATGTACATTTGCTGTACAGTTCCGGGCTCTCCGCTGGGCTCCTGGACATACAATCCCGGAGCCTGCCCCTTTAATACCTGTTGTAGAGAAGTTGCCGGGTAAATAGCCAGGTCTGCTGGTTTTTTCGAAACCGATTTCGGAAGCAGACCTTTAAAAAAAAGGGCCTCCTTCTTTTGTGACAGATCAACTGCCTTCAAGGTATCTTTCCTGGTGGTATCCCGTTGAAAAAAGACCTTTCCTGCAAAATTATTGCCGCACAGCGCCAATAAAAAGAAACCTGTTAGTAATAAAACACGCATATTCTTCAGTTAAAGACTGGAGGTTTCACGTTAAAAAACAATCAAAACAATTCCCTTCCGGTCAGATGCCATCTTTGATATGAAGAAGGAGTCAACCAGTTAAAGCACTGGCCCTAATGCCAGATTACTTTTGTTTAAAAAATTTGAGGTGTTAGTTAAGCGTAGAAATTTCCATTCATATTTATTAATCAGTTTATAATACTCGCTAAAAATGGGATGCAACCAGGAACATCAGGCCAAAAAATTCGACAAAAGAATTCCTGCTCAATCCAATATTTATCAAAAAATATTTAATTAATTCATCTAAAGAGATTTTTCAAAAATCTCTTATAAGTTAAAATACGATAAATCTTTACGTTAAGATTTTAATAAAGGTGTTGCTGTTCATGATG
>NZ_QAIL01000390.1 GCF_003061025.1 Pedobacter sp. HMWF019 | reverse complement strand
CATTTGTACTGTATTACATAAGTAATACAGTACTACGGTAAACTTATTTCTATGATTGAATTATCGAACCTTAGTTTTGGATACAGCAAAAAATCGCTCTTATTCAAAAATCTCAACCTTAGCCTGGAAGTTGGTCATATTTATGGTCTCCTGGGTAAAAACGGAGCTGGTAAATCCACTTTGCTGAAAAATATAGCTGGTCTGGTGTTTCCCCTTGAAGGGAAGTGCAGGGTAAATGGCTTCGATGCGGCAAGACGCTTACCTGTATTTTTGCAGGAACTCTTTTTTATTCCGGAAGAAGTTTATATGCCAACATTGACAGCCAATCAATTCATTCGTCAGACAGCACACTTTTACCCCAAATTTGACCAGGCCTTGTTTTATAAATTGCTTGCAGAATTTGATGTGTCTCCGGATCTGATTCTAAGTAAGCTGTCTTTTGGGCAGCAAAAGAAAGTAATGATCACTTTTGGTCTTTCCACCAATACCTCTTTGTTGATTATGGATGAGCCCACTAACGGATTAGACATTCCCTCGAAGGTTCAATTTCGAAAAATTGTGGCTTCATCATTAACAGAAGATCGCTGCGTAATCATATCAACGCATCAGGTCAGGGATTTGGATAGTTTAATTGATACGCTTGTCATCTTACATGAGAGAGAAATTATCCTCCATAAGAGTCTGGATGATATAGCAGACCGTTTGCATTTCAGTACGTCCGGACAGGCAAATAAAGACGCTATAATCTATACTGAACAAAATGGAATAGGCAACAATACAATTAGTCTAAGCCATACGGATCAATACAGTAAAGTAGATATGGAATTGCTTTTTAATGCTATTATTAACGATCACCAGGTTATTGTTAAATCTCTAAAATAAGCCTCATGAACAACACATTTAATCTTATCCGGTTTCTTCGCCTTTTTAAAAAGCAGACAGCTGAGCAGTACAAAACCTATTTGATGTCTGTAGGTGTACTTATTGGAATTCTGGCACTGCTGCTTGGGTTTATGTCTTACAGCGGTGGTGGAAGCATAGGCCCAACGGCCCAAGGAGTCATATTTTTTAATTTAATGCTTTTTTCGGGAACCATATTTACCAGTCTGATTTTTGCAGATTTAGGTAATAATAAAAAATCTATACCTATTTTAACCCTTCCATCATCACATTTGGAAAAGTACCTGGTGGCCTGGCTATATTCCTTTGTGATATTTCAAGTTGTATATATAGCTTGTTTTTATGTAATAGATTATACGGTAATTAGTATAGGTAATATAGACCAGGCGCATAAAAGTACAGTGGTCAATGTATTTTCGACGAATTTTAAAATCTGGGTTGTATTTCCAATTTTTGCAGTGTTGCATTCCATTTGTTTTATAGGCTCCGTATTTTTTGAAAAGCTACATTTTATAAAAACAGCTTTTACTTTTTTTATATTCCTCATATTTATTTGCCTGATCAATCCGCTTTTTCTTAAAGCAATTTTTGATGTTAAAGTATTGAAGGGAGTTCCATTTAACAGCATAGGTATTGAGATTGGTGAAACATCTTATTTTGTAAGGCCTAATGATACCAGTGATGTTATTTTATTGGTCATGGCCGGTTTATTAACGCTTGTTCTGTGGACGAGTACTTATTTCAGGCTTAAAGAAAAACAGGTGTAATATGGAATTTAGAGATAACGAAGCTATTTATATCCAGATTGCTGCTTTTGTAACAGAAAAAATTATGACCCAGGAGTGGCTACCAGAGCAAAAGATTCCATCGGTAAGAGAAATGGCCTCTGACCTGCAGGTTAATCCGCTTACTGTAGTGAGGGCTTATGACTTTCTTCAGAATAAGGAGGTGATTGCCAATAAAAGAGGAATAGGTTTTTTTATTTCGGCAGATGCCAAAGAGAAAATCAAAGTATACAGTAAAGAACGCTTCATAGGGCAGGAACTTCCCGAATTATTTAAAAATATGTATCTGCTGGGGATTACTATAGAAGAGATTGAAGTGCGTTTTAACAATTTTATTGAACAGAACTATAAAACTAAAGAACTATGAGAACCAGTACAATATTAATTATTACTGCGGTTATCATTACATTAATTTGTCTTGCCGCTTATAATTTTAACCTGAAGGCTTCCTATTTAAGGGGAGATTACAAGAACCCTTTTTATGGTTTAGAATACAATGCTGTAAAGAATATAAATGCACTTGAAATAGAGTCTGCAAATAAGATTTCTATTCGTGTGGAGCAAGGGAAAACAGAAGGGCTTTGGATAAGGGATAGGATAAAAGATAAGTTGGTGTGGTCAAAAGTTGGAGGTGTGCTTAAAATTGACCTGACTAAAGAGGCAAAAGAGAGCGATTTTCATGTGAATGGCCAGGAGCTTATTTTAATCACGCCCAATATGTATAAGATTGTTGCACATCCGTATATAATAAAAACAAATCAGGATGGGTGGAATTATGAAGGTTATATTGGTATAGCTGGTTTTCATCAGGATTCATTAACACTGGATCTCGGATCTGCCATTTATGCTAGTCTGGATCAAATGCAGTTGTCAACTTTGAATGCTGTTGTTGGAGATCAAAAGAACGGAAATACGAATTTAGTTCTTTCTAATACAAATGAGATCAAATCAGCTGTTTTTAATATTCCAGGAAAAAGTAAACTGGAACTCCAGAATCCTACGATTGTTAAAACCAATTATATTGTAACGGATAAAGCAACAGTTTCTCTCAATGGCAAGGCTTTGCAGGCATTGAATCAGCCCTAAGTCATATTTTGAATATATATATTGATTTCCAAAAAAGCAGACTCCACTGAGCCTGCTTTTTTGGGATAAGAT
>NZ_QAIL01000389.1:3413-5015 GCF_003061025.1 Pedobacter sp. HMWF019 | reverse complement strand
CTGCCCGCACTGCATATACTCCTTTGGCATATTCTTTCCAGACACCGCCATTAAAGCAGGAGTCTGAATAATAATTTACTTTGGAGTACGTAACCATATCTACATAGAAAGAATCGCATGTAAATTTGAATTTGTGCTGGGTATAGTTGAGCAACTGGGCCGAGTTGACAATACTGTCCTGGTTCCAAACACCCTGGAGGAAGGCCTCTCCTTTTCCCTGTACATTAGGCAGTCTTCTGCAGGAAACCATCACGCCTGCCAATAAAAGGAAAAAGAAGAGGATTCTCATCATCAAACTTCCCAATTATTTTAAACTGCCAACCATATCTTCCGGCCTTACCCACTCATCAAATTGCGCACTGGTTAATAAGCCCAGCTCTACAGCCGCCTCACGGAGTGTTTTATTCTCTTTATGTGCTTTCTTTGCTATTTTGGCAGCATTTTCATAGCCAATATGAGGATTTAACGCCGTAACCAGCATCAGGGAATTTTCAAGGTGTTTCTTAATTTCCGGAAGGTTAGGTAAAATACCAGCAGCGCAGTGATCATTGAAGGATACACAGGCATCGCCAATTAAACGCCCAGACTGTAATACATTAGCCGCAATAACTGGCTTGAATACATTCAGCTCAAAATGGCCTGTACTTCCACCCACACTTACAGCCACATCATTTCCAATCACTTGTGCACAAACCATAGTCAAAGCCTCTGGTTGCGTTGGATTAACTTTACCTGGCATGATGGATGATCCTGGCTCATTATCAGGGATAATGATTTCTCCAATCCCAGAACGTGGACCAGAGCTTAACATCCTTACATCATTGGCTATTTTCATTAAAGAAACCGCCACTCTTTTATAAGCACCAGAAAGCTCCACCATTGCATCATGTGCAGCAAGTGCCTCAAATTTATTTGGAGCTGTTACAAAAGGTAAGCCAGTCAGTTCAGCAATTTTTTTCGCTACTAAAACATCGTAGCCTTTTGGTGTATTTAAACCTGTACCTACAGCAGTACCACCAAGGGCAAGTTCGCTGATCATAACAAGGGCATTTTTAATCGCTCTTATACCATTCGTAATCTGCTGGGCGTAACCAGAAAATTCCTGACCCAAAGTTAAAGGTGTTGCATCCATAAAATGCGTACGGCCGGTTTTCACAATAGAACCAAATTCAACAGCCTTGGCACTTAAAGTTGCCTGCAGTTTTTCCAAGCCAGGAAGCGTAACTTCTGAAGCTTGTTTATAGGCCGCAATATGCATTGCGGTAGGGTAAGTATCATTGGAAGATTGTGATTTATTCACGTCATCGTTCGGGTGAAGGACTTTCTTTGCGTCGCCCAGTTCGCCACCATTGATTACATGTCCACGATAAGCAATCACCTCATTGGCATTCATGTTACTTTGGGTACCCGAACCGGTCTGCCAGATCACCAGGGGAAACTGATCATCCAGTTTACCTGCAATAACTTCATCACAAGCCTTAACAATCAGGTCTTTTTTATCAGCCGCCAGAACACCCAGTTCCTGGTTCGCCAAAGCCGCAGCCTTTTTTAAATAACCAAAAGCATGTATTATTTCCTTAGGCATAGATGCTTCAGGACCAA
>NZ_QAIL01000389.1:0-3389 GCF_003061025.1 Pedobacter sp. HMWF019 | reverse complement strand
CACCTGCACTTCACCCATGGTATCATGTTCCGTTCTAAAATTCATAATCTTATAAGTTTTGCTGCAAATTTAAGGTTTATCTTCATATGGAAATGTAATGAAGATGATAATGTTTAAAACTCTTTTACGTTAAAAGGAGTATTATTTCTTATTTTTCCAGCTTTTAAAAAGAACTTATCAATTCATGACCTACCGTAATATTCTGGCCGTGGCTGTTATGGCCACTTTTCTATTTACCAATTGCTCTTCCTCCAATAAAAAACCCGCTGCTGATCCTCGTGTAAGAACTCAAAATGACGATAAAGCCGACAGTCTTTTACTCGTTTACAATCCTGCAAAAGGGGATAAATTCATAGCAGATTTCGTCCAGAATTTACATAAAAAATACGGCTTTAACGGCAATATGCTGGTGGCTAAAGATGGCAAGATCATTTATGAAAAAGCCATAGGATGGGCAGACTATCTGCACAGAGACAGCCTGAAAATCAATTCAGAATTTGAACTGGCTTCAGTAACCAAAACCTTTACCAGCGTAGCCATTATGCAGCTCATCGAAAAAGGAAAACTTTCTTTAAAAGATGACGTCAAGAAGTTCTTTCCAAATTTCCCGTATGACGGAATTAATATTAAAATGCTGCTTTCTCATCGCAGCGGAATGATGAACTACGTCTACTTCACAGACGGCATCTGGAAAGACAAGAAAAAGCCAATGAGCAATATGGATGTCATGAACCTGATTGCAGAATATAAGCCCGCACGTTATGCCGCTCCGGATACGCGTTTCCATTACAACAATTCAAATTTCATGGTCCTTGGTGCCATTATAGAAAAAGTGACCGGAAAGAAATATGCAGATTATATGATGGAAAACGTATTTAAGCCAGCAGGCATGAAGCATACACACGTTTACTCCACCACAGTGTACCCTAAAATCCCAGTAGATGTTGTTGGCCATGACCGCACCTGGAGGTACTCTGTTGTTCAGAATTTCCTGGACGGACCCGTAGGCGACAAAGGGATTTACAGCACTGTACATGACCTTGTTTTATACGACAACGCCTTACGTACAGGTCGGCTGTTGACCAAATCCAGCCTGGATTCTGCTTATACCGGCCACAATAAAGCCATCAACGGGCACTTCAACTATGGCTATGGCTGGAGAATGTTTGATGGGGAAAACGGCAGGAAAGTTGTTTACCACACTGGCTGGTGGCATGGGTTCAGACATATTTATGTTCGCGACCTCAATAAAAATATTGTAGTGATCTTTCTGGGCAACCTGACCAATGGAAGTTTACTCCATTTGGATGACCTGTATAAATACTTAAAAATGCCTGTAATCCGCAAAGGAGCGTATTCCGGAAATGGATCACTGCCAGGCAGCGATGAAGACTAATCAGGAAATCTTATCGAAAGATATCCCCTGGTTCTTTTTCTCCAGATAAGAACGCAAAAGATGATTTTGAGGAAGTGAAAGTGTTGGATCTTCCTCAAACACTTCAATAATTGTATTCCTGGCCTCCTGAAGAATCACCTGATCTTTGGCCAGATCTGCAAGCTTCAGATCCAATACACCACTTTGTTGTGTACCAGATAAATCTCCAGGTCCCCTCAGTTGTAAGTCGGTTTCTGAGATCTCAAACCCGTTATTTGTCCGGACCATGGTTTCCAAACGGAGTTTCCCCTCCTTTGTCAGTTTATTTCCTGACATCAGAATGCAAAAAGATTGTTCAGCCCCTCTTCCAACACGCCCCCTGAGTTGGTGCAGCTGAGACAGGCCAAAACGCTCGGCATGCTCAATCACCATTACCGATGCATTAGGTACATTTACCCCAACTTCAATTACAGTAGTAGCGACCATAATCTGCGTTTTACCTTCTACAAAAAGCTGCATTTCAAACTGCTTATCAGCATTGGACATCTTACCGTGAACAATGCTAATCTGAAAGTCGGGCAAAGGAAACTGATCACGCATCTGTTCTATACCTGCCTCCAGATATAGTAAATCCAATTTTTCACTCTCTTTAATCAGCGGATACACCACATAGACCTGACGTCCCTTCCTGATCTCTTCCTTCATAAAGCCAAACATCCGTAAACGCTGCCCTTCAAAAAGGTGTCTGGTCTCTATAGGCTTCCTGCCGGCAGGAAGCTCATCAATAATTGAAACGTCCAGATCCCCATACAAAGTCATCGCCAATGTTCTCGGAATAGGTGTAGCCGTCATCACCAGGATATGAGGAGGTACACTATTCTTCCTCCAGAGTTTAGCTCTCTGTTCTACACCAAAGCGATGCTGTTCATCAATCACTACTAAGCCCAGATTTTTAAATTGAACCTTATCCTCAATCAGCGCATGGGTACCCACAAGAATATCTATTTCTCCATTTTCAAGTTGCTGATGCAGCAGATTGCGTTGCTTCCTGGTTGTACTTCCCGTTAAGACCGCTACCTTTACAAAGTCCTCTTTAACCAGGGAAACCAGTGACTGATAATGCTGACGAGCAAGGATCTCTGTGGGTGCCATCATACAAGCCTGATAACCGTTATCGTTGGCCAGCAGCATACTCATTAAAGCTACAATTGTTTTTCCGCTTCCTACATCGCCCTGCACAAGCCTGTTCATTTGTGCCCCTCTTTGTGTATCCAGGCGGATCTCTTTGATCACTCTCTTTTGGGCATTGGTCAATTCAAAAGGAAGGATTTCTTTGTAAAAGGTATTGATCTTATCACCCACTTTATCAAAGACTGCACCTTTAAATTTCAAGGTTCGCTGTTGTTTACTGTTCAGCAACTGAAGCTGAATAAAAAAAAGCTCCTCAAACTTAAGCCGTCGTTCTGCATCCTGCAACGAATGGGCATTTGCAGGGAAATGGATGTGCTGTAAAGCATCCCTCTTACGAATAAGTTTATATTTATCCGTAATATAGCCAGGCAAAGTCTCCTTTACCTCACGGATGTGCTGCTCAATCAACAAACTTTGAAGTTTCTGAATTCCCTTACTATCCAGAAAGTGTTTCTTTAATTTTTCTGTCGAATTATAAATGGGCTGCAACGTCAGGTTTCCCGTGATGCCTGCAGGCCTGGGGTAATTTTCAAGTTCTGGGTGTGAAATACTAAAAGTCCCGTTAAACATATTCGGCTTACCAAAGACAATATAAACCTTACCCCTCATCACGTTTTCTTCTACCCATTTCAGGCTCTGAAACCAGACCAACTCCATGCTACCCGTTTCATCCGTGAGCCTGGCAACAATTCTTCTTTTATGCTTATCGCCTATAATCTGCCGGTCTGTAATTCTTCCTACGATCTGGACCAGTGGCTGATCTGGCTGAAGTTCATTGATCTTATAAAAACGGGTACGATCGATGTACCGAAAGGGATAATAA
>NZ_QAIL01000388.1 GCF_003061025.1 Pedobacter sp. HMWF019 | reverse complement strand
ACCATAGATAGCCATTAGATTGATTTTTGTAGAAATTATTAATCTGTAAATCAGTGTGTTGAATTATTTTAAACTCTTTTTTTTAAAAAAAAATCCCAGTGCAGTACCACTGCACTAAGTCTTTTTACATTCGCCGATATTTTATAATATCAGCATGAAGGATAATTTACTCTTTTCAATCTCTTCCTCAAAGCCAGGAAATATTAGGCAATTCTTTATAAGAAAAAACAAGCGTCGTTTAAAACGTTCAGTTAGAATAATAGCCTTATCTATTTTAATTTTTACTTGTTGTGCGTTGAATAACTTGTGCGCACAGAATGTGGTTAGCATTGATAACTTTACAGGAAGAGCTCGGGTCAGTATTCCTGTTTATACCCTAACAGACGGAGATTTAAAAATTCCAATCAGTTTAGATTATTCGGCAGCGGGAATTAAAGTTGGTGATGTAAATGGTTTTGTAGGCTGGAATTTGACAGCAGGAGGTTATATCACCCGGATTCTCAAAGATCTTCCAGATGAATATAGCAATGGAGGTTGGTTGTATGGATCTAATGCAGCCCAGGTAGAATCTTTCACAATAGCTAATGGAACAGGTTCAAATTGCGCAGGCGAGATTGCGGACATGAATTATATCTCCGCTAATTTCCCTGCGAACAAAGACGCTGAACCAGACATTTTTGCTGTCTCTGCACCTGGACTATCCTGTCAGATTGTATTTGATAAAGATCACCAACCGAGGATCATTCCCTATAGGGACTACACCATTACATATGTAAAAGATGCAAATAATATCACCTCTTTCACCATAACTACCGATCAGGGAATCAGTTTTGTCTTTTCTAACGGAGATCCTGTAACAAAGTTGGTAAAAGGCTCTTCACCTTATTTCTCTCGGGAAGCCGCTCAATACAGCTCTGCAATTAGCTATATTTCTACCTGGTATCTAAGCCAAGTAAAAACAGTTAAAGGAGAACGTATTGATTTTACTTATGGGTATTCGTCTTCCAATAATGGCGATTCTCAAGATAAAGTTATAGAGAAGAATTCTGCAGGTAACTTTGTTAAAAACAAACTAAATCGGGTTTCTATGTTAGGGTCTAAGAAATTTGTGACCAGAATTCAAACCAGGAACAGCGCTGTAAATTTTAATTATACCACTCCAATTACTGATAATCCTATTTTAACATCCATCTCTATTCCAGGCAACCGGACGATGGCATTTTCTTATAAGATTATTAATCAGAGAATCTTCCTGACTTCAATGGGGGAGACAGGATGCGATGCACTGCCCCCTCACCAATTTTCCTACCATGGTATTGATTTTCAAAATTCAACAAGCATATTGCCAGACTCCTCCTCTAAAAAGCAAGACCTATGGGGCTTCTATAATGCAGCTGCAGACACCATATTGACACCTAAAATCTATGTCTATCCGTATAATACCAGCTACCCAAACCTTGAGCGTTATCGTATAAACCCTATACCCAATTATTCCGGAACGTATTTCATCATACCAGGAGCAGACAGACAGGTCAATCCAAACACCGTGATGTCGGGTACACTTAATAAGATTATATATCCTACCGGAGGCAGTACCTTAATAGAATATGAACCAAATAATTATTATGACAGTAGTGCACAAAGCACTTATAATGGAGCAGGAATAAGGGTTCGGAGGATTACAGACTCAGACGGACTGAATTCTTCCAATGATATCACAAAAGAGTTCAGTTACACAAATCCTTCCACTTCAGTAACTAGCGGGAAGTTACTTCATCTACCATCATTTGCTTTTGCAAAACCATATACCGGAGGCCCGGCAGGCACCCAATCTTACTGGGAATATTCTACAGTTCGATCAGAGACAGACCTTTCCATTGAGTCAACAGATATTATTTATGGCTTTGTAACAGTAAAACAGAGCGGTTTAGGAAAAACAGTCTACGAATACAGTACACCAGGCACTTTTTGGGACACATCCTCTGGCGACTGGACCCCCTCTATAAATTATATAGGCAGACCAGGATGTACAAACTCCGGAGAGCTCGCCAACAGCAAAGATACTTATCCATATGCCCCAAATCCTAACTACGACTTTGAAAGAGGGCTATTGAGATCCATTGCCACCTATAACGAGAATAATAACATAGTTAGCAAAAGTGAATTTACCTACCAGCGAACCAATTCGCCAGGACTAGTACGCGGCTTAAGGATTGATGACCTGAATGGCTTTAAAACCTACACAAAATATAACCTTATCACATCGGTAGATAACTTAAACATATCTGAAAAAAGTACAGTTTATGATTTGAATGATGTGACCAAATCTACTGAAAACTTAACTAGCTATTCCTACACGAGCCAATTTCACAAAAACAGAACAAAAACATCTTCTGTAAACAGTGAAGGTGTTATTAATAATACTTACGCAAAGTATGTTAAAGATTATTCAGCGTCCGCCTCCGGGGATGTACAGAATAAAGCCTTGTTTGGTTTACAAGGACAAAATTTAAATGCTGTAGTGGAGGTTTATAGTTCAATTATAAAACCAGGAGAATCAGAAAAGTTCATGTCTGGAAAGTTGACAAAATTCCAAACAACCACCATAGATAATAATCAACTCCTGTATGCCCCAGTACAAAACCTTCAGTTTATCAATCATGAAGGAACAACTACATTTCAACCCTCCAACATTATTTCCGGGGGTGTTTTTCAAAACGATGCTAATTATATTCCAGTTGTTAATTATGGGGACTATAACAAGTTTGGATTAGCCACCACCATCAGTAATAAAAACAAAAGTCTTCAATCCTATCACTTTAGTTTAGGCGGAAATGTTACACTGGCCAATATTTCCAATGCTCGTGCAAACGAGGTCGTTTACTCCAGTTTCGAAGGGAATGAAGATCCACTAACCAGCTTTTCTGCCCAGAATGCGAGTTCTATTCCAGATTCACACACAGGGAAATCCGCACTAAATGCCAATCCCAGTTCGTTTATTCAAGCGAGTATAAAAAAAGGCGCAGCCAAAAATTATGTGTTCTCCTGTTGGCTTAAACCTTCTGTCGCTGGTACCATCTCTCTGATTTTAACAAGTACCTCATCTGTCATAAAAAGCTACACGTTACCTTATGCCATATCTGGAGCATGGACATATTATGAGCTCAAAGTTCCAATCACTGAAATGACAGATGATTTTACTATTAAAGCCCAGCCAAGTACAAATCTGCTTTTAGATGACGCGTTATTCTATCCTGAGAATGCTAAAGTAAACACGTTTAGCTTTGATGATTTTTACAACAAGACATCTGAAACCAATTCTAATGGTTTAACAATGTACTACGAATATGATAGACTTGGAAGGTTAAAGATGACCAGAGATCAAGATAAAAACATCATAAAAAAAGAGACTTATTCCTCTTACAACACCGGATTGCCTGTCGTTGCTCCAGTATCGTTCGGATATGTGAAAGCAAAAGCACTGGATGGCATAAGCCTCCCATTTACGGTTGAGTCCGGCGCTAACCCTTGTATAATTGGTTTAACCTATACTTGGAATTTTGGTGATGGAACGGCAGTGATAAGCAGTTCGGATCTCACTATAGGCCACGTTTTTGCAAATGCTGGAACCTACAATGTAACGCTAACTGTAAGCCATCCGGTTTACGGAAGTCAAACTTCCAGTACGTCGGTTAACATTGGTCTTAGGCCACTCAATGTCTCCATTATAGGAACGGGTATTCTGACGATAGATAATTGCCATATTGAAGATCCGATAATTGGCACATACCCTGGTCTGCCAAGCGACAGAAATCATACGTACTTTAATGTTACCTCTATTACAGGATGCGACCCCGGAGCTACCTATACTTATCTGTGGCAAGCTTCTAGTGATCAGATCAACTGGACTACAGTGGGAACCGGTTCTTCCAGAACTACAACAGTTAATCCCTCACAGAATGCAAATTCCTATTGGATAAAATGTACCGTAACCTCATCCTGTGGAAGGGTAGGTACCTCTGAAATTTCTCAATTCATAGGGTATTATAGCAGTCCAAACTGTCCTCACAGATAATTTCACATGATTCATTATTTAAAAGACATAAAGATGAATATCTCAAAATCAATTCTACTTATCGGTACATTTGGATGCATATTGTCTGAAAGTAGCGCCCAAAATATCAATAGACTTTCCTTTCAGCAAACTGAAATTATCAAAATTGAAAACATTAAATCAGATATAGAGACTTACTCCCTTAACGCTGAACAAAAATCAACCACAATCCAGTATTTTGACGGTTTAGGGCGAACGGTTCAATCTACAGTTAAGCAGGGAAGTCCATTAAAGAAAGATGTCATAGGGGCCGTAGCTTATGATCAATTTGGAAGGCAATTGTACAATTATCTTCCATATGTTTCCGGAACTTCAGATGGTTCCTATCAAAGCAATGCAATTACTACGGCCCAGCCGGCCTTTTATGCCAACGGTTTGACAGATAAAATTGCTGATGACAGCAAGCCATATCTAAAGAATGAGTATGAAAATAGCCCAGTACAAAGATTGCTTAAAATAGGAGCTGTAGGGGAGGGTTATCAACCCGGTGAGCATTACAGTTCAGTTAATTATCGAACCAATACAACGGCAGATAACGTCAGGATCTGGAAATCAGACGGAACCAGTAACGTGGTATATGGTGCAGGTAGTTTACAGATTACCGAATATACCGATGTGAACGGAAATAAATCATTAGCCTTTAAAAACAAGAGTGGACAGTTGATCTTAAAAAGACAGCAGGCAGATGAAACAGTAGGTGGTGTTTCAGAAGCTTATTTTGAGACTTACTATATTTATGATGATGCTGGGAATGCAAAATATATTTTACCTCCCAAAGTTGTTTCTCAAATGAAGACTTCGGGCTCCTGGGCATTGAATGCAGCTATGTTAAACGATCTGGTATTTAGTTATGTATACGACATTCTGGGACGCGTTATAGAAAAGAAAATCCCTGGTAAGGCTGTTATTTATATTGTTTATGATTCGCTTGATCGTCCTATCCTTGTACAAGATGGAAATACAAGAAAGTACAATAAATGGTACTATATGAAATACGATAGTGAGCAGCGTGGTATTAGTGAAGGAATTTATGCCGATGCGGTATATACAAACAGGGTTGCCATGCAAAATTACATCAATAGCCTTAATTTTAATGTGCTGTATTATGAAGAACGCCAGGCCGGAGCTATTTATGGTTATAGTAACCAGGCTTTTCCAACAAACGGGATAGAAGAATTAAGCTATTATTACTATGATGATTACGATCTGAATAATGATGGAGCAAGAGATTATTCATATCAGCTACAGTCCTTAACAGCAGAAGGTATCGTATCCTATCAGGTAAGAGGACTTTTAACGGCAGCTAAACGGAAAATTTTAAACACAAATACCTGGCTTACAACCGTCAGTTTTTACGATAAAAGAGGGGCTGTAATACAAGTGGTGGGTAATAATCAATTGAACTCCGCTTTAAACGATAGCAAAACCCTGGTTAAGGATTTTGCAGGACAAGTAATGCAAAGTAAAATCATCAAGAAGGTTGCTTCTGGTACAACAACAGTTTTAAGTAGTTATGCCTATGATCATATGGGACGTATTTTGAGTATCGATAACGCTTACAACGGTGCCGGTCCAATTAGAACCGCAACTTATGAATACAATGAACTTGGCCAGCTTGTTAAAAAGAAATTACATAGCAACAACCCATCTTTAAGCCTCCCTTCAGATGTCATTTTAAACGCCAGCAATAGTGTAGCAAGTGGTAGCACAAGTCATATTCAGGCACAGAGTACAATTACTCTCTCAGATGGATTTAATGCCGCGGCAGGATCAAATTTTAGCGCATCGATTTCTTCTGGTGGTTATTTACAGAACATAGATTACCGCTATAATATCCGTGGGCAGATGACCAGCATAAATAACAGCAGTCTGACTATTGATGATAAAAACGGCGACAGTAATGATGTTTTTGGAATGGAGATTTTATACGACCAAAAGGACGCGGTCTTAAACAATGTGAATTATTACAATGGATTAATCTCTGCGGTCAAATGGATGAGCAAGGGGCCAGTGACGAAAGAACGAAGTTACAAATTTGACTATGATAAATTATATCGTTTAAAAAACGCTAATTTTGCCGATAGGACAGAAGGTAATTCGGGTTGGAGCGGTACTTCAGGATTTGACGAGAAAAACATTACTTATGATCAAAATGGTAATATAATGACGCTAAAACGTAACGCTCTTCTGAGTAATGTAATAACCGAGGTCGATGACCTGAACTATAGCTATACCGGAAATCGGTTAGATAATATAAGCGATGGTTCAGGTGGAAATTATGCAGCCACCGGATTTCGAAACCTCACCGGATCTGTTGCTGCCTATGGATATGACGACAATGGAAACTTGATCACAGACCCCAAAAAGGGTTTATCCATTGCTTATAACCTCCTGAATAAAACAGATAAAATTACCATTACAACCTCGGCAAGTCGTTATATTAACTACACTTATGATGCTGCGGGAGTTTTACTTAAGAAACAGTTGTTTGATAATAATGTAGCGGGAAAATCTACTGATTATATAGATGGCTTTGTATATGAGAATGGAGTTTTAGCTTATTTTTCCATGCCTGAAGGAAGAGTAAGAAACACCGGAGCAGAGCTTAAACCCGAATATATGATCAGGGACCATCAGGGTAATGTACGGGTAAGTTTTGAAGATCAGGGAGGAGTAGCAGTTGTGCGCCAGGAAAACAGCTATTATCCATTTGGAATGGTTATGCCCGGTAGTAACATTGCTACCCCAACAACACCCAACAACAATTTGTATAATGGAGGTTCGGAGTGGCAAAATGATTTTAGCAATTTACCAGATTATTATAATACTTATTATAGAAACTACGATGCCGCACTTGGTCGTTTTATCTCAGTAGACCCTAAGGCTGAGGGAGATTTGGATCAAACACCCTACCATTATGCATTGAATAATCCTTTAAGTTACAATGATCCATTAGGGGATAAACCTTATCCTATGAGATCTAGTTCTATATTTGCAGGGTTAGAGTCGAGCTACCGTGGGGGTAATGGAGGCGGAGGCGGATATAGCGTTAGTAGTTATCTCCAGCAGCGATATGACAAGATGATGGAACGCCAGAATAGTCGTGGGGAATGGAACGAGTATCTTGGACAATATATGCCAACGGAGAAAGAAGTCAATGACGTGATTGCTAAGTATGGTGTCACTTATAGTATTACTCCGGAGATAGCAAGTGCGATGGCTGGAAGAAATATGACCTATGAAAATGGGGAACTAGGTTATTATAAGAACACAGGGATTAACTTTTACAATGCGCAACATGAAGGTGTTACTGATGCGGATGGTCACTATCTTGGAAATTCTTATCATACCTATGAATTTGTGGCTTTGCAGGGCGCCAATCAGGGAGGAAGTTTAAATAGTTCTATCGACAGTTTTAATACCGGACTTGGAACATTTGCTTTAGGACAGGGGCAATTGCAGTTTTTTTATGAAGCTACTGTTGTTTCAGAAACAAGCGCAACCTTTTCAAATATAAGTAGAATTAGTAAACTTCGTGCCCTTGGACGATCCGCTGGTGTCTTAGATGGCTTACAGGCGGTTGGAAAAGTTGCTAATTATGCAGCACTTGGTGTTGTAGCGGGTAAGGTTTTATATAATCAAGAAGTAAAACCTTCTGATATATTAGATGGAGTCATAGGCGGAGCTGCTTTTATTCCAGGATGGGGATGGGGAGTAGCTGGACTTTACTTTATTGGCGATCTTGCTACAAAGTCTATTACAGGAGAGTCAATCGGGCAACATCTCAATGATTATTATGGTGATAAGGCAATTGTATCTTGGAAATAAAAATATTATTACTTTTTAAAAAATGATTAGTTATTTTGATTATATATTTTATAGGATGTACACTTTTTACAAAAAAAAGGGCGATGGTCAACCTATAAT
>NZ_QAIL01000387.1 GCF_003061025.1 Pedobacter sp. HMWF019 | reverse complement strand
GCCTTTATTCTATAGAAATAATAGTCTTTTAAGCCTGAACGCTATCTGTTCTGATGTTTTTTAATTCAGAAATCATTTGTTCAGGCGAGTCTGCAGCAAACACCGCATTTCCGGCCACAAAAGCATTTGCGCCCGCCTCTACCAGGCTGGCAAGATTATGTGTACCCACTCCTCCATCCACCTCAATAATCAATTCCGGATTTAAATTTAAAGCCATAGCCCGCAATTCTCTTAATTTATTCAATGTATTTGGAATAAATTTCTGGCCGCCAAAGCCTGGGTTAACCGACATGACCAATACCAAGTCAAGATCAGGAAGAACTTCTTTCAGCAAACCAACAGGGGTATGCGGATTAATAGCCACGCCTGCCTTACAACCTGCCAGATGAATAGACTGGATAGTACGATGTAAATGTACACAAGCTTCATAATGCACGGTAATATGCGAAGCGCCCGCTTCTGCAAAACGTTCAATATACTGATCCGGGTTAACAATCATCAAATGCACATCCAAGGGTTTCTTCGCATGCTTTTTAACCGCTTCCATAACCGGAAAACCAAATGAGATATTTGGCACGAAAACGCCATCCATTACATCTACATGAAACCAGTCGGCTTCGCTGGCGTTGATCATTTCTATATCCCGCTGAAGATTACCAAAATCTGCAGCAAGTAAAGAAGGTGCTATTAAATGGTTCATAAAGGTAAAGATAATCAAAACCTGTTTTAAACCAAAAAACCCTGCAAAAAGCAGGGTTTTAAATGATATTTAAACAAAAGACTAAGCAGGTTTGTTTTCTGTAGCCTCTGGTTTTGGTGGACGAGGCATTAAAGCTTTTCTGGAAAGCTTCATTTTACCTTGTTTGTCTACGTCTAATAACTTAACAGTTACTTTATCACCTTCTTTGAACACACCGTCCATCGTTTCTAAACGTGTCCAATCAATCTCAGAAATGTGCAGTAAACCATCTTTTCCTGGCATAATTTCCACGAAAGCACCAAATGGCATAATTGATTTTACTTTACCTTCGTAAGTTGCCCCAATTTCTGGTTTAGCAGCAATGGCATTGATACGGCCAACAGCAGCATCAATAGCAGCTTTATTATCCGCAAATATTTCTACGATACCTTTGTTTCCAACCTCTTCAATAGAGATCGTAGCACCGGTTTCTCTCTGCATTTCCTGGATGATTTTACCACCTGGGCCAATTACAGCTCCAATAAATTCTTTATCGATAGTTAAAGAAACAATACGAGGCGCGTGATCTTTGTAATCTTCACGAGGTTGCTCAATCGTTTTCTTCATTTCATTCAGGATATGTAAACGGGCCTCATTAGCTTGTTTCAAGGCAGCGGTTAACACTTCCCATTTCAAACCATTGATCTTTAAGTCCATTTGACAAGCAACAATACCTTTTTCAGTACCAGTCACTTTAAAGTCCATATCTCCTAAGTGATCTTCATCTCCTAAGATATCTGAAAGGATTGCATATTTACCTGTTTTCTCATCAGTGATCAATCCCATAGCAATACCTGATACAGGAGCTTTGATTTTAATACCGGCATCCATCAGTGCAAGTGTACCTGCACAAACTGTTGCCATAGATGATGAACCGTTAGACTCCAGGATATCAGAAACAATACGGATGGTATATGGATTTTCTTCCAGTCCAGGTAATACTTTCTTTAATGAACGCATTGCAAGGTTACCATGTCCAATCTCACGACGGCCAGCACCTCTGTTAGGACGAACCTCACCAGTAGAGAAACCAGGGAAGTTATAGTGTAACAGAAATTTGTTGTAACCATTGATGAAAGCTCCATCAATCATTTGCTCATCATCTTTAGAACCCAGAGTTACTGTAGTTAAAGATTGGGTTTCACCACGTGTAAATAATGCAGAACCGTGAGCAGAAGGCAAATAACCAACTTCACTCCAGATAGGACGTACTGTACGTACATCACGTCCGTCTAAACGCATACCTTCATCTAAAACCAGATTTCTGATCGCGTCGTATTGTACATCATGGAAATACTTCTTAGTTAAGAAACTGGTTACTTCATCAACCTCTTCACCTAAAGTAACTTTAAATTCATCCAGGATAACTGCAAATTTCTCTCCACGCTCGTGTTTAGAAGTCTGGCTTTTAGCTACAGCATAAACTTTATCATAAGTAGCAGCATATACCTGATCTTTTAACTCAGGATTACTGTCTTCATGAGAATACTCACGCTTAACTGTTTTACCCACCAATTCAGCTAATTCTTTCTGTGCCTGAACCTGAACGATGATTGCTTTGTGTGCAAATTCAATCGCTTCAACCATTTCGATTTCGGAAATCTCGTCTGCTTCACCTTCTACCATTACGATATCCTTTTCAGTACCCGCAACAAGGAAGTCAATAGTTGCACGCTCTAAATCACTTACATAAGGGTTGATCACCAATTTGCCATCAATTCTGGCCACACGTACTTCCGAGATTGGTCCGTTAAAAGGAATATCTGAAACTGCGATAGCAGCAGAAGCCGCCAAACCAGCCAAACAATCTGGCATTATATTTTTATCAGACGAGATCAATGTGATCATCACCTGGGTATCAGAGTGGTAATCTTCGGGGAACATTGGACGCAAAGCACGGTCTACCAAACGAGAGATCAATACCTCGTAATCCGATAATCTTGCTTCGCGACGTAAGAAACCGCCAGGAATACGTCCTGCAGCAGCATACTTCTCCTGATAATCTACTGATAAAGGTAGAAAATCAACACCTGCCTTAGCACCTACTGTAGAAACTACAGTAGCCAATAACATGGTATCGCCCATTCTGACAACGACAGAACCATCTGCCTGTTTAGCTAACTTTCCTGTTTCGATTTCAATTGTTCTTCCGTCACCCAGATCGAACGATTTTTTTATTACATTCATTTAAAACTTGTTGTGGTATGTTTTCCTCTTTCTACACACCGGATTTATGTGGTTATTTTATTTTTAAAGTAAAAAAGCCATCCCTATAGAATGGCTTTTAATGATATAAGTACTTTTATTTGATGATATCTCTAAGCTGTAAAGCCTTGATGATAGCACGATAGCGACCAATATCTTTTTTGAATAGATATGCCAAAATACCACGGCGTTTACCTACCAGTTTTTGAAGAGCCAGCTGAGTAGAAAAATCCTTACGGTTTTTCTTTAAGTGCTCTGTTAAATGCGCAATACGATACGTAAATAACGCTACCTGACCTTCTGCAGAACCAGTATTGGTTTCTACTTCGCCGTGTTGTTTAAAGATTTCGGCTTTCTTTTCTTTACTTAAATACATTTCTTGAATGATACTAAAGTGTTTATAAATTAATTAATTGGACGCAAAGATAGTGTAAGTTTTGATGATAAGCAATAATAACTCATTCATTTCTGTTACTTTTGCAAAAAAGATTTTTCATGGAAAAGACCGGCTACAGCATATTTGAAAGCGAACTGAAAGTGAGACCCGATGACATCGATATGTTTAACCACGTGCACAACAGCAAGTATTTTGACTATGTACTGGCCGCAAGGTACGAACAAATGGAAAAATTCTACAAAATGCCCATGGAAGACTTTCTTAGGAGCGGCTATGGCTGGGTAGTAAAAACAGCTTATGTAGATTTCAAACGCCCTTTAATCCTGGGAGATGTGATCGCCATCCGTACCGGAATTTTAACCATCAACGAAAAAGGCTGTCGGGTGCAATTTGAAATTGAGAACAAACGCACTAAAAAGATTGCTTCCGATGGTTGGTTCGACTATGTCATGATTGACATCAGTACCGGCAGAGGCTGTAAAGTCAGTGAAGAAATGATCAAAACCTATAGCGTTTAGTACTCAGGCAACTGCAATCATAATATTTTTAGCTATTTAGAAAATATTCTTGCAATTCAATTCCAATATCGCTTATATTTGCTAGCTAACAAAACCGCAAAACAATGAAGGTATTTGCAGTCCGTTTGAGGTTCTAAAACCGAGGACTCCCCTTTTCCGATAAAAACATAGCTCAGCAAATCCTGCTGACAGCGGTTAATATTTCACATTTTTCCCTTTTTTTATGCCAAAACATCAAACAGCTGCCCAAAGCAAGCTATTTAGAATATTTACACTTTTAAAACAAGCCCTTAATGGCGAAGAATTAGACTATACCCAAGGAAGCATCAGAAGAGCCCTCCTCCTACTGGCTATACCTATGATGCTGGAAATGGCCATGGAATCCATCTTTGCTCTGGTAGACCTTTATTTTGTAGGTCACCTGCACAACAGCAGCCACGCTATCCAAACTGTTGGACTTACAGAATCTGTACTCACCATTATTTATTCCCTGGCCATCGGGATGAGTATGGCCGCTACCGCAGTAGTAGCCAGGAGAATCGGAGAAAAAGATCCTGCTGCTGCTGCCAAAGCAGGTATGCAGGCCTTGATCATCGCCATAGCCCTGAACATCGTCATTAGTATAGCCGGATTTATCTTTGCTGCAGACCTGCTGCTTTTTATGGGCGCATCAACCGAAACCGCCAGACAGGGCACACCTTTTATGCAAATCATGATGAGCGGTAGTATAGTGATCATGCTGTTGTTCCTGATCAACGGAATTTTCAGAGGCGCCGGAAATGCAGCAATAGCGATGAAAAGTTTATGGCTGGCCAATCTTTCTAATATTGTCCTTTGCCCTATCCTGATTAATGGGCTGGGCCCTATTCCAGCCTTCGGACTTACTGGAGCAGCTATGGCTACTACAATTGGTCGTGGTATCGGCGTACTGTACCAGATATACCATTTAACTGGAGGAAAAAGTACTCTTAAAATCAAGATTTCCTATTTCAAACCGCACTGGGCACAAATAAAATCACTGTTAAAAATAGCAACCCCCGGTATCTTTCAGTTTGTGATCGCATCTTGCAGCTGGATCTTTCTGGCACAGTTGGTGGCTACTACTGGAGGAGACCATGGCTCAGCGGGTTACCAAACAGCATTAAGGCTCATGATGTTCTTTATGCTCCCGGCCTGGGGAATGAGTAATGCTGCTGCAACACTTGTGGGCCAAAATTTGGGTGCAAAAGAAGTACAAAGGGCACAACAATCCGTTTTAAAAACCATAAAATACAGTATGATATATATGGGTTCGGTGATGGTGCTAACTTTTGCAGGTGCTCAATTCTTTGTCGACTTTTTCACCAACGACCCACTCATCCAGAACGTCGCTATACAAGCCCTGCATATCCTGAGCATAGGTTATATATTTTATGGTATAGGAATGGTACTGATGAGTACGTTTAACGGAGCCGGCGATACCTGGACACCAACCTGGATCAACTTTTTTGGGTTCTGGTTGTTTCAGATCCCACTGGCCTTCGTTTTAGCCAAACATTTTGAACTCGGGCCAACAGGCGTTTTTATAGCTATTCCAGTAGCAGAAACCGGAATAGCCCTGGCCAGTTTCGTTTTGTTTAAACGAGGCAAATGGAAAACGGTCAAAGTATAAATGCCACTCCAACAAAAAGGCCTTCTATGTAAAACTATAGAAGGCCTTTTTTATAAAAGATCTTAGCCGATGGTTTCTCTAATCAGTTTGGTATAAAAATCATTCAGTTTCATTCCAGCAGCAGCAACCTGTTGCGGTATAAAACTGGTAGCCGTTTGACCCGGAATCGTATTGATCTCAATAAAATAGAAATCACTTTCATCTCCCTTAAGGATAAAATCAATCCGGACAACACCCCTGCAATTCAACTTCCGGTACACATCAGCTGCAATCTTCTCCACGCGCAGTCGTGTCTCCTCCCTGATTGGTGCAGGTGTGGTTTCCTTGGCTACACCAGGCGTATATTTTGCTTCAAAATCAAAAAACTCTTTCGCTGTTTCCACTTCCGTAACCGGAAGCACGGTAATTTTTCCATCTAACTTTACAACACCAACTGTAAACTCCCTCCCAGCAATAAACTCTTCAATCAAAATCTGGGAATCTTCCTGAAATGCCCTGTCCAATGCATCCTTCAAATCATACTGGTTGGTTACCTTACTCATACCAATACTGCTTCCTCCATTATTCGGTTTTACAAAATAGGGAAGCAACAGATCTTTCTTAATCTGGTCAAGCTGATACGGACCATTCTTAAATATCTGCGCAGATTTAGCCACATGAAGCGAATCAATACCTTGAACAATAGCTTTTGTATAGCCTTTATTCATCGTAATGGCCGATGTCAGTGCATCACAAGTGGTATAGGGCAAGCCCAGCATATCAAAATATCCCTGTAATTTACCGTCTTCACCAGGAGATCCATGTATTGCAATAAAAACGCCGTCAAATTTCACTTTCCGCCCTTTAATGTTCACAGAAAAATCATTCCGGTCCACTTCTATCTTCACCGAATCGGCCGGCTCATAAAACCAGCCCTGCTGGGTAAGCATAATCTTATACACCTCAAATTTATCTTGATCGAGGTTTTGAGCTATTGTTGCTGCACTTTTAACAGACACCACCCATTCTCCGGTAGTGCCTCCTGTAAGTAATGCTATTATTTTCTTCATATCGTTCTTTTAAATCTTAGTCACCCACAGGTAATTCTTCCACAAAGCCCAATTTATCAGCATTTATGTCGTTTTATCTAAAGTCCTGGAGCTAATCCAGAAACCTTAAAGATGACACCCAAAAATATAAATTAGTTCATGCAGATGTTATTTAAATTCCGATAAAATATTTTTTTAGTCTATTTTTGGAACAAATACATTCGAACATAAGAAAACTCAATGAGCAAGTTCATTACCTATCTAAAAACTAAATCCTTTAGAAACAACCTTATTGCTGCTATTTTCACAGTGGTTGCCATTCTATTTATTGCATTCTTCAGCTTAAGATATTACACCAAACACGGACAAGGCTTAAATGTTCCTGCTTTAAAAGGGCTTTCCTTTAACCAGGCAGTTAGTAAACTTGAAGATCTTGGTTTGCGTTATGAAGTAGACTCCGTATACATTATGGACAAACCTCCGGGAATCGTGATCGATCAGGATCCGGATGCGAACACTTTTGTTAAAGACAACCGGACCATATACCTTACTATCAATACGGCCCAGGCCCCAAATGTTAAATTCCCTGACATTGAATCCAAATCCCTGCGGGAAGTTCAACCTACACTAGAAAGCTTTGGCTTGAAAATTGGTGATACAACTTATAAAGCTGATGTAGCTAAAGATGTGGTGTTGCAAGCCAATTTTGGAGGAAGACCTTTAAAACCAGGAGATATTTTACCAAAAGGTTCCAGAATAGACCTTGTATTAGGAGATGGGAGAGGTAATGAAGAAGTAGACATTCCCAACCTGCTTGGATTAACCAAAGACGAAGCCAGGTTCTCCTTGAAAGGCGCTATGCTCATGCTGGGCAATATCACCTACGAAGGCACGATTACAGACAGCGCAAATGCGGTAATTGTGATGCAGACACCAGTACTTTCAGATACCTTAACTAAAGTAAAAATTGGTACGCCAATAAACATTACCCTATCAAATAAACAGAATTAGAACTCCATTTTATAATATATATGAGCAGCGAGAAAAAGAATGCTACCGCGAAAACCAAAATTATTTTAGCCGTAGTTTTAATTTTAATAATAATAGGTGGATTTTTTGGCTTAAAATTCTACAAAATATACTTCGCCCCCAACGTAACTGAAAAGGAAAAGTTTCTATACATCAGAACAGGCGACAACCTGGAAAACCTGGTAGAAGAGATCAAGAAAAAAGATATTTTGACAGACCTGAACTCTTTCAGTGAGGCAGCGGCAAAGATGGACCTGACAGACCGCATTAAACCCGGTCGTTATAAATTATCAAAAGGAATGAACAACCGGAGCCTGATCAATAAAATTAAATCAGGAAACCAGGATCCCGTTAAACTGAAATTCCAAAACATACGCCGTAAGGAAGAATTTGCAGGCTATCTTGCCAAAAAATTGGAGGCAGACTCTCTGGCCTTTATCCATGTACTAGATTCTGCTGCCCTGGTTGAAAAATACGGTTTCAATACAGACAATATCTATACGATGTTTATCCCAAACACCTACGATATGTACTGGAACACCACTCCTGTTGAGTTTTTTGAAAAAATGCAAAAGGAATACGTTAAGTTTTGGAACCCTGAACGGAAAAAGAAAGCAGAAGCTCTAAAAATGACACCAATCCAGGTTACAATCCTTGCCTCTATTGTAGACGGAGAAGCTATTTTTGATAAAGAGATGCCCATCATAGCCGGACTATACATCAATAGGCTAAATAAAGGAATTCTCCTGCAGGCCGATCCTACAGTAATCTTTGCCAACGGCGATTTCACAGTAAAAAGAGTAACAGGTGCCCTTTTAAGGGTCGATTCAAAATACAACACCTATAAATACGCTGGATTGCCTCCGGGACCAGTTATGATGCCAAGCATTAATGCCATCGATGCAGTACTGAACAAAGACAACAATGATTACCTGTACATGTGTGCCAAAGATGATTTTTCCGGTTATCATAATTTTGCTGTAACCAAAGAACAGCATGAAATTAACGCTAAGAAGTATAGAGACGCCCTAAACAAACGTAACATATTCAGATAGTTTCGCAATAACATAGGTCAACAAGAGCAGATCTCTGATGTATTTTGTACATTGGTAAGATCATGATGAAATATTAAGTTTAATTAATGGAATGGGTACACCGGCATTTATTAAAAATAAGGCTCTATGCCTTGTTTATTGAATGGACAAAAGTTTATATACTTCCTGGGTTTAGTCCTATCCCGCTTTACACTGTTGCTTCTTTTTTTTTAAAGGAAATACAAAAAGAGGCCTTAGTCAATAAAGCCTCTTCCCTGGCTTATAATTTTATGCTGGCTATATTTCCAGGCATCATCTTCCTGTTTACGCTGATTCCTTTCCTACCCAACGGCTTTCAGGATCAACTCATGTCTTTAATTGAATTGATCTTGCCTCATAAAGCTTTCGATGCCTTTGAAACAACTCTAACCGAGATCATCAAGAAACAGAATGGCAAATTGCTTTCCTTCGGTTTTATAGTCTCTGTATACTTCGCTACCAACGGCGTGCATAACCTGATGATCGCTTTTAATAAATCGTCTCTTATTATCGAAACCAGGAGCTGGTTAAAAAGAAGATTGATTGCCTTCGTACTGACCTTGGTTATTTTTATTTCCATCATTATCTGCATTGGCGCAATGACTATTGGCGAGATTGCCCTGAACTATATAAAAAACGGCCTGCATATTAAAGGTAACTTTATGTATTACCTTATTCAGCTTACCAGATGGGCACTTTTGGGTGTTTTATATTTTGTCACCATTTCCATTCTCTATCGTTATGGACCTGCACACGCCAAGAAATGGCGGCTTTTTAGTGCCGGCTCCTGGCTAGCTACCATACTTGCCTTTCTTACCATTTGGGGGTTTTCCTTTTACATTAATCATTTCGGTTCTTACAACAAAGTGTATGGTTCCATAGGTACCCTAATTGTAATTATGATCTGGCTGTATTTAAATTCCTTCATTTTACTCATGGGTTTTGAACTCAATGCAAGCATTGACCTGTCCAAAAGAAGCGTTAAGATCATCCGGCCAAACTTCAATTTGTTCAAAAAAACCTCTTCTACAGACTAAAAACAGGTGTAGAATAAAATTTTTCTAACTCTGTTTTAACAAGTTATCAATTTTACGTTAAAAAAATTAATATCATAATTTGCAAAACCAGACGGTATTTGTACTTTTGCGCCGGAGAGTTGGCAGAGTGGTCGATTGCGGCAGTCTTGAAAACTGTTGAGTGTAATAGCTCCGGGGGTTCGAATCCCTCAC
>NZ_QAIL01000041.1 GCF_003061025.1 Pedobacter sp. HMWF019 | reverse complement strand
ATATGCAGGTGTCTGAAGACATTCATATGATTCTTGTACATGTTTTAATGAAAGTTTTGCCAAGCTATGAATAGGGATTTCAGTACTTTTAGTGTGGTGATGTCTTTATTCTATAAAGAAAAAGCAGAATATATCAATGATAGTTTAAAAAGCCTATATAACCAAACTCTTAAGCCTACTGAGATTATCTTAGTAAAAGAAGGTACTTTAAATCAAGAGCAAAATAGTGTTCTTGATTACTGGATTGATAAATTTGGCTGTGATATTATTAAAATTGTTGATTCAGGGGAAATAAAAGGATTGCCAGCTTGCTTAAATTTAGGGATAAATTCGAGCACATCCGAGTATATTGCTCGTTTTGACTCCGACGATGAATGTTTGCCTGATCGTTTTGAAAAGCAAATGGGCTTTTTGAGAAAAAATCCGAATATAGATCTCTTAGGTGCGCAGATAGAGGAATTTGATGAAAGTATGAAAATCTCAATGGGAAAGCGGATAGTTCCTACGGAGTCACTTGAGATCGTAAAATTTAGTAAATGGAGATGCCCTTTTAATCACCAGACAGTTTTATACAAAAGAGAAGTTGCCCTACAATTAGGAGGATATCCTCTAATTGGGGTCTGTGAGGACTACGCGTTCTGGGGGTTGTTTATTGTAAATAAGTTTAACGTTGCAAATCTGCCAGATGTATTGGTTAATGCCAGAACCGGTGATGGATTAATAGCCAGACGTTCGGGGATTAATTTCCTTAAAGGGGAGCTTAAAGGAACCCGTTATTTATATGAAATAGGGCTTTTAGGTACTTTCAAATATTATACTCTTGTGGCTTCAAAAACGATATTAAGGCTCTTACCACCGACGATTTTGACTAAAATCTACGCATCAATCCGTCCAAAAGTCTAGTTTCATTATTTGTGAAAATTATTAATACATTACTCTATGTAAAGCTTTCGGTAATAATATACTATGGCCTATTTTAACTATGAATTGTACTTATAATTTATCTTTGGGCTTTATAGAGTGTTTTTTTTTCTATTTTTGTAGCGTTTTTGGCTCTATTGTTGTTTACAACGATAAGACACTTAAAAAAAGAAATTATGCTTCTCACTACTATCTTCCTAACAAGCCTATTGCTTGTCGTATTTGCAATACCACCAATCATAACTTTAGCGGTTAGAAAACGGCTTTTTGATGCCCCTGCTGAGTCCAGAAAGATCCATAAACGTATTATTCCGAATTTTGGAGGAGTAGCTATATTTACAGCATTCATTTTTGCCTGTTCGTTGTTTATTCCAACGGCTTTATTGCCTCAGGCTCGTATATTAATGGCGGCAGGTCTAATTCTGTTTATGATCGGATTGAAGGATGACATGATAGGACTGAGCCCTTTAATTAAGTTTGGAGCACAATTTACAAATGCCTTTATCATTGCGATCATAGCCGACTTAAGGATTGAAGATCTTCATGGTATTCTTGGTATTGGTCATTTGAACTATTATGCCAGTGTTGCGCTAACGGTTATCGTTATTGTTGGGGTAGTCAATGCTTTTAATCTTATTGATGGCATTGATGGCCTGGCGGCTTCTTTAGGAGTAATGGTGAGTTTAACTTATGCTTTCCTGTTTTTTCAGGCAGGTGAAATTGGATGGGCATACCTATCTATAGCCTTAACAGGTGCTCTGATTGGCTTTTTATTCTATAACATTACACCAGCCAGAATCTTCATGGGAGATTGTGGTTCTTTGGTTTTAGGATTCATCTCAGTCGTTTTGAGCATTAAGTTTTTAAACTTATCAGATGCTAAAGCAATCTCCTTTGGTATTGTTCCTGTAACCGCTAACCTTGGACTTGTCCTGGCCATTTTAATTATTCCGGTTTTTGATACAGTTCGTGTATTTACATTGAGAATGCTCAACAAAAAATCACCATTTACTGCAGATAGCAATCATTTGCATCATCGCTTGCTGAGTCTAGGTTTAAGCCATGTCCAATCTACATTAATACTTACTGTAATAAATTCATTATTTGTGGTAATGGCCGTTTCCCTGCAGTTTCTAGGTAATGCTCAGTTAGTTGGCTTAATCATTGTTACTGCTCTGTGTTCAAATGGACTATTAACCTTGTACATTGGAAAATATAGAAGGCCAATTGTCGTTAATACTGTTAGCGTAGAACCATCTTTTAAAGAAAAAAGCTTTGGAGAGCAGGTTCTCGAGAAGATAACAGAGAACTAACACATTAAACTAGTAATTATTGAATGACCTTTACTAAACTTAGAATTTTATATTGTATCATATTTGCTACAGTATTGAGTACAACTGCCTACGGGCAGTCTGAATTATTGCCTTTAGGGCAAGACCTGAACAGAAAATTAGGAAAAGAGATTTATTTCAATAATTCCAAAACAAGCCATACCTCCATACTACCTTATATTGTAAGTGATATAGACAGTGTAACTAAAGATAGTTTACTAAAAAAGGCTATGCCGGAAGAAAAGGACTGGCAATATAAAAACTGGCTTTTTCGTAAACTCTTTCACCAACATCTGGTAGAAGTAAATGATAAAGATTATTCATTTTACCTGGATTACCTGCCCGATTTGCAAATTGGAAAACAGAACAGTAAAACGACCTGGTTAAATACTCGCGGAGTAGAATTGGGAGGAACTATCGGGAAGAAATTCTCTTTTACCAGTTATTTCTTCGAAAACCAGGCTAAATTTCCCGGTTATTTAACCGATTATATCAATACCAATCGGGTTGTCCCAGGTCAGGGCTATGCAAAACTTTACGGAAAAGGAGGATTTGACTATGCTTATTCTGGAGGAACACTTTCCTATACACCGGTAAAATATGTCAACCTTCAACTAGGTTATGATAAAAACTTTATTGGAGATGGTTATCGCTCCTTACTACTTTCTGATAACGCCTTCAATTACCCCTTTTTCAAAGTAACAGCTACTTTAGGACGTGTAAGGTATATGGCCATGTGGGCGCAGTTTATTGATTTCTATGACACACCTTTTGATGATGAAACCCCATATCCTAAGAAATACGGCCTTTTCCATTATTTAAGTTATAATGTTACAAATCGTTTAAGCATTGGTTTGTTTGAAAATATCATGTGGAGACCAAGAGGCTTTGAATTCAGCTATGTAAATCCAGTCATGTTTATGCGGCCTACTGAATTTGCTAATGGATCACCGGATAAAGCCTTAATGGGCTTAAATGCCAGCTATAAAATCTCAGACCGTTATGTGGCTTATGGACAGTTGATGATCAATGAGTTCACTGCAAAAGAAGTATTTAAAGGAGATGGGTATTGGGCAAATAAGCAAGGGGGGCAGTTGGGTATCAAAGGATTTGATGTATTTAATGTAGATCATTTGAATTTGCAGGTAGAAACCAACCGGGTTAGACCTTATTCTTACTCTGCCAGCGATCATTATAAAAACTACGGGCACTATGGCCAATCTTTGGCAGATCCCCTGGGTGCAAACTTTGCAGAATACATTGGAATAGCAAGTTATCGCTGGAAAAGATTTGATACCCGCTTTCAATTATCTGCAGCTACTTATGGCTTAGACATCAATGGTCTAAATTATGGGAAAGATATTTACAAGTCTTACACAACAAGAGTGGACGATAGAGGTGTATATATTGGCCATGGCCTAAAAACAAACCTCATCTATGCAGATGCAAAAATAGGCTATATCCTCAACCCTAAAAACAACCTGCGTTTGGAATTGGGCTATACCTATAGAAAAGAAAGCAACAACCAGTGGACTGACAAACAGCAAATGATTAATATTGGTTTACGTGCTTCATTCAGAAATTTCTACTATGATATGTAGCCTGTACAATCAGGATACCTGTCATTAAAAGGTCATCAAAAAGAAAATCACATACCCTTATACAATATCCGGAAATAATAACCGTCTATGTATATGAGAGCGTTAATTTAGATTAAACGGGATTCAATGGAAACAGAGAATCCCGTTTTCATTTTATTCATTTTGTTCAATACCGTGAACAGCGCGCCCAATCCATCTCAAACGCCTATTCTGAACTTATATTTGTGAACAGTTGCTTTAAAACGCTAAAAGCAAGACCATGAACCAAAGCAGAAAACCGGATATAACCAAGAAACTGGGGCTCTATCATGAACTGGATATACAGGGACTGGTGGCTTTATGTGCAGAGGTATGCGAAACTAAATTCGCTTGTCTGAGTTTACGTCGTGGTGAAGAGGACTATATCAAAGCACAAGTCGGCATCCCTGAAAATGAGGTTTGGCCAAAAGGTGTTAGCTTATTTGCAAGCGTACCCATTATTTCAGGCGGAGATTTTATTGTTGGCACTTTAAGTGTCATGGACATCAGACGCGGAAGATTAGCTCCCAAGCAAATTGAAACTATGGAACTGCTGAGCCGGCAGATTGTCAGAATCCTCGAAATGGAGCGGATCAATGAGGTAAAAACACAGCAACGTGCTTTCTTTGAAAGTTCATCCGGCATTCATCTATTACTGGATACAGAAATCAAGGTACTCGACTATAATAAAACCTGTGCAGCCTTTTTTAAAGGTGTAAGCGGCATCGAAGTCTATCGGGGAGCCCATATGCTGGATCTGCTTAATCCACAGGCCAGGGAGCTGTTTTATCTAAGCTGTAAGAAAGCTTTACTTGGAAATAGAGTGAGAATGGAACAGGAAATCGAATACGATGAAGAGTCCATTTTTTTAGAAGTCTGTTATGACCCTGTAAGGGATTCGGAGCAAAGAATTATAGGTCTGCTGATCAATGCCTCTAATATCTCTCAGCATAAGGCGCAAGAGCAGGTGATTATACAACAGAATGAGTCCTTAAGGGAGATAGCGCACATTCAATCTCATGAGCTTAGAGGGCCTCTGGTGAGTATACTGGGCCTCGTCGAATTACTCAAAGCAGGCGATACCGACTTGCAGGAATGTTTAGGGATGCTGGAACAAGCTGCTGGTGACCTGGATGAAAAGATCAGGTACGCCATTAAATTAGCCAAAATCTAAAATACATCCACCTTCTTTATACCTTGGTGCAGTATAGTTGTTCAGTAAATCTGTGCTTCCTTGCCCTTTGTTCAATTAAAGCCCCCTTTTATGGAGCTTTAATTGAGTATTCTTCGAGCTAATATTGAGTTTTACCAAACAAGGGTATCTTTGATGATGAAATTTGAAACCGAATGAGTACACTTATTCGCATACTGAAGTAGATTATGCTGATGCTTTATTTGGTAATGTGGCCTAAATTATAATAATCTTTTTTGTGCTTTTTTGAAAATTGCGACGGCCAACTAAACCAATTTTTAAAAATGAACTGTAGATCAGGAAAATTATCTTGACTGGATTGCAAGGGAGTCCTTAGAATAAATAAGAACATGGAAATTGAAAATCCGTGTGAAAATGAGACAAAGTATCGAAAGATTGATCTGTTTTTACAGACGTAACGTGCTTTGTTCTGAATATATAGAGCATATTAGGTATTTCCAAAACCGTAAATTCAAGTTCCCATAGAAAGACAAAGAAAGTAGTGCTTTCTTGTCTCTTGTAATTTTTGTTATTGTTAAGTGTATTGATTTTGTGTAAGTTAGATGTAGATCTAAGATTAAATAACCAATGAAAAAGAATGAATCAATAATATATATGGCTCAATGTACCACAAAACGAGAACTCATATATATCGGTAAGACCCATCAAATAGGCAAGACTCATCAAGAAGCTGTAGAATCAAGGAGAAAACAGCACGAAGATTCTGCAAGAAAAGGGGGAACAACATTGTTTCATACTGCATTAATTGGGAATGGTTTTGACAATTGGAAGTGGAGCATTATTGCGATATGTTCAGTTGAAAATGAAATTGAAGAGGAAAAGAAACAAATTAAAAAATTTGGCGCCGCAAGTATTGATCTACTTAATGTATCTCATGGCCAAAAAACTGAAGGCAAAAAAAGGCTGTTTTCTGAAGAAATAATTGATAGGACCAGAGGGAATAAATTTCAGTCATCTGAAAAATCCAAGCTCGGGAAGGCTTTTCTGAGGAATAGTGGACGATTAATGCCAGTAATAAACTTAAAATCCAATAACACTTTTGAGAGCCTATCACAAGCGTCGAAATTAGAAAATCTGGCTATTTCAACAATAAGATTATCTTGCACAACTGGAAAAATGACAAAGGATGGGACCAGATATGCTTACTTAAACTTATCAGACAATCCAATGCTTACAGAGGGGCATTCAAAAAAATATTACATAGGTAAAAGAGCTCAAAGGGTCAAAAACTTAATTAACGGAAAAATATATGAAAATGTTGAGGAAGCGTCAAAAGCATATAATATATCGGCAAGTTCAATTGGAGGTAATGCGAATGGAAAATATATCACTCTAAAAAATAGATGGGTTTTTTGTTATTTGGATAGCGAAGGCAATGAAATAATAACTGAAAGCCAAACTAAAGGGCTTAATATTATTAAAAATATTGGTTCTGTTAAATATGTTGCTTGGTATGTTGACGATGAAGAAATGAAAGATATTTTTTATTTCAAAACATTAAATGAGATTTGTGAAAAACTAAATATTAAATCAAAGAGCCATATAGCGAGCGTATGTAAGGGCACAAGAACTCATGTAGAAAAGTGGAGGATTGCATATTTCGATAACGAAACAAAGGAACCGGAACTAACTGACATGCATCGTAATAAAGCACAAAAAATAATTAGAAAAATTATTTGCTTGAATGATAATAATGTATTTCGAAATGGAGTAGATGCTGGTATTCACTATGCTCTTGATTCAAGTGCAATAACAAACTGTGCTAGGGGTAATGCAAAATCTGTCTACTGTAATAAAATAAGATTAAGATTTGCTTTCCTTGATGATAACGATAATCCTATCTTAAAAGGAAAGCATAATGAACCCCTTTCTGCTAAAGGAAAAAGACGGATCCAATTATTGGCAGATGGAAGGATCTATAACTCCCTTGCTGAATTTATAAGAGAAACAGGAGTTCCATACAAAACTGCTAAACGTTACATTAAAAATCCAGGAATTGATTTGTTAGGATATGAATTTATCGAGTTAGATTAACCAAAAATCTTTCGTTGTATTACCAAAGATACAATTATTAAATAAAATCGTACAACATCTGGCTCAGGACCTTGTTGGTCATAAAGATGTCCAATCCAGGTATTTTGTTTCTTTGAGTCGTTTTGCCCAAGACTGGGAAGGTACCACAGACTATCCGATCAGGGAAAAGCAGTTACAGTTTGTTATTGATAGGGAAATTGCAGGCCTGCCGGAGAAAATGAGGGAAGTGTTTCTAATGAGCCGGGTATCCAATCTGAGCCACAAAGAAATTGCGGCCCAGTTGGGGATATCAGAACAGACGGTAAGCACACAGATCAAAAGAGCTTTGAAAATTTTGAGAAGCAGATTGGGACTGATGCTTTACCTGGTGCTGTGGTTTAAATTATAATCAAACCAACATCATCAGATGAGTTTTTGAGCCCAGATGTTCTGCATCCAGTTCAAGTACCTTCGATAAAAAGTCTTTGGCTTCTGCGGGCTTTTCCAGACCCACATAACCCAAACCTTGCATGAAATAACAATGCGCTTTATTTCTTAAGGATAAATCATCTTCAAATAGAAGCAGATTAGGTAGGGACACCGCAAAGTAGTCTACCTTCACTTCGTCATTGCCATGTTCTTCTCCGTAGGCGATCAATTTTTTGAAGATATTTCCAGCCTTGTCCTGTTCACCAAGCTTGATCCATGCCAGACCCTGGTAAAAAATCTGATCAGGCTGCTGGTCATTATAGAACATGGCTGCGGAGGGTTCATCTAGGCCTATGGTTGCTTTTATGAAATAATTGTTTGCAAGATCAGTTTGTTTCAAGCCCTGGTAAGCACAACCCAGCCAGTAAAAGATATCGTTTTCCTGTGCACCGAATAATTTTCCTTCGCCAAGGTTAACAGGGTAGTGCTGCGCTTGTTCGAGGAAAGTAATAGCCTGCTCATAGTTTCCGTCTATAATGGCTTTTTTAGCAAGCTGGACAAGACTATAAATGTATTGTCCGGATACCTTTCCTTCTCCACCTTCCCATGGGTGAAACTGTCTGACTAGGATTAAAGACAAAGCATCCTCATAATCGCCGGAGAAATTAAGCGCGGCAATACGCTCCAGGTAGAGATCATCTCTTTGATTGGCCACTTCTATATGGGCGGTTAAGAACTGAAGACGCGTTTGCGGAGTTCTGTTTAGTCTTTTGTAAAGCTGATCCAGTTCCATTAAAATGCGCGCATCTGATGGATCAAGGGCAAACGCTTTTTCAAAACACTGCAGGGCCTTTTCAGGATTGTTCAATTTGTTAAAATAAGCAATGCCAAGGTTTCGTATCACTGTTGGAAAAGTATCATCCAGTTTCATGGAATGCTCCCAATTGGCTACCGCTTCCTGATATTGTCTTTTGTCGTAAAACAAATTGCCCAGGTAATAGGGGGCTTTTGCATCTAATGGATTGACGGTCATGGCAAGCTTCAGTACCTTAATATCTTCCAGTCTGTTTGGAAAACAAAGATAAGAATCTGCTTCTGCGGCTTTCTGGAACCAGGTTTGTGCTTCTTCCCGGTTCCCAAGTTCATGGCTAAACCAGCCCAGATAATAATAGACGAGTGGGCTGGTGTTTGTTCCTAAAAGTGCATGGACCAAAAATGCCGATGCTTCGGTAAATAAACCCGCTGCGGCATAATCAATGGCATAAGACAAATAATTCTGTGCCGATCCTCGGGAGAGGGTTACAAGTTGAGTTAATGTTGCGGCGGCTTCTGTATCCTGGTGTAACTTTTGGTGCGATAGCGTTTGCTCATACAATATCCCCAGGTTAAAAGGATCTCTTTTTAAAGCATCCGTACACACTGATAATGCCCGTTCAAAATCGCCATTTTTACGGAGAATAGTAGTTTTTAAAACATAAGCCTTGCTGTTATTGGCATTATGGTCAATGGCCTGCTGAATATGTTCCAGTGCAAGCTCCAGTTCATTTCTGGATAGATCAATCTGGGCCAAGGCAAAGTAGCCGGTATCTTTCCAGGCATTGCTCCAGGTAGATTTATAAAAATATTTATAAGCCTCCTCGAGATTACCCATATACTTTAAACAAAGTCCAAGGTTATAATGGGGCTCACTATCGTATGGATTAGGATTGCGCTGCGTACTGGTTTCAATTGCCCGTCTAAAATAAGCCTCGCTTTTGGCAAACTGACCCCTTCTTATATACCACAAACCAAGCGCATTGTTGCTTCGGATGTCTTTAGGATCTCTTTCAATCGCTTTTTCATAGTATGGAACAGGGCTGTAGGTGGCATGGCGGTATTGCTCTAAATGTTGGCCGGTTAAGAAAAGCTGCTCATTGCTGTCTATTTCCTCTGGAAGAAGCGCTGGCTTTGCAGGTTCAGGGATTTCATTTTTCTTGTTCTTTGCAGGCTCATACCGGAGTAATTCCTTGCCTTGCTTTGAAGTCAGGACCAATAAAAGCTCCGCTTCTTCTATGGAAGGGGCGATGGTAATCTCTCTAAGATAAACCGTTTTGGGGTCAAGGTTTGACCGTTCATTGAACAAGCTTGTCCCAAGATGACTCAGAGAAATATCAATGTCTTGCTGAACCGAGGTAACATATAGTTTAAGCGTTACTTTATCCCCGCTTTTGTCAATGGCCAGCAGAATATCTTTGCTGGCATTTTTAACCACGCCCAGTTCTCTGTAAGGCATAAAATACTGGGTAAACCGCTTTTGTTCATTTGGCATTAACCAGGTAAAATCAGGCTGGTTGTCGGTAAACATACCTGTCATTAACTCTATGTAAGGGCCATCTTCATCGGTCAGGTTCCTGTCCCAGGCCTGGCCGAAGTCGCTGTGGCCCCATGTCCATTGTTTTTTACCTGGTGAAACATGGTGATTGGCTACGTGAAGCAATCCAGCCTGGCTGTCGTGTTCGTATCCTCCAACAAAATCATATTCTGAGTTGATGGCCATGTAGGATGTGGGCACGGGAATGTTCTTATACCTGGAAATGTCTGTGCCTGGGGCATAATCTACCTTGTAATAGGTACCCGTTGCGATTGGAAAGGTAGACACATCACGTTTACCATGATCAAAAACGGCGTTTACATCGGGTGGAAAAACCGATTGATAATCATCGTTTACTTTTACTGCAGGATTTGCCCACCATAAAAAAGTTTGCGGCAGATTTGACTTGTTAAATAATTTTGCCTTGATCTCAATATAGGCCCTGTCTGGATACAGGGTAAAGCCAGCCATACCTTTGGTATGGAACATTTGCTCCAGTTCATTTACCCAAACTGTCTTGCTGCCGTCGGCATTTTCTTCGATTTTGTAGTCTATCGGATCAAATGTACTTGGCCGGTGGTGCTGCGGCCAGTTGAACTCTATACCTCCTGAAATCCATGGGCCTGTTAAACCCACCAATGCCGGTTTAATGACCTGGTTATAATAGATAAAATGTCTTTGTTTGATCTTATCGTAAGCCATTTGTATCCGTCCGCCTAGCTCAGGTAAAATCATAATTTTAAGATACTCGTTTTCTAAGAACAAACCTGTGTATTCCTTGTCTGCTTTTTCATCAAAGATCTTTTCAATGACCGGATTTGGATACACCGCACCACTGCTGCCCTGATAAATCCGTTTCTCAAAAAACATAGGGTTTTTCTCCGGTTTGCCAACGCCATAAGTGGGTATGCTTACCTTTTCTTCCCAAACGTTTACATATAATTGTTCCATTCGTTGTGTACTTATTTGTGTAAGAATTGTTCTGTATTGATGTTGTTGCCTTTAGTGTCTGATCAGGTTGTCTTCAAGTTCTTCCAGAGTCTGGCCTTTGGTTTCTTTTACCCTTTTTTGAATGAACAGGAAGCCCAGGAAACAGATCACTGCATATAGATAGAAGGGTCCATAGGCGCCTAGTTTTTCTGCCAGTATTGGAAAAGTAAATACCAGGATGAAATATGCCCCCCAGAGGGAAACAATAGCTACTGATGAAGCTACACCCCGGATTTTATTGGGAAAGATCTCAGAGATCAATACCCAGGTTACCGGTGCCAGGGAAATGGCATACATACTAATGGCCAGCAATACGAAAATGGAGACCATTCCGGCAGGGTAATGATTTTGAAGAAGAAAGGCCAATATAATATAGACCACAGATAAACCCAGTGAGCCAAAAAGCATCAAAGGTCTGCGGCCAAGTTTATCTACCTGCCACATCGCCAATAAGGTGAATACGAGGTTAACCGCACCGATAGCAATGGTTTCAAAAAGCTGACGGTTTAAATCAGCGCCTACAGATTCGAATATCGTTGAGGTATAATTGAAGACCACATTGATTCCACAGAACTGTTGAAATATGGCAAGAATAACCCCAACCACCACAGCCGGACGTACACTTTTCTCAAATACATCTTTGTAATTTTGTTTTTTGGGGCTGCCTTCCAGCGATTTATGAATAGCGGTTAAGGTGGTGTCTACAAAAGAGGCCGAACCAATTTTATTTAAAACCTGTTTGGCTTTTTCCTGCTGACCATCTTTCAATAGCCACCTTGGGCTTTCGGGTAACCAAATTACCCCCACAAGAAAAATGGTGGATGGAATAGCCCCGAGACCGAACATCCATCTCCAGGCATCAGGACCGGTATCGGCCAGGAAATAATTGACCATATTGGTCACCAATATTCCAATCACTACGGTTAACTGGTTAATTGCTACATTTCTTCCTCTAACTTTTGCCGGAGAAACTTCTGCAATATACATGGGGCATAACATAGAAGCCATACCTACCCCAATCCCCGCGATAAACCTCATTATGATAAAAAAGGATAGGCCAAAGGACAAGGCAATTCCAATAGAGGATACGGCAAATATGACTGCGGCAAGCATTAAGCCCGGCCTTCTTCCGTATTTGTCGGCAAGTTTACCGGCGATCAGGCAACCCACAATACAACCAAGGGCAAGAGAACCTGTCAGAAAGCCTTCCCATAGGGAATCGAGCATAAACTGAGGCCGCAAAAAGGGTAGGGCGCCAGAAATCACAGCAAAATCAAATCCGAACAGATACCCACCAAGTGCAGATATGAAGGAGATGCCAATAATATACCGGCTGTTAAATGTGATGGATTTTTCGCTCATATGGCTTGGTCTTGGATGTCAAATTTGAGGTGAATATATTGTTTATACTGTTCTCCCGGCTCAAGTATGGTGGAGGGAAATTGTGTATGGTTGGGGCTATCCGGAAAAAACTGGCATTCCAGGCATAAGCCATCAAAAGGTTCATAGGAGTGTTCCAGGTAATCACCTGTGTAAAGCATCAGCCCGGGATAGGAGGTGCTTATTTCCATCCGGCGGCCAGAACCGGGGTGTGATAATACCGCTACTGTATCGCCTTGTCTGGAAGGATCAAACACATAAAAGGTATTGAAACCCTTCAGCTTGGCTTCAACCAGACAATCACCAATCGTTTGGCCATTGAAAGTTATAGGGCCTGCAGGAATGATCTGACCCGTTGGAATATAATCTGCTGAACTGTCTAAAACAGTCTTCGAGGCAATTTTTAACTGATGATCAAATATTTTGGAAGCTCCATTATTTAAATTGAAATACGCATGATTGGTGAAATTGACAAAGGTTTTTTGATCTGTTTCTGCAGTATAGTGAATCTGAAGCTGGTTGTCTTCCGTAAATGAATAAGTCACATCGAAACTCAAATTGCCGGGATAACCGCCCTCGCCATCCGGGCTGGTCAGATGAAAATGAAGTTCATCGTTCTGGATACTAAAATCGAATATTCTGGCATGAAATCCATGTGACCCACTGTGGTTTGTATTTTCACCATCATTCTTTTCCAGGTTAAAAGCCTTCCCATCGATAGCAAAACGCGCATTTGCAAGTCGGTTGGCAAAACGCCCTATTGTAGAACCGATATAACAACGATCTTCCAGATAAGCTTCAAAACTGTCGAAACCCAAGATGACATTCCCCATTTTGCCGGAAGCATCGGGAACTACAATGGAAACCAGTGTGGCTCCATAATTTGTAAGTTCAACGAAGGCGCCATTTTCGTTCTGTATTTTAAAAAGGAAAACATCTTTTCCGATATGGTTCCCCCAGTGTTTATACGTGATTTTGTTGTTGATCATATTTCCTGTTCATGCCTGGATACTTGGTTAATGTAAACCTATCTCTAAACCAGTTCAAAAAAAATAGTCGTTTTTATGAAGATGATGGATTTTATTCTGATTCTTATAAGTTTGTGTTATGAAAGCAAATGATTTTAGAAAAAGGGAGGGATTTAATGGCCAGAAGCTTATTGTGCTTCCCAAGAAGATTATCAATGACTTTTTAAACAGTGATGCCATTACCAGGCAATTGCACATTACAGACATCGGTTATTATCCGAAAGCCCGGTTTCACTATGCGGAACGCAATGCGGGCATAGGGCAACACATCCTTATTTATTGCCTGGAAGGCTATGGCTGGGTGGAAATAAATAAAGAAAGAATAGAAATAGGCCCTTCGGAATTTGTAGTGATCCCTAAAAATTCTTCGCACAGATATGGGGCGAGTGAACATAAACCATGGACAATTTATTGGATTCACTTCAAAGGCGAGCTGGCAGGATATATCGTTGAACTCATCTTAAAAAATGCGGCTAATTTTCAGCCCAAACTGGCTTATAACGAAGAGCGGATGGCCTTGTTTGATGATATTTATCATACGCTTGAAATGGGGTACAGCAGTGATGCCTTACGCTATGTAAGTATGACCTTTTCTCATTTTTTATCCTCTTTGATGTACGAAAGAAAATTTGTTAATCCCGATCATAAAGCCGAAAAGGACATTGTGGAGCGCAGTGTGGGATTTATGAAAGAGAAGATCCAAACTTCTGTGACACTATCTGAACTTGCTGAGTTTTCGAGATTATCGGTTTCTCATTTTTCTTCGATATTTAAGGCTAAAACCGGTTACTCGCCGATAGAGTATTTTAATCATTTAAAGATCCAGCATGCCTGCCAGTATTTGTCGTTTACAGACCTGCCTGTAAAAAATGTTGCCATCATGTTGGGTATTCATGATCCTTATTATTTTACCAGAATGTTTACCCGTTTGATGGGGGTATCGCCTACGGCTTACAGAAAGAAGCAAGAGCATGCATTTTGAAAAATCACGAATGACGGTTGGTTTTAAGGCTCTTTACAAAGAGTTCATAAATACCTGTTTACTGGATTTGATTTCATAAATTAGGAATAATTTAATTGACGCTTATGAATCTGATCGCAACAAATAAAATAGCCAGTTATATAGAACAACACCCTGAAGCTCGAGTACCCTTGTTAACCTGGCTCAAAGAATTCCCATACCAGCAAGCGAGATGGAACTCTCTTGACCATGAGGGAAAGCCCCTTAGTGGCTGCGGAGGTGGGGAATTTGGGACTGGGATTGGAGAATATTGGGTTAAACATTTGGTGAATTACGACACAAAAACCTACAGGATTAAGTGGGTAGGAGATGAAGCGGAACGTAAAATAGAGGCGGATCGTGAGTTTAAACAGGTGTTGAAAAACTATCCGAATGCTGTAACCAGAACAGTGTCTGTTACGGAGACGATAGCTGTGCCTCCGCCAGCGCCCTATACGGATCCGGAAATGGATTCCTTTACCTTTACGACTATAGCAGGTGGAATTTCAACGGTGAACGAAAAAAGGCGGGATCCTGTCGCTATTTATGAGGTGCCTGCATTACCTAAAGGAGAGGGTTTTCAAAACGAGCAGGAGTATGAGGAGGGATTGTCCAGGGCATCGGAGATTTTTGCTGCAGAACCAGGTACCCCTGAATTTGAGGAGTTGTTGGTTTTACTTCCGTTGATCAGGGAATTTGAAAATCACAAACTGAAGTTTCCTGTGCTCCATAATTTTGAAATCGTTAAAGGCAGGCTGGAGATGTTTAAAATGAAGCCTACAGATTTACCTGCTATAGATGGGGGTGAAGAGCAGATAAACCTGTTTCTTTCTGGTCAATTGGAACTATCTGACGAAATTGTTGGCCAGATGTTTAAAGTTCTTTTTATCCGGATTCCGGTTGGTGATAAGAGGTTTTCTTTATGAGGTAACTATATAGAGCTATTAGAATCTTCTTTCTTCATTTGATGAATTGAGTTGTTTTGACGTTATGTTGATAGCGTGTAACATAACGTGGTAATGCGGTGTCATATGGGCGGATATAAATTTAGCTGCTACTTGTTTATAGTCAGAACAGTTTTATATTCAGAACTTATTTAAATCCTGGTCAAATGAAGAAAGGTTTCCGTTTTCTTATCGCTTTTTGCCTTATTGCGCTCTGTTTCGTTTCTGTTGTTCGTGCGCAGGATACTGTGCTAAATGTGGGCCCTAAGGGTAAGCTGGATTCTTTACATTCAACGATACTGAACCAGGAGCGGATGATCCAGGTGTTTTTGCCTGCGGATTATAAACCAGGTAGTGCGGATAAGTATGATGTTCTGTATGTGCTGGACGGGGGCAACTGGAATACTGGTTTGATCAAAAACGTGCAGAAGTTTGTGGAAGGTGAGGGTTTTATGCCGTCAACGATTATTGTGAGTGTGATGGGGATAGACCGGAACAAGGAACTCACGCCTACGCATCTAGACAGCTGGAAGGGCTCCGGAGATGGGAATAAGTTTTTGGGCTTTATCAAAAATGAGCTGATTCCTTATGTCAATAAAAATTATCCTTCCAATGGGGATAATACCCTTTGGGGACATTCTCTCAGCGGGATGTTTGTGGTGTATACGCTATTAAACGAACCCAACCTTTTTAAATCTTATATCGCGGTTGATCCCAGCATGTGGTGGGACAATTCTTATGTAGCTAAAATGGCGGTGAACAAACTGCCTGCATTGTCCGATCAAAACAGGACGCTTTTTATAGCCGGACGGCAGGATGCGCTTACAGATATGAGAATTGATACATTGGAAACGATTTTGAAAAAAGCAGCCCCTGCAAGCCTTAAATGGAAACTGAATGTATATACAGGTGAAACCCATAGTTCTGTGCGGATGAAAAGCAGCTATGATGGTTTGAGGTTTACTTATGAGGGGCTGACCAATAATATTCAGATCCATCCGATGAGTGGTATTGTGATGAAAAACAAACCTTTTCCGATTATATTTTTAGGCGATACGAATCAGGTGCATTATACGATTGACGGAACGGTACCTACCTTGTCCTCGCCAAAATCCCATTTTGAAATTAAAGTAACCGGGCCTGCGGCAGTGACCTATAAATCCTTTGGCAACCGGAGCCGCTATGATCAGCTGACCAAAGGCATTTTTACGACAGAGAAGATACGTGCAGCCAGTTCCAATCCTGGTAATTTGCAAAAAGGAGGCTTTAACTACGCGTATTATGAGGGCAATTGGGAGCAGATGCCTGATCTGAAAAACTTAAAACCGGTAAAAACAGGAATTACAGACAAAAATTTTGATCCTGAAAAGCTGCCTCGTAAAAATAATTATGCTTTGGTTATCGATGGGGTGTTCGAAAGTAAAGAAGAGGGCTATTACCTGTTTTTCTTCACGGCAGATACCGGCTCAAAGCTTTATATCGATAATAAGCTAATGGTTACCTGGGATGGGGGTTATACCAAGAGAGATTACTCTTGTATATTGCCCTTGTCAAAAGGATTTTATCCGTTCCGGATAGAATATTTCCATAAAAACCCGGATTTTAAATTGAACTGTACTTATATGGCGCCAAGTGCGATGACCACGAAAAACACGGTTCAAATTCCGGTTGAACAACAGTATGGAAAGAAGCCTTAATGATAAAGTACCCCCAAAAAGCATTTGAATTCTGGGGGTACTGCAATTAGAAAGCGCCTAGTTCTGCCAGGGATGCAAATTGCAATCCATCATAGGCAGACTTAGCAATGATCTTAAAATAACGTACTGATTTCGTGCTTGTGAAGTTAAAATATTGAGGGCCATTGGAGTTTGCTGCAACAAAATTACCTTCGGAGGTAAAGGCTGTTCCATTTGTACTCGTTAGGATTTCAAAATCTTTAACCGCTCTCTGTAAACCGCTTCTTTGGGTTAAACTGATCCCTTGTAAAGTCTTTTGAGCAGCCATGTCAATAACAATTTCATGGGGGTAGGAGGCCGCTGTTCCAGACCAGCGGGAGTGCCAGTAGGTAGATGGATTGTCATCAATGACGGCATTCGCCCTGCCACTAACCGGCCCTTCACCCGAGGTTTCCTCCGAACTGAATGAAGCAACCAGCCAACCCACTTTGCTCAGTTCATTTCTGCTGGAAAAACTGAGCACCGGAATATTATTTACAAATGCATAATCATAGGAACTCTGGCTGATTGTTCCGTTTTCATGCACCAGGCGGATCCTTAGTTCGTAGGGATTGCCATCTTTGTACTTAAATTCACTCACTGGCATTTCTACATAAAAACTATCCGTTCCTATGGTCTTAGACTCCCAGGTTACTGCATTATAATCGTGGTTTACACCTTTTCCTTCATTATTCACATCAGGGTCGTTATAGTACAAAATGCTGTTCACTTTGGTGTCCGTTTTAAAACGCCCGGAAAGCACAATCGCCTGTTTAGAAGAGGAATATTGCGCATGAATCTTCGTTATGCCGGCGTTTACAGTTCCATAATAGGTTTTGCTGTCGTTGTTGAAAATCTGATTCGCATTTAAGGTGGCTGCATCAGCTGCGGTTAAAAAAGTAGGAGACTTACCTAAAGTTCCATTTCCAGCCCACATGAGTGCCATCCCTTTATTTGGATCGTTATTTTCAGAAACCTTCTGGCAATTGTGCGGCAAATTTAATCCATGTCCAAGTTCATGTACCATTCCGCCGAACCAAACGCTAAAGCGATTTCCCAAAGCATCTGTTTTACCCAAATTGGCAACGTCCATTTCTTCATAATCCAGTGCATAACACCAGGTACCCGTACCAAAAAAGGGGCCACCACTTGGGTTGCCATCAGATTTAATGAGGTAGCGGGGTAAAATAATTAAGAAGTGGTCGCTGGTTTTATCTTCCGGATGCGCAGTAAAATAACTATTGACTTCGCTCTTCACATTATTTGCACCTGTATCGTAAGAGTAATCCGCTTTGCCTTTAGTACCATAAATCGTAATAATTTTGACGTTTGTTCTGTTGGCATCCACATACATTCCAAAAGTTTTGTTGGAATAGCCATTTAAGCTCATTTGATTTTTGTACCAGTCTTGAGTCCAGATCATCAAGGCACTTAAACGGCTTTGATAATTGGCAACCGGGCTTACATCATTTGGCACAAAATATACAAGGTTCAGGTTCCTGGCTTTATCCGAAGTAAATGTTCCTGGTGTTGGTCCGGAAACTGACAGTCCTGCGGCTGTGCTTTCGGCCTTAACTGCATTAGGAGCAGACTGAACAATTTCCTTTTTACAAGCGGAAACTGCCAGACTGCTCATCAATAATAAACTAATCATCTTCTTCATAGGTATATCTGCTTAGTATTTATAGACGTTCACTTCGGCCAGGTGCGTCGATTTCGCAGCAGCAGTTCTGGCCTCCAGCATGGTAATTCTGATGTACCTGTAGGACGCTGGAGTTATCGGATAGCGTTGAAATGTTTTTACAACAGGGTCCATGTTCAGGTTCTTTCCTAAGGATACCCAGTTGGTATTATCGGTGCTGCCCTCGAGATCAAAGCGGATAAAGCCATTGCTGTTGTTTTGTCTGGGTGCAAGATCAACACGGGTAACAAAATTCTCCTTTTTCATGTCAATGATCAGCCAATGTGGATAAGGAGGTTCAGAACCCGACCACATAGAATGCCAGTAAGTGCTGATGTCGCCATCAATTGCCGCTCCGGCCCTGCCATTCACCGCGCCTTCGCCCGTTAATTCTTCGGTGTCAGCAGTAGCTGTCCAGCCGGTTTTTGAAGCCAAGGTTTCAGCAAGTTTGGGTGCTACAATTAAAACCGTTTTTACTGTTGGATTAATCGTATAACCCGAAGCATTTTTGATGCTGATTGGCAGCAGGTAATCTTTAGCGGAATCAAATTTTCTGGAGAAATATTTTAAGGTTACAAAATTAGAAGAGACATCTCCCTGAGGGATACTCACATTTAGATTATCCAGCGTGTAAGCATCGGCGGGGAATTTTTCGTATAAAGCCAATCCGTTGTTTTTCCGGATCACATTCAAACTGTCAAAAGCACGATTGTCTACTTCAAAAGTTACATTTATAGCGTTAGCGGGTAAGCCGAGGGCGCCGTATTGCGCATTAAACTTAAATGTTCTGGCATCATCTGAGTAAGGGAAGATGTTCAAATTCTGCAAGCCTGTATTTGCTCTGGCAACAAAAATTGCTGCATTTAATTTTGAGTCTGTTTCTTCTGAATAGGAAGTATTCTTTTTACAAGCGGAGAAGGCTAAAAGAAATACCGGCCAAATTAAAAAGCGGTTCTTTATATTTTTAAGATACATGGAGTTTAAATTAAAGGGTTAGTATCCAGGAAACTGAACGAGTTGTTTGTTTCTGTCCATCTCATTTTGTCCGTAAGGAAGGAAATAGAATTTACGCTGCCATGCGGCTCTGGTAAAGGCTACAGTACGCACATGGAAATTTGGATCGGATAAGCTGGTCCCTGCATCCATATTCATCCCGTAAAAAGCCCCGCCTTGATTTGATCCGGCTTGATTTGGGATTTTCCAGCGGCGAACGTCATAAAATCTGTGCCCACCTTCGTAACACAATTCTATCCTTCTTTCCAGCCTGATTTGTGTGCGTAGATCTGATTGCCCCAAATCGCTGGTTAGCGCAGGTAAACCGGCCCTGCTCCGCACTAAGTTCAGGTATTTCAATACATCTGAATTTCCAGGATCGCTCTCATTTAAGGCCTCTGCATAGTTCAAGTACAATTCTGCCAGTCTGATCAGCATGGCAGGCCTTGTTACTGTAACTGAAGGACTCATGCTAAAAGTTGGATGGATATTTTTTCTGGCGGTGTAACCTGTTTTCGGCCAGTCGCGGGGTGCACCAGCTTTGCCCGATGTTCCTGAGTTAAAGAACTCCACTCTGGCATTATTCGCACCGGTTTTTGCTATCCCTGGGTTTACGGCTCCATTAAAGGTCACATCTGCATAAAAACGGGGCTCGCGGTTGGTGTACATCGTATTGGTGCCTGCTACATAATAATCGGTAGCGGTAGAAGTGTAGGTGTTTTCTTTATAAGCTGCATTTGAATTGATATTTGACCCATCGGCCATCCGAAAATCATCTACCAGGCTTTGTACCACACCAAGGCCGTTGTAAGCGGTTCCCTGCGTAGAGCGTGGGGCTGCTGATGCTTCCCAGGAGCCGGAGATGGCGGTAGAAGATCTTAACCATATACCTTCTGCTTTCCAGCCATTCCAGAATAGATCCCTGCAGGATAAAAATGCGGCTTTAAAGGGATTGGCATCGGTGGCTTTGTACAAGGATTTTCCATTGGCTTCGGCCAGATCAATCGCTGCTTTGGCGGCATCTGCGGCATTTTTCCATCTTGCAGCATTGTAAGTTTGATTGAAGAGTTGTTTGCCGTCCAGGTTTCTAAAGTCTGATAATTCTGTGTTTCCGTTAAACAAAGGACTGGCATGATACAATAAAATCTGGGATCTTACCGCACCTACAATGATCTTATTGATGCGGCCAGCTTTTGTCACGTCCAGATCGGTCGTACTTCCGGTGATGTAATTGTTGAGCGGTAAATTATTCTCCGCTTCGGTGATCTGAGCCAAAACAAAGGCCACGCATTCATCCCAGGAGCTTCTCGGAATTTGAAAATTATCTTCGGGAGTGGCTGATTTTAGTGGTGAGATGACCACCGGGCCTACTTGTTTCATGAGTAACCAATAATAATAAGCTCTTAAAAACTGTGCTTCGCCTTTATATTGTTTGATCAGGTCGGCGCCATTTACCAATGCTTTTATCTCTTCATTGTGGTCTACATTTTCTAAGAAAATGGTGCACAACCTTATTTTTTCATAATACGCATTTTGACCCGAGGGATTTGCATCTGCATTGATCGCACCACTGTTTAAAGCGGGGTTGGTCCAGTTGCTGGCATCCATTTCATCGCAGGTAATTGCGCTGGTATAATTATAGGGCATATCCCAGGGGTCTGGAATGGATGCATATAAACCGGTTAACCATTTTTCTGTTTGTGCCCTGTTTTGAAATACCCCGTCAACGGTAACCAGGTTATCAGGAACAGCATCAAAAAAGCCTTTTTTACAACTGGTTGGAAGCAGAAGCACCAGGCATAATGCAGTCAGTACCGTTAGTTTTATCTTAATCGTTTTCATGATTTCTTACTATTGAAAATTAACACGTAGACCTAAATTGTAAGTGGTGATGTTGGGATAAGTAGCGCCCCGGCCATCGCCAAGTTCCGGATCCCAGAACTTCCACTTCGAAAATGTAAGCAGATTGGTTCCGTTCGTGAAAATCCTGATTTTCTTAATGGCTGCTTTCTTCATCCATTCTCCTTTGAGCGTATAACCAAGCTCCGCACTTTTCAAACGAAGATAATCGGCTCTCTGGATCCACCAGGTGCTGGTATAGTAATTTGTAGTGGCATCCTGATTGGTCGATAAACGCGGATAAAAAGGTCTTGGATTTGGATTGTCGGGCGTCCATCTATCCAGTATCTGCGTATACATGTTGCCATAGCTGGAGCCCTGAGAGAATGGGGTGGTACCAAAACCACTTGCATAATTGAAATCAACTAAGGCTGCTCCTTGAAAAAACAAGGCAATATCGAAGCCCTTAAAACCGCCGCCAAAGTTTAATCCGTAAATAATGCGTGGTGTAGCGCCATAACCAATAGCGGTTTGGTCATTACTGTTGATGATGCCATCGCCATTTAAGTCTTTATAGCGGATGTCTCCCACTCTGACATCTCCCGCCTGCACCGCGGCGTTATCGATTTCATCCTGACTTTTGAATAAACCCATGGCAATATATCCAAATCTTTGGCTGATGGGCTGCCCGATACGGTTGAGATAATCATATCTCCAAGGCGGTTGACCATCATAAAGTGCAAGGTTTTTGTTGTAGTTAAAGGTTCCCCTAAAACTAAAAAAGCTCTCGTTTCTAAAGTTCTTGGTATAATTCAGGGTAAGATCGATCCCCTTGTTGTTCGTTTTACCGATGTTGTTGTAGGGGATATTGCCGATGGTAAAACCGGAGTTATAAGGGATAACATAGTTAGGTAACAGTATGCCTTCACGTCTTTCTTTGAACAGCTCGACGATTAATTGTAAATCGTTCTTTAAAAAGTTCAATTCTATACCCAGGTTGTTGCGGTAAGAACTTTCCCATTTAACATCTCCGCCGATACGCGATTCGTTATAGCCGGTTCCGCTTTGTATGGATCCCGGTTCACCAAAAGAATAAGATCCTGAAGAACCTAAGGTGGTGAGGTAAAGGAATCTAAAATTGGCGTTGTTCACCGCTGCGTTTCCGGATGCACCATAACTGTAGCGGAGTTTAAAATAAGAAACTACGTCTTTAAGCGGCTCAAACCATTTTTCATTGGAGACAATCCAGCCTGCGCCTATGGCAGGGAAAAATCCATATCTTCTGCTGGGAATAAAGGCATCAGAGCCCGAATAAGAGGCACTCACCTCGGCAAAATACCTGTCTTTATAGCCATAACTTACCCGGCCGTTAAAATTTCGCTGACGGTAGGGAATGGCTGCTTTGTAGCCGTAATTTTCAACATTGGCTGTCGCATCTGTATAGTTTGACTGGTTAAATAATAACAATCCGCCAATATCATGATCGCCAAATTTATTAGAGTAGTTTAAGGAACTTTCTGTATAAAACCTTTTATCCCCATACCGCGATGTGCCGAAAGCCAGATCGTTTGTGCCAGGAGAGGTGATCTGAGTGATTAAATTTCCATTGGCATCGCGTCCGGTTGCCCAATAGGTTTGCAATACGCGGGCGCGGGTGTAATTGATGTAATTGTTTAAGTCAAAAGCAAACATGGTGGAAAAGTTTAAGCCTTTTACAATCATGCTTAAATCTTGCGTTGCTTTTATGTTGGAACGGATCGTACTGGTCGAATTATTGGTAATACCTGATTGGGTAAGCGCCATATAAGGGCTAAATAAAGTACCCGCCAGCTGCGGCCATTGTCCGTTGGAATAACGCGCAGGTATAACGTGTGGAGCGGATGCGGTTGCGAGCGCAAAAATTTCGTCGGTGCCGTAATTGGGCTGGTTCCTGGTGCCCACATAGCCGTTAATTCCCAAAGCCAGTTTGGTGGTTTTGGTTACATTGACATCCACATTACTGGTAAAATTGAATCTGTCATAAGATAATTTGGCATCGTAGCTCTGGATATTATCTGTTTTAAATAAACCTGTTTCTCCAAAATAACCCACGGAAATGTAATAGGTGGAACTCTCGGAGCCGCCGTTCACGTTTAGTGTTGCACGTTTGTTCTGTCCATATTTATTGAATAAAACATCGTACCAATTTACATTAGGGTATAAATCCGGATCGACTCCACTTGCTGTTTTATCGATCTGTGTCTGGGTGTACAGCGGGGTTCTTCCACGCATGGTTAAGCCTTCATTATACAGCTGCATAAAATTGGGTCCGTCAATGAATTTAGGCAGATCTGTAAATTTATTGATGGCCTGGTTCAGCTCAGCGTTAATTTGAGGTTTGCCGGCTTTACCTTTTTTGGTATTGATGATGATGACACCATTGGCACCACGCGTACCATAAATGGCCGTTGAGGCCGCGTCTTTTAAGATCGTAAAACTTTCCACATCTTCCGGGTCGATGTTGTTGATGCTCCGGTCTGGCACACCGTCTACCACTAAAAGGGGGGCTTGCGGGCTGGAAGCAAATGTTCCGATACCCCTGATAAAAATGGAAGTTGCATCGGCTCCTGGAGCTCCACTTCTGGTATAGGCTACCACACCCGCCATACGGCCGGCAATGGCGGAGGAAAGATCCCGGACAGGAAGTTTTAATTCCTCGGGCTTTATGGTTACCTGCGCACCCACAAGACTGGTTTTCTTCTGTTTTCCATAGGCAACGATCGCAATTTCCTGCAAACTTCCATCCTCGGGTTCCAGGGTAATATTGATGTCAACCTTGTTTCTTACCGGAACGGATTGTTTCTTGTAACCAATAAAAGAAAATTCTAAATTGTCGGTCGGTTCTACATCAATAGAGTATTTACCATTTTCGTTGGTCGCTGTTGTTTTACTGGTGCCGGCCACGTGTACAGATACACCTGGTATTGGTTTTGAAAGCTCATCTTTCACCATGCCGGATACTTTATAAAACCTTTTTTCTTTTTCCTGGATAGGTTTTACCGTTTCCTTTTTTGAAATCATGAATTGATTTGCAGAAACTTTTCTGAATTCATAATTCGATTTTAATAAAAAATTCCTGATGGCCGTTTCGATCTGGTCTTTTGGCATGTTCAACAGGGCTGCATCGATCTGCAGGCTGTTTACTTCAGGTTGGTTGCTCACCACATTCATCTGATATTTATTGAACAGTACTTCTACTGCATCTTTAAAGATTAAACGTACCGGGTGATTTTTCTTCGCCGGAGCAGACTGGTGGGCATAGTTGCCGTCTGCCAATGCCGGCATTTTCTGGAATGGACTACCTGCATAGCTGTTGTTTAGCCATAGGAATACCATTCCTGTTACAAAGAGTAAAGGTCTTATCTTCATTTAGTTGGTTTTGGTTGGATTTTTTTTGTTTGTCGGAAAGCGTTTTTTTAATTCATGCGTTTCATCATAGGCGGTTCGGTTTTATGGTAATGGTATTTTGCTGTTTTACAATAGAGGCGGATAACATTGGTTTGAGCAGTTCCAGGAATTCCTGCTCTGTTTTGGCCACCACTCTGCCCGAGAGGCGGATATTTTTAAATTGTTCGGGCTGGTCAATTTTTACGGTAACGTTATAGGTCAGCTCCAGTAATTCCCGTATTTCTTCAATACTGGTGTTGTTAAATTCATAGTTTCCAGTCATCCAGCCCTTATAGAGGCTGGCATTCACGTTTGAAGGGATTAGCTGTTTGTTTTTAAGCAAAACCCTGTTGCCCGGATGTAGGGTGGTTACCTGGTTCTTAGTTTCTACCCTGACTACTCCCGTGTTAACTACAACACCTTCTTCCTCTCCGTGCTGCTGTACATTAAAGGAGGTTCCTAATACGCTGATGCTCAATGCAGCCGTTTTTATGGTAAAAGATTTCCTGTTTCCATGGCTATCCAATTGCTTGGCAACCTCAAAAAAGCCATCGCCCTTTAAATCGATGATCCGGCTTACCTGTTCAAAGTTTGAGGGGTAATGAATGGAACTTCCCGGTTTTAGCCAGACCTGCGAATGATCGGGCAGGAGCACCTTTTTCATGGCCTCATTCTTCGCCACCTGAATGGTGATCCATGTTGAGTTGTCATGCCTGGAATACAACAGGGCTGCACCGGCCAGGAGTATTACTGCAGCGGCATACCTCCATAGTTTTGGAAATTTTATCCCTTTTTTATCTGTTTTTTCTTCTCTGTTGTATTTTTCGGTGATGCTTGCCCATACTTGTGGATTGGCCGATACCTGACTTTCGTTTTTCGAGAGGGCTTCTGCCGCATCTTTGATTTTAAAATACAGGATTTTATTTTCCGGGCTCTGATCTATCCATTGCAGAAATTCAGCCGTTTCTTCCTCACTGGCCTTTCCTTCAATGTATTTTAGTATGAGTGTGTATGTTGCTTCGTCCTGTTTCATTTGTGTGTTTTATACCAGGAAGACGATGAGCTTTTAAAAACTACGTACTGATCGGAGAAAAAAAAATTTTTTGATCACCTGGAACGGTGCAGAACGATATTGGTTTTTTACAGGAGGAAGTTGAAAAGCATGCTGACATTGCGCAGGGCAAGCTTTAACTGCTTCATCCCTTTGTACACATGGGTTTCCACTGTTCGTGGAGAGATGTTAAACTCTTCGGAGATTTGAATGGTTTTTTTGCCGTAAATGAATTTTGAGATAAGAATTTCACGGCATTTATCTGGCAGGCTCTCCAGTGCTTGAAATAGGGCGGCTTCATCTTCATTTAATAGTAAACTCTGATGGTTTGAGGGATCGTAATAGCTGAGTTCGTCTAAATTGAGGCGAAGGATCTGATCTACATATTTTCCGTGTACGTTTTGTGATTTAACGTAGTCGAGGTATTTGTTCTTGATGGCTTTGTATACGTAATGTTCCAGCTTTCCGGCAATGGTTAGGGTGCCGCATTTTTTTAGCAACTGTAGGAATACGTCTTGTACTAAGTCTTTGGCTTGCTCTTGAGAAACAAACTTTGCTGCATAGTGAACCAATTTGGAGTAGTGTGCGATAAAAAGATCGTGCACATCTGTTTCGGTTAGATGTTTGGTATCCATCATCAGTTGGTTTTAGGTTAGCCCGATTGAAAACTAAACTAGCCACTGAATCCAAAAATAAAATGAAAAGATTAAGCACAAACGTTTGAGTAAGTGTTATGGGGTGAGGCGGAAATTGGGTTTGTGTTGTCTAAAAGAGAATTTTTTATGGTTTAAAGATTCTGATGTTAGGAGTTTTGTGGCTTTTGGTTTGGGTTTGTTGCTGGAATTGGGTGGGTTTTTGATTTTGGGTTGGAAATGGGGGATTGGATTGGGGCGTTCTACGAAAAAATAAGGAAGTTCGGGTTGTTCAGACAAACGTTTGCGTTAAATCTTATTTAGAGTAATGGGGAGCGAAAATATGTTTTCAGATCTCTCTGGACCTTCCGCGAAGAGCTTCAGGCCCTGATGTTCGATCTTGAAAACATATTTTCTTGGGTGCAGACCGGATTTCGAGTATTTGGCTAAAGTTATGAATGCTTATTATAATCTATTAATAATTGACCTCCCCCCGAAAAACCGGACCGCTGAAAAGTCGAAAAAATCGGGGCAATTACTTAACTTAAACATACAGTAATTGAGATGAAAA
>NZ_QAIL01000386.1 GCF_003061025.1 Pedobacter sp. HMWF019 | reverse complement strand
GTGCTGGGGCATCCAATGGAACAGGTACCGCTGCCAGTTTTTATAACCCTTTAAATACGGCAGTAGATGCTGCCGGAAATGTTTATGTCGCAGATGGAGATAACCATCAGATCCGTAAAATTACCCCCGCTGGAGTGGTGACCACACTGGCTGGATCAGGTTATGGGGGTTATGCGGATGGTACGGGGGCAGCCGCCGTTTTCCAGCACCCAGCGGCTTTGGCGGTGGACGCTTCAGGAAATGTATTCGTCTCTGATCAGCAGAACCACAGGATCCGAAAGGTTACCCCGGCAGGCGTGGTGACTACATTTGCGGGTAGCGGTTCGATAGGCTCTGCCAATGGAACAGGCACAGCCGCCAGTTTCTACTACCCAATAGGATTGGCGTTTGATGGTTCAGGAAACCTTTATGTTGCCGATTCTTACAACAATAAAATCAGGATGATCACCCCGGCAGGTGTAGTGAGTAATTTCGCAGGAAGCGGTACTCAGGGTGCCAGCAATGGGGCCGCGCTCTCCGCAAGTTTTAATAAACCCATGGGTGTTGCGTTTGACCAGGCGGGAGCACTGTATGTTGCAGACCGCTACAACCATATGGTGAGAAAGATCAGTTCCGGTGTAGTATCAACCTTAGCCGGTAGTGGCTCGATAGGCTCAGCCAATGGCACAGGAACAGCTGCTAGTTTTAACTATGTCAACAGTGTGGCTGTAGACCTTGCAGGAAATATATATGTTGTAGATTATTTAAATAACATGATCCGTAAGATCACCCCGGCCGGCGTGGTGACCAGCTTTGCAGGAACAACAACAGCCGGATCAGTGAATGGTACCGGATCAGTGGTCCGTTATAACGGTCCTTATGGAATTTCGATTGATAGCCAGGGCAATCTCTACCTGGCAGAGAATGCCAATAACATGATCCGTAAGATTGCCACCTCTGCATTCAACATTTACCCCAACCTGCCTGCAGGTCTGAGTTTCAACAATGCAAATGGTACCATCTCAGGCACGCCGGCAACAATTACCGCTGCGGCGAACTACCAGATCCAGGCCTTTAATACCACCAACAGCAGTAATGTATTTTCCTTAAATCTTGCTGTGACGGGCGCCGCACCAAGTGCCGTCCAGGCGAGCCAGGATCAGAACTACGTTCTGACTTATACGCCAAACCAGGCCGGGCTCACTTCTGATGCGGCAGTTATTTCTGCCGGTTCAGATATTTCCAAAGTACAGGCCGATATTCAGTATTTTGATGGGTTGGGAAGACCCTTGCAGGCTATACAGGTAAAAGGGAGTCCTACGTTAAGGGACGTAATTACGCCTATGGCCTATGATACTTATGGCCGGGAGGACAAGAAATATCTGCCTTATTCTGGTACGGTAGCGGCCAGTAACGGCAGCTATAAAGTCAATGCGGTCACAGAACAGACTAGTTTTTATACCGATCCCACCAATCCCGTTGGCTGGGGGGCGCCCGGCGTAACTGTTATGCCAGGTGCTGCTTTTTCAAAAACAGTATTTGAAGCCAGCCCGTTAAACCGTGTCGTTGAACAAGGGGCTCCGGGTTCGGTTTGGCAACCAGCTGCAAGCCGTACTGCGACCACCGGACGAACCGCCACTATAGCTTATGGAAGTAACAACAGCTCTATCGCTTACTCAACAACCGGATTTGCGGTACGGATGTATAATGCCGATGTGGTTGCCGGAGCAGGCCATGAACATGAAAGGACGCTGTCCGGTACAGGCTACTATGGGGCAAACCAATTGCACCTTTCCATCAGTAGAGACGAGAACTGGACCTCTACCGATGGAAAGGTCGGTACTGTAGAGGAATATAAGGATAAGGAAGACCGGGTGGTATTGAAGCGCTTTTTTAATCTAATCGGAACAACTATAGAAACCCTGTCTACCTATTATGTGTATGATGATCTGGGGAACCTGAGTTTTGTACTTCCGCCAGGGGCCAGCCCCGATGCAGTCGCTGTGCCTGTACAGACTACCCTGGATAACTTTTGTTATCAGTACCGTTACGATGGAAGAAAACGTCTGATTGAAAAAAAGGTCCCAGGCAAGGGCTGGGAGTTTATGGTGTACAACAAGCTGGACCAGGTGGTGGCTAGTCAAGATGCCGTTCAGCGAAGTAGATCGGTTCAAGACTGGCAGTTCAATAAATATGACGCCTTTGGCCGGGTGATTCAAACCGGGATCTACACTTATTCTGTCAGTACCCCCAATTATAACTATCGTTCTGCATTGCAAGCGACAATAGACGGACAACCATCCACGATCACATTGTGGGAGAACAGGATAGGGACAGGTAATGGTTACAGTAACCAATGCTGGCCAACCACGAATGTTTCTGCTACACTGAGTTTAAATTATTACGACGATTATAATATCCCCGGGCTGCCTGCAGTGGCCCCATTCAATCAGTCAGCTTCTTATAGCTCGATGACCAAGTCGCTGCTTACGGCCAGCCAGGTGAACGTATTGGGCACTTCCCAAATGCTGTGGACGGTGAATTACTACGATAATGAAGCCCGGGTAGTTCGGAGTATCCAGCAGCATTATAAAGGAGCGGCAGTTTCCAACACCAGTTATGACGATGTGACCAACACTTACAGTTTTGTAGGTGAAGTATTGACCAGTACACGTCGTCATTATGTAAATGGCACCGAGCAGCTCTATGCGGCCAACCGTTATACCTACGACTACCGGGGACGTGCGAAGGATAAATATCAAAAGACAGGAGATAACATCTCCACAACCAATGCAGAGGTATTGCTGAGCCGGAAAAACTACAATGAGGTAGGGCAATTAACAAATAAACAGCTCTATAGTACGAATTCTGGTAGCAGTTTTGCCCAGACGGTTAGCTATGCCTATAACCCACGGGGCTGGTTAAAAAGCCAGAGTGCGCCCTTGTTTACCCAAAACCTAAAATACGAAGATATCCTTACTGGTGTCACTAGTCAGTACAATGGGAACATCAGCCGTCAGGAGTGGGGCACAGGAAAGTATTACAACTATATCTATGACAGGCTCAACCGTTTGAACTCAGCAATCAGTGACGAGAACCACAACGAACTGATCGGTTACGATGTGATGGGCAACATTAGCCGCTTACAGCGGAAACAGGCAGGAGCATTGGTCGATCAGTTGAAATACACCTACACTACGGGCAACCGGTTGGATAATGTGTTAGACAGCACCACCACAAACACCAGTGCTGCTTTCCAGTTGCCAGGAACAACAAGTTATACGTATGACCTGAACGGAAACATCAGCTCCAGAAGCAATGCTGCCTATAGCACAAACAATCTGACCTCAATCACTTATAATTATCTAAATTTGCCCTCCACGATGACTGCAGGTGCAGCAGCGGTGAACTATACCTATGATGCCACAGGCAATAAATTGAGTAAGCAGGTACCTTCCATTAGTTTGAATAATGAGTATATTCGGGGCATCCAATACGAGAGTGGCGTATTAAAGTTTGTATCCACAGCAGAGGGACGGGTGGTGCGCAACAGTGCAACGAGTTACTCTTACGAATACACGCTTGCAGATCACCTGGGTAACGGAAGAGTGTACTTTGATATTAGTGGAGGACTAGCCAGAAAAATCCAGGAAACAGATTATTATGCCTTTGGCTTGGACATCCAGAGAAGTTTGATCGGTACAGAGAACAAGTACCAGTATAACGGTAAAGAAAAACAAGACCAGGAAAAGTTGTATGATTACAGGGCAAGATTTTATGATCCGGTGATTGGAAGATGGAGTGTCACAGATTCACACGGAGAAAAATATGAATCAATAGGGAACTATTCTTATGCATTCAATAATCCTACCAGGTTCGTTGATATAAAAGGTCAGGATCCCGGAGATGTCGTTGTTGTTTTTGGTGGTGCTGACTTAAGTCGTAATGGTGATAGTGGAGGTGCGCCGTTGATATTGAAACAAATTCAAGAAGGCCATTTGGATAAAAAAGGTGGAGTGGGACAAGCTTTTCATTCAGACTATTGGGGTACATCTCTAGATGATCCGAAAAGTTTAGATAAGGCAACTCAATATGCTTACGATTTTGTGTTGGCAAATTATAATAAAGTAGGGACAGAAGATGTTGAAGGTGGTCAAATTATAGTACAGGGATATAGTTATGGTGGGGTTTTAGCTAATCACCTGGCAAAAAGACTTAAAGAAGCAAAACTTGACGTAAGTCTTTTAGTCACAGTTGATGCTGCTGCAGGACCCGAATCATCCAAGGTAGATCGGACAATACCATCTAATGTTAAAAAAAATCTAAACTATTATCAAACTACTCCTTCATTAATTAGATCTAGAGGCGATAGAAATAAAAAAGAAGAGGGCGAAAAAAATAAAAATACAATAAGAAACATTGACGTGTCAAAAATTACAAATGAACACGGTAAAATTGATGAAAAGCTATTTTTTAACATAGTAAATGACATTTTAAGACAACTTAACCAATGAAAGAACAAATAAAAGACAAACAATTAGGTATTTGGTTTATATATATATTGGGCGGGGGACTCATGATACCCATTATATCTTATTACTTGTCAATACCTGATATACTCCCAATGCAAGCTTATATTCAAGTTTATTTAAGTGGTCCAATCTTAGTAGTTTTAGGATTATTGTTATTTTTCTTTTATAGGAAGAAACCAGTTGGGTTATTTTTCTTTATTATGGGTATATGGTGGATATTGAATATAGTTTATGAACTATTGACTAAATAATGTCCTTGTTAAATTCGCTATTCAGCCAGCCCATTTGCAGGGGAGTATAAGGCGAATTATGCCATTCAAAATTGGGGGGAGGTCACTCAGATTTATTAATGAATTGATGTAAGTGCTGGTTTAGGA
>NZ_QAIL01000385.1 GCF_003061025.1 Pedobacter sp. HMWF019 | reverse complement strand
GTTCTAGATCACCCGGCAAGGTTGGGGGTCGATCCGCGTTTTATGATCTCTGCAGGTATCCGAAGTTTGATGTTCGAAACCTCAAAACTGCGATCGTTTAAACTCGACATCAACAGGTCAATAGCGGATTTTGCAATTTCGTAAGTAGGTTGTTTGACGGAAGTGATTCCCGGAGGATAAAGTTCAAATAATTCATTGTCATCGAAACTCATTACACCTAAGTCAGCAGGGATGCTTAACTTAAGTTCGTTGATGCTTTGAAGACCGATGATGCCCAAATAGTTGGTGCTAAAAAAAATGGCATCCATTTTTGTTTGCCGGATTAAAAATTCTTTGACGGCTTCTACAGCTTCTGTTCTTTCACTGTTGTAGGACAGGTTGAAGATCATTTCCGGATCTTCTGCGAGTCCATTTGCTTTTATCGCGGCCTGGTAACCTTTTAGCCGCTCCTGTAACTGAACAAGGTCCAGGTCTGGTGTTACAAATCCGATGTTCTTATACCCCGAACCGGCAAGGAACTGGATGGCCTGATAGACACTATTGTAATTGTCAACTAATACGTGAGGGATATCGATCCCGGGAAAATAACTATCAATTAAAACCACTGGTTTTTCATTGCTGATTAACTTTTGTATTTCTTTTTCCAGTCCTTTGATGGGGGTGATGATGTATCCGTCGACAAGTTGGTTGGAAAGCATTTTGATTACATTCTTTCCTTTTTGAATGTTGTTGTCTGTACTGCAGTACACCACACCATAACCCGCTTTTTCTGCTTCGTATTCAATAACTTTGGCCATTGTGCCAAAAAAAGGTCCGCTAATGGTTTCAACAATTAAACCAATCACTTTAGATTCTCCTGTTCTTAGTCCAACCGCCATGCGGTTGGGTTCATAACCGTTTTCAAGGGCTACATCGAGTATTTTTTTTCTTATATCTGCACTGATCCGGCCTTTGCCGTTTAAAACAAAAGATACAGTGGTGATGGAGGTATTTGTAAGTTTTGCTATATCTTTTATGG
>NZ_QAIL01000384.1 GCF_003061025.1 Pedobacter sp. HMWF019 | reverse complement strand
GAATTAGATTATGAAGTTAATTAGATGGGGCCTTGCGGGTAAAGAAAAAACAGGTGTAATTATTGACGATGTAAAGTACGATACTTCTGCTTTTGGTGAAGATTATAATGAGGCCTTTTTTGAAAATAATGGATTAGCGCGCTTGGAGCAGTTTCTTCAGGAGCATAAAGGAAAATTAACTGCTATTGCAGAAGGAGAAAGATTAGGCTCGCCAATTGCACGTCCTTCTAAGATTGTATGTATAGGATTGAATTATGCAGATCATGCGAAGGAAACCAATGCACCGCTTCCTCCGGAGCCAGTGATCTTTATGAAATCGACAACGGCATTGACTGGTCCTTTTGATCAGATTACCATTCCCAAAAATTCGGTCAAAACAGACTGGGAAGTGGAGCTGGCAGTTGTGATTGGAAAAAAAGCTTCTTATGTAGAAAAAGAGGAGGCGTTGGACTATGTTGCAGGATATGCTTTACATAATGATGTTTCGGAAAGAGAATTCCAGATTGAACGAAATGGTACCTGGGATAAGGGAAAAGGTTGTGATACTTTTGCGCCTATAGGACCATTTTTGGCTACGCAAGAGGAGATCAAAGACGTAAACAATCTTCGTCTTTGGTTAAGTGTGAATGGTAAAATGATGCAGGATGGGAATACTTCTAACTTCATTTTCGATGTGCCTTTTGTGATTTCTTATGTGAGCCAGTTTATGACCCTGCTTCCTGGTGATGTGATTTCTACAGGTACACCTGCAGGTGTGGGTTTGGGTTTTAATCCTCCCGTGTACCTTAAGGATGGTGATGTGGTAGAATTGGGGATAGATGGGTTGGGTACTTCTAAGCAGGTGGCTAAAAATTATGTCAAGGATTGATTCACATCAGCATTTCTGGATATACCAGGCTGAACGAGATACCTGGATAAGTGACAAGGAGGGTATCCTGAAAGATGATTTTATGCCGGAGCACCTGCTGCCCATTTTGACACATTATGGTTTTGAAGGATGTGTGGTGGTGCAGGCCGACCAGTCGGACGAAGAGACCTTGTTCCAGCTTAAAAATGCAGAAGCGCATTCCTTTATTAAAGGAGTTGTGGGTTGGGTGGATCTTCAGGCAAGGAATCTGGAAGATAAACTTGCTGGTTACCAGGGATATGATAAATTAAAAGGCTTCAGGCATATTTTGCAGGGAGAGCAAGACCGGGCACTGATGTTGCGCCCGGCCTTTAAAAAAGGTATTGAATTACTGGGGAAACACGGCTATACTTATGATATTCTGGTTTTTCGGGATCAGCTGGAGTATGCAGAAACCCTGGTTGCTGAGTTCCCGGATCAGCCTTTTGTTCTTGATCACCTTGGAAAGCCGGATATTAAAAATGGGAAAATAAGCGATTGGAGCCGTGCGATCAAGGCACTGGCCAAATATGAAAACTTGTATTGCAAAGCATCCGGGATGGTTACAGAAGCAGATTTGAGCAACTGGAAAGCAACAGACTTTAAACCTTACCTGGATGTTCTGTTTGAGGCATTTGGGACCGATAGGGTGATGTTTGGTTCTGACTGGCCAGTATGCAGGCTGGCAGCAACTTATGGTCAGGTAACCGGATTGATGGAGGACTATACTTCGTCATTTTCAAAACAGGAACAAGAACAATTCTGGAGCGGTAATGCAGTTCGTTTCTATAAATTATAAGCAGATAAAATGGATTTACAATTAAAGAATAAAGTAATCGTTGTGACTGGTGGTGCGAAAGGCATTGGAGAAGGGATTGTAAAATTGCTGGCACAGGAGGGAGCAATACCGGTAATTATTGGCCGGAAGGAAGCGGATAATTTAAAAGTAGTTGAGGAAATAGAAAAGGCTGGGGGAAAGGCTGCACAGATAGAAGCAGAATTAAAAAATCCCAAAGAATGCGAACGTGCGGTAAATGAAGTGATCCATCAGTTTGGCCGTATAGATGGCCTGGTAAATAACGCTGGTGTAAATGATAGTATTGGTCTTGAAAATGGCAGTTATACTGATTTTGTAGACAGCTTGCATAAAAATGTGGTTCATTATTTTTTAATGGCCAAATATGCCTTACCGTCATTAAAGGCATCGGGCGGGTCGATTGTAAATATTGGCTCTAAAACCGCCGAAACAGGTCAAGGTGGGACTTCAGGTTATGCCGCTTCTAATGGAGCGAGAAATGCGCTGACCCGTGAATGGGCGGTGGAGTTATTGCCTTATGGTATCCGTGTGAATGCAGTAATTGTATCCGAGTGTTTTACGCCTTTATACCAAACCTGGATCAATACATTAGGAAATCCAGAAGAGAAATTGAAATCTATTGTAGATAAGATTCCATTGGGGAAAAGGATGACCACTGCGGAAGAGATTGCAAATATGACCTTGTTTTTGTTATCTGAAAGATCGAGCCATACTACTGGGCAATTGTTACATGTAGATGGTGGTTATGTACACTTAGACCGTGCTTTAAATAACAGTTAATATGAAGGTTGCTTTATTTATTCCTTGTTATGTAGACCAGTTTTATCCTAAAGCGGCTATTGCAACACTGGAGCTTTTGGAGAAATTTGGACTGGAGGTGAGTTATCCTAAAAATCAGACTTGCTGTGGGCAGCCCATGGCCAATTCTGGCTTTGAGCACTTAACCAAAGGCTGTAACAATTTGTTTGTACAGAATTTTTTAGGGTATGACTACATTGTTTGCCCTTCGGGGAGTTGTGTAATGCACATCAAAGACCATTTGCATACAGAGGAAAATGAAGCGGCTGCACAGGATATCCGTACTAAGGTTTATGAACTGACGGAATTCCTGGTAGATGTTTTAAAAATTGAAAAACTGGAGGCCTCGTTTCCTCATAAAGTTGGACTTCACCAAAGTTGTCACGGACAGCGTGGATTGAAGCTTTCCCAGATGACAGAACTCATGGCTGAACCTTTTTCTAAACCCGGACATTTGTTGTCTATGGTAAATGGTCTGGAACTGGTGGAACTGGATAGAAAGGATGAATGCTGCGGATTTGGGGGTACCTTTTGCGTAACAGAGGAAGCCGTTTCTGTTAAAATGGGAAAAGACCGGGTGCTGGATCATGAAAGGAATGGGGCGGAGTACATTACAGCTGGCGATCTTTCCTGTTTGATGCATATGGAAGGTATTTTAAAGCGCCGGGGAAGTAAGGTCAAAATTATTCATATCGCAGAAATCTTAAATCACCATTTATCATGAAAGTACAGGATCATGCCCAGGCTGCGGCGCAATTTATTAAAGATGAGGAGCGGACCGACTGGCACGATGAAACTTTATGGTTTGTCAGAAAGAAAAGAGACCTGGCTGCTCATGGAATACCGGAATGGGAACAGTTAAGGGAATGGGCATCACAGATTAAAGATCATACACTTTCTAACCTGAGCCATTACCTGGAAAGTTTTGAGCAAAAGGCTACAGCCAATGGGATACGGGTGCATTGGGCAGCAGATGGAGAAGAACATAACCGGATTGTTCATCAGATTATTGCAGATCATGACCTGAAAAGGATTGTGAAAAGTAAAAGTATGCTGACCGAAGAGTGTCACCTTAACGAATACCTGATCCAGAAGGGGATTAGTGTAGTGGATACGGATTTGGGTGAACGTATTGTTCAGCTCAGAAAGGAAGCACCAAGCCATATTGTATTGCCTGCTATACATTTGAAGAAGCAGGATGTAAGTGATACATTTCACGATTTCCTGGATACAGAAAAGGGAAATAATGACCCCCAATATTTAACGGAGGCTGCAAGGCAGCACCTCAGGGATTATTTTATCGCTTCAGAACTGGCCATTACCGGGGTTAATTTTGCTATTGCAGAAACGGGTGGCTTTGTGGTTTGTACCAACGAAGGGAATGCTGATATGGGTGCCCATACGGCCAATGTGCATATTGCTTGTATGGGCATTGAAAAGATAATCCCTAAAGCAGAACACCTTGGTGTTTTTCTACGTTTGCTGGCCAGGAGTGCTACCGGACAGCCGGTTACAACGTATTCAAGCCATTTTCACCGTCCGAGAGAAGGACAAGAAATGCACCTGGTGATTGTAGATAACGGAAGGACAAGGCAGCTTGGCCGTGCCGATTTCAGGAATTCCCTGAAATGTATCCGCTGTGCGGCTTGTTTTAATACCTGTCCTGTTTATCGCAGAAGTGGTGGTCATAGTTATCATACAGCGGTTGCCGGGCCGATTGGTTCTATATTAAATCCAAATCTGGATATGAAAGCCAATGCGGATTTACCATTTGCATCTACACTTTGTGGTTCCTGTAGTAACGTTTGTCCGGTGAAGATTGATATTCACGAACAACTGTACAAATGGAGACAGGTGATTGTGCAGGCGGGATATGCGCCTGTTTCCAAAAAATTGGGTATGGAGGGCATGGCTGCAGTATTATCGAGCCCGGCTTTATACCATTTTTCGGGAAAAATGGGCAGAACGACACTAAAATATGCACCTTTTTTGGTGAATAATGGATTTAACCCCTGGTATAAACAAAGGGATATGCCTGCACCTCCGGCGGAAAGCTTTGGAGAATGGTATCAAAAAAACAGAAGCTAATGAATTCCAGAGATCGTATTTTACAGGCAACGGCGGAGAACCAGCCTGCCCAGAGGGATTTGCCGGTGATTGATTTTGAACGGTTAATCCGTTATGATGAACCTGCAGTGGTATTTGAACAGGTGTTGACAAAGATTGGCGGCCAGCTGGTCCGGGTAAAAAACCTGGAAGAAGTAAAGAACCGGTTTGGGGAAGAAGATCAGGAGAAGTTCTGTGTTGATGTCATTGATTGCACGGAAGAAGACCGGTTGAAAATAAAAGCCTGGAAAGCTACTGATCTTGCTTTGCTACATACCTTATATATAAAAGGTTCTTTTGGTGTAGCTGAGAACAGTGCAGTCTGGGTAGATGAGCTCGCTATGGTGAACCGTCTGTTGCCTTTTATTTGTGAGCACTTGTTTATTGTATTGGAAGAGAAAGAAATTGTCCCGACAATGCATCATGCTTATCAAAAAACAGATGTGAACCGTACTGGCTTTGGATCTTTTATCGCCGGACCTTCTAAGACGGCGGATATTGAACAGAGCCTGGTGATTGGTGCCCATGGACCAAGGAGTTTAACCATTTACCTGATAGAAAAAGACTCGTTATGAAGAAAACGATTTTAGCTGCGGTTCTTTTTTGGAGTTCCTACGCTATGGGACAGCAGGAAGATACTGGCCTTAGAATGTGGTATACCAGACCTGCTGGGGTATGGGAAGAAGCTTTGCCGCTTGGAAACGGTCGTTTGGGTGCTATGGTTTTTGGAAGGGTGAATAAAGAGCGCTTGCAGTTAAACGACAATACACTCTGGTCTGGCAGTCCAAATGATGGGAATAATTCCAATGGGCCAACTGTACTTCCGGAGGTTAGAAAGGCAGTTTTTGAAGGTAAATATGACGAAGCGGCTAAGCTTTGGAAAAAAATGCAGGGACCTTATTCTGCGAAGTATTTGCCATTGGGTGATTTGATCCTGGATTTTAAATTAAAGGATTCTACGGCTACGGCTTACATGCGGGATTTGGATTTGAACACCGCAATTGCTAAGGTGAGTTATAAGATTGCGGGTGTTACGTACACAAGGGAGGCTTTTATCAGTTATCCAGACCGGATACTTGTGGTCAGGATCAGTGCGGACCGTAAAGGATCAATTCAGTTTAATGCGGGGCTTTCCAGCAAATTGAAATATCAGGTAAATGCTCCGGACGACCAGGATCTGGTTTTAAAAGGCAAAGCACCAAAATTTGTAGCCAATCGTGATTATGAACCCAAGCAGGTTGAATATGATGACTGGGAAGGGGAAGGTATGAACTTCGAGATTCACCTGCGCGTCAAACCTGAAGGTGGATCGGTGAAAAGGTCTGGAAATGCATTGACTGTATCTGGTGCAGATGCGGTTACCTTATATCTCAGTTCAGGAACTAGTTTTAATGGTATTGATAAGTCGCCAGGGCTGGAAGGAAAAGATCCTGCTGTTGAGGCCAGACAACACATCCTGCTGGCCTACGGAAAAACTTATGAGACGATGAAAAAAGCACATCTCGCCGACTATCAGCGTTTGTTCAAAAGAGTGAGCTTTAATCTTCCTGTTAATGCGGAGGCTTTGAAGTTGCCGGTCAATGAAAGGATGCTTCGTTTAAATAAGGGTGGGGCAGATCCGCATTTACAAATGCTTTATTATCAGTTTGGACGCTATCTGATGATCTCCAGTTCGAGAAAAGATTCCCGAGCGACTAATCTTCAGGGCATATGGAATGATCTGGTTCAGCCGCCCTGGAGCAGTAATTATACCACCAATATCAATACAGAAATGAACTATTGGCTGGCAGAGAATACCAATTTGTCTGAATGTCACGAACCGCTCTTTAATTTTATGGAGCAACTGGCGGTAAACGGTGCTAAAACGGCTAAAGTAAATTACAATATTCAGGAGGGGTGGCTTGCCCATCACAACTCTGATATCTGGGCCAAGACTTCTCCTGCGGGAGGCTACGACTGGGACCCGAAGGGGATGCCAAGATGGTCGGCCTGGCCAATGGCTGGGGCCTGGTTCTGCCAACATGTTTGGCAGCATTATGAGTTTACAGGAGACCAGAAATTCTTAAAAGAAAAAGCCTATCCTTTAATGAAAGGGGCCGCTGAGTTTATGCTGAGTTGGCTGGTTAAAGACAATCAAACACCTTATTATGTAACCAATCCTTCTACTTCACCAGAAAATACGGTTAAGATTGAAGGAAAAGAATACCAGCTGTCCAAAGCCAGTACGATGGATATGGCCATCATCAGAGAACTTTTTTCCAATACGGTTAAAACTGCGGGGATCCTAAAAACGGATTCTGAGTTTAAATCTAAGCTGGAAAAGATGATTCCGCTGTTGTATCCTTATCATATTGGACAGTATGGACAATTACAGGAATGGTTTAATGACTGGGATGATCCTAATGATAAACATCGCCATATTTCTCATTTGTTTGGTTTGTATCCCGGAGACCAGATTTCTCCGCTCAGAACACCTGAACTTGCAGCAGCAGCCAAACAGTCTCTATTGCAAAGAGGAGACGAAAGCACGGGCTGGTCAATGGCCTGGAAAATCAACTGGTGGGCCAGATTACTTGATGGTAACCACGCTTATAAGATGATTCTTTCCGGTTTGAATTATATTGATCCGGGCAAGGCGAAGGAACAGATGAGTGGAGGAGGTGCCTATCCGAATTTATTTGATGCACATCCGCCTTTTCAGATTGATGGTAATTTTGGAGCAACTGCGGGTATTACAGAAATGTTGCTGCAAAGCCATAGCGGTGAACTGAATTTATTGCCGGCCTTGCCAGATGCCTGGCCGGAAGGAGAAATTAAAGGCATTAAAGGTCGTGGCAATTTTGAGGTGAACATTAAATGGGCTGGTGGTAAACTGAGTCAGGCAAAGATCACTTCGCTGGCAGGTGGGAATTGTGTATTGAGAACTGCTGTTCCTGTAAAGGTACTTGAGGTTAAGGTTATAGAAAAGGATGGGGTAAATCCGCTGATGTCATTTACCGAGACTGGAAAATATGAAAATGCAGCTGGTGTAAAGCTGCAGGAGATCAATAGTCTGGGTAAATACAGGATTAGTTTTAAAACGGAGAAAAATAAAGTATATACGATAGTTCCGGCAGGTTAAACCATTTTTAACTGTTTTTTATAATCTGAAGGGGTTACTTTAAGGATCTTTTTAAAGATTTTGGAGAAATGATGACGGTCTGAAAAGCCACATTCATACGAAATTTCGTCGAGGGATTTGTTGGTGTGGTGCATCAGGTTACAGGAGGCTTGTATCCGGAGTTTTAAAATGTATTGCTGCGTGGCTGTGCCTGTACTGGTTTTAAAAAGACGGGCAAAGGAATTCGTAGCCATGTTTGCAGTATCGGCCAGCTGATCATTGGTGATCTTTCTTTTGAAATTGGCCTCCATGAATTTGATCGATTTCAGGATCCGGTGGTCTATATTTCCTGAATCCCAGATCTCTGCGGGGAGCTGGAGCAGGCAGTCGGCTATCAGTTGCTTGATTCGCAGACTTTCCTGAAAGCCGGTGATGGTGTCTGAGATACAGGCTTGTTTGATTTGTTCCAGAGGGAGTTTGTTTCTTTCGTTAAACTGGATTTCATGTATACCACTGCGTACAAAGTCCAGAGGGTAGCCAAGAGAAAAATGGAAGAACATCTGGTCTACTTTCCCTTTTGCAGCCAGTTGCTCCAGGCGGTCTTGTTCTGTAAATTTTCTGCCTTTTATGGATTCGTCTTCTTTGTTAAAGGGGTATTTAAGCTGCGAAGAAAAAGAGGTGTTTGGCGGAATGATCAGGATGGTTTGCTGGTTCATTGGAATGGTTTTGCCTTTATAGCGAATGGAAGAACCTGCAACAGAGTTATGGTAAATTCTCCAGAAAGGTGCTTTAAGGTCATCACATTCCCATTCTTCCAGGATCCAGTACCTGCAGCAGAATATTTTTATGCTGACGTCTTTAAAATTTTGATGCACATCTGAAGGATCAATTTTGATTTCTTCACTTATCTTTCTGTTCATACCATGTTTGTTTTGTACACATCTTTGAGGAGAATGTACAACTTAATTCTGAAATAAGTTTCCCAACTTTAGAAAACAAATATAAACCAAAATAAATTTTAACTCCCTTTGCTTAATTGTATTCTGCAATTTTCAAGGTTTAAATTTAGAATGTATGAAACCTCAACTGCTAAAAATTTCAAAAAGTCCTACACAATCTTTCAGCGTACGTCATGATTTGAAACCAAGTATGAACAATAAGTTTCATTATCATCCTGAAGTGGAGCTGATCCATTTTGTGAAAGGTAAAGGAACTCAGTTTGTTGGAGACAGTATCACTGAATTTCAATCTGGAGACCTGTTGTTGATTGGTTCTAATCTTGCCCATTACTGGAGATTCGATGAGGGGTATAAGGAAGAGGGATCTGAAAATTATGCAGATGTAAAGGTTGCTCATTTTTCAGAAAGCTTTTTGGGTGAGTATTTCCTTAACCTGCCAGAAAATAAGCCCCTGAAAGATGTTCTTGAAAAGGCGAAAAGAGGTATTAAAGTGGAAGGCAGGAATAAAAAGAAGGTGGAAGAGATCCTGGCTTACATGTTGCATGCAGAGGGAACAGAGCGGATCATTTGTCTGATCCAGGCGCTGGTAGAGATTTCCAAATGTGATCAGCTGGAAATGTTGTCTTCAATTGGTTATGTTCAGCATAAAGAAGAAATCAGCAACGATAGGATTAAGGATATTTATGAGTATACTTTTGCGAATTTCCGGAATAAGATCAATTTGGAGGAGATTGCAGAAATTGCAAGGATCAGTCCAAATTCTTTTTGCCGTTATTT
>NZ_QAIL01000383.1 GCF_003061025.1 Pedobacter sp. HMWF019 | reverse complement strand
ATTGTATTATTTATTAAAAATTAAGTCTGCAAGTTAGTAATTATTTTGAGATAATCTACTAAAGCAACTTTTTTTGATAATTTCAAGATAATGAGCAGATTATTGTTAGTCTTTGATCCCTTTAATGGTCACTGTGATCTCACTGGCATGGGCTATTCCAAGGGTAGTCCCGGGTTTAACTGTAAATAAATTCTGCAGGTAAACAGAGATGATCCCTTCCAGTACTTTTTTGCGAACCTCATGGTATTCAGGAATTTCTCCACTAAATGTGCCTAGGCTCATTTTGCCTTTGTCATCGACCAGTACGGTGAAGGTATAACCAAAATCTTTATAGGCTTTGTGCATGACTACTCTATAGCTTGGATATAGATAATCGTAAGCTTCTGTTTTTCCATTCAGTACGTCGACGGAACTGAGCCTTTCTACAGACACAAGTTTGCTTTTTGGGATCAGCTGGACGGGCTGCCTTGCTGCAAAAACACTATCCCGGTTGCTCGGGTGGGCATTGGCTGTTTGGGAGCGTTTTTGTATAAAAGCGGTGTCTCTTGAGGTTGGTCTTTGTAAAACTTCTGCACTTGTTTTTAGCACATCTTTGATGTAATTTTCGGCATAAAAGGTCAGGTTCACATCTGAGCGGATGTCGTTGGCAATTTCCCGTTTGTTGACCTGTAACCGTTGCATCAGCACACTGTCTTTTGAGATGCTTTTGATGCGGAACCATTCTTTCGCAAAATTATAGACCTCACCATGGTCATACAGAAGATGGAAGCCAAGCATTCGTTTCTTTTCCGGACTATAGGCCAGGATAGAGTCATTGGATTCAAACTGGATGATCCAGCTGGGTTCTTGTTGAAAGCCCAGAGAGTCGAAGGAAAGGCCGTTTGAAAATCTCCTTTTCACTTCCTGGTACCGGATGCCTTTGAAGGGAAGGAATGAAAGGCGCGTTTTAGGGCTGGTCTTTTTCTGTGTATGTGTAGAGTTATCTGTATGGCAGGCGCTTAGTGCCAGGCACAGGCCAAGCAGGATTCGCAGTAAAATGGTCTTCATCATATGGGAACAAAGATATTAAAATGGGCTATTCGGCGGAACCGATTTTAATTTTAAACTCTTCTCCGGAGAATGACCAGTTTGTACAACCTTTCTTTTCCCCGTCCGATTTCTATGATGAGACGACGACCATTGCCTGACTTAAGGAGCATGTCGACATCATCCAGGCTGTATTCCTGAATGAGTTTGAAATTGATGGAAAGCAGTTCGTCCTGGGAATGAAAATCGGCTTCCTCGGCCGGTGAGCCGGGTTCTATACGGCCTACCAGGTAGTGATTGGGCTTTCCGGTTTCAATATAAACCTCCATCCCGGCCATATCGTGTTCGAAGGTTCTTTTGTAGAATTTATTTGGCTTGAGATAGACGCAAAAATCGGCATAGTCAAAAGTGATGTCAAAGTGTTTCATCACATTGCTGCCAAGGTTTCCATTGCGCTCTTTGAGCATAGTTTTGGCTGCAGCTTCTTCATAATCCGGGAAAGAGGACAATACATTATTGAACTGGGTACTGCCGATCTTTAAACTGTTGATGCGACCAATATGCCCGCTGATGAGTCCTGTAAATCCAACACCAAGATTGGCACTGATGGTTTTTGCCGGGAGGGGAAAAGGCTTGTCCTGGTAAGATTCCATTGAGATGGCATGACTGGCGCCTATATCCAGGATCAATTTAGCTTCAAAAGGTTCTAGTCCTGCGGGATTGACTGTGGCTTTGATATAGGGTTTATTGCTGATCATCTCCAGGGGAATTCTTTCGCCTTTCTTTTTTACGCGTGTTTCCGGGAGGGAAAAAAACAGGCGTTTAGCTGGGTATTTAATTTTGACAACGAAGCTGTTAAAAAAATAATAGCCGATCAGTCCGTAGATGCGGGTACCCAGATAGCTGGACAGGTTAAACAGATCCTCTTTCAGAATAGCTGTGGGGATATTGCTGATGGTAGAATGACCAATTCTTACGTATATCTGATCGGTTAAGTAAGCCTCTACGTCGTTGCCAGCTCCAAGGCCGGATAACTTAGTTACCCGCAGCGGGCCGAGATTCAGGCTGTCTATAATGGAGGGATCTGAGATGATCATTGGGCTAACGCCGGTATCGAGTACAAAATTATAAGGACCCTTTCCATTGATATACAGGGGAATGATAATGAGATTTTTGATCAGTTGGAAATCCATGACCTCTTTTTCACGGTCTCCGTCAAAATTAAAGGTTTGGGCCTGAACCGGGCTTTGAAGAAACAGGCAAATGACAGATAATAGTAATATGATTCTTGCAGAAAATATTTTTATTAACCGTAAAATGGATTTCATAAACTAATTTAATAATTTAGGCATAGATTCCTATAACATAATTCATATTATGTGGCTTAAACCAAAATTTGCTGCTAATTCTTTTTT
>NZ_QAIL01000382.1 GCF_003061025.1 Pedobacter sp. HMWF019 | reverse complement strand
CATCTCCTTAGTCCGGATATACAATTCTATGATCAGCGTTTCTTTGGAATCAAAGTAATGGTAAATAGTCCCTGCAGCAACATTTGCGTTTTTTGCAATCTGGCTCATAGGAGCACCGTGAAATCCATGTGATTTTACCAGCTCTAATGTGCTGTTTAGGATCGCGTCTCTCTTGCCGTTATTTTCTAATTGAACGTTCATTCGGTAGCAAAGGAAAATATAATATCCTTAATTTAAGGATTTAAAATCACTAATGACAAAATAATGATATTATATTTTCGGAAAGAGAAAACGTAACAATTCTATGACCTGTTTGAACTTTGAATTATAATATCAATTTTTGTATACTCCATAAGGCATTGCGTCAAAACTATGAGCCTATCTAAGTATATTAAGATTCTATTTATCCTTGCTGGCATTTTACTAAGTGTTAAGCCTATTATTGGCTTCAGTATCAGTGAACGCATACATGCGGCAGACGAAAATGGAATTTTCCTCATGCAGAAGCTCTTCAATAAACGTAAACAGGAATATGCTGAAGAAATTTGTATGGAGTCTACAGATGCTGTTTTTCGGTTACCCGATCTTCCGGAGCATTTATTTAGAACAATCTGGTCCCTGTTATCTTTTCTCTTTCCATTAAGGGGACTTGCAGAATCTGGCACTACACAACGTGCCATCCGGCAGCTTATTTCCAGTTTACTACCCAACCGGGAAGTTTACATCTCTTATAGAAAACTGATCATTTGATATCCTCACCTTTTACAGGAACTATTATTTAACTGATCCGTTCGTTTCATCTTATTTCAAATATTTATGTACACCTATAAGAAGGCAGTTCTGTTGATCTGCTTACTCATCAATGCGTTAGAAATTTGTGCGCAGCAAAGCAGGCCAGTTCTGCACTTACAAGACCTGTTAAATCAGATCTCTGTGAGATCACCAGAGCTGATCTCAGACTCTGCTTCCGTGCAGATTCGCCGGTCAATGGCTCAGCAAACGCGCTATAACTGGCTTCCGTCGCTCAAATTGAATTATCAAACAGATATAGGAAGCAATAACAATGTTGCCGGACCATACGTAGGTTTCGGCATCGTTCCTTCCAATTCCAGAGGAGTGAGGACCGAAAGCAACACCAGCGCGGTTTTAGGGGATCTTGGAATTGCGGCGCTGGAATGGGAAATCTACAACTTTGGAGGTTATCATGCACAGAACGAAGTTGCCACTTCCGAAGTTAAAGTGGAGGAGAATCGATTTAAGGTATCAAAATTTGAACTTCAAAACTTTGGAATTGATGCTTATCTGAAGCTTTACCACTACCAGAATATGCTGGCCATTCAACAGAAAAATATAGACCGCAGCCTGGAAATCAGGCAATCTATACAGGCCCTGGCACGGAGCGGCTTGCGTGCAGGAGTGGATACCAGTATTGCAGAAGCTGAGCTTTCCAAATCCCGGCTTAATAAAATCGAATTAAATAATCAGTACGCACAGCTTCAACTACAATTGGCGGCCATTAGTGGTCTGAAATCCTCGTATATCATCCCGGATTCCACCATCGCTGCAAACCTGATTATGCATGCGTCATTGTTGGAGCCATTGACTCCCGATACAATAGGGCATCCCGGACTTCGGTACTACAGATCGCTTTATCAAAGCAGTTTAGAAAAAGAGAAGCTCGTTAAAAAGAGTTATGCACCAAAAATCATGTTAGAAGCGGCAGCCTGGGGCAGAGGTTCCAGTGTTGATGCAAATGATCATTTTGGCAGTCTGGGAGAAGGAATGGGTATAGACCGAAGTAATTATCTGGTTGGTATTGGAATTACCTATAATCTCTTTGATATTAAACATAAGCAATTGCAACTCCATACCCAGAAACTGGTTTCCGATTTTGCCTTGAAAAAATTAAAGGAACAGCAAGTTCTTCTGGAGAGCAGTTCAGATCAGGCCGCACTTGAATTCAATACAGCACTGCAAAGGCTTCAGGAAATACCACATCAACTGCATGCTGCAGAGGCCGCTTATCGTCAGAAACTTTCTTTGTACAAAAACGGCCTGTCGGATATTATTGAACTTAATACTGCCCTCAGTCTTCTCTATAGAGCAGAAACAGATTATGCTACAGCAAAATATACTTTTTGCCGTGCACTCTTTCAAAGGTCAGTAGCCCAAAATAAAGTGGATACATTTTTAAAATCTTTAAACTAGATACTATGTCTATGGTTACCACGGCTTTGAAAAAGCCGGTTACAACAGTCGTTATCACGCTAAGTCTGCTTCTTTTTGCTGTACTTTCCGCCATTAAAATACCTATCGATATCTTTCCTCAGCTCAACCTTCCAACCATTTATGTGATAGAATCCTATGGAGGAATGTCTGCACAACAAATGGAAGGATTCTTTTCTACACGTCTTCAAGATCAGTTTTTGTATGTAAACGGTGTGAAAAATATTACGAGTAAAAACATACAGGGACTGACCATGCTTAAACTTAGTTTTTATGAAAATACCAATATGGCAGAAGCCTCAGCACAGGTAGCACTCCAGGTTAACCGGGCTATGAAATTCTTCCCGCCAGGCGCCCTGCCACCCCAGGTTGTGCGTTTTGACGCTTCCTCTTTACCGGTTGGGCAATTGGTTCTTTCCGGAAAATCGAGAAGCCTGAAGGAGATCTATGATATGGCCGCTACCCGCATCCGGCCAATGTTTGCCACAGTACCAGGACTTTCTGCTCCTCCACCTTTTGGGGCCAACTCCCGCTCTGTTACCGTGAATTTAGACCCTAGTAAACTCAGAAGTTATAATTTAACACCTGATGAGGTTGTAGAGGCTTTGGCCAAGTTTAACGTGATGTCTCCCTCGGGCAATCTCCGCATCAATAATACCATGTTTGTAACATCAATGAACTCTCTGGTGAAACATGTAGACGAATTTGGTGATATTCCCATAACTACAAAAAATGGTGTCTCTGTGCTGGTCAAGGATGTTGCGAGGGTAGCAGATGCTGCTGATGTAACTGTAGACTATGCACTCATTAACGGTAAACGTTCAGTATATATTCCCGTGGTTAAAACGGCTGATGCTTCGACCTGGGAGGTGGTTAAAGCCCTAAAAGCTAAAATTCCTGAGATGCAGAGCTTGCTTCCCGGCGATGTAAAGATATCTTACGAATTTGACCAGTCAGTTTTTGTTGTTAATGCTGTCAAAAGTTTGATTAGTGAGGGGGCATTGGGTGCATTACTGACCGGACTTATGGTTCTTCTGTTTCTCAGGGACTGGAGGAGCAGTCTCATTGTTGTCATCACTATTCCTGTATCTATCCTCATAGGAGTATTGTTGCTCCGTCTTTTTGGGCAAACAATTAATATTATGACTTTAAGTGGTCTGGCGCTGGCCATTGGTATCCTTGTTGATCAGGCCACTGTAACTATAGAGAATATCCACCAGCATTTGGAGATGGGAAAGAGCAAGCGGCAGGCTATTTACGATGCCTGTGAAGAAATTGCATTTCCCTTATTGTTGATCCTGCTTTGCATACTGGCTGTTTTTGCCCCATCATTTCTCATGAATGGTGTTCCTAAGGCCATGTTTCTTCCGCTGTCTCTCTCTATTGGATTGACCATGATCGTGTCCTTTATTATTGCCCAGACCGTTGTGCCTATTCTGAGCAACTGGATGATCAAAGCTGAGCGTTACCAGCACTATGATCACCACAGCCTCCATGCACATGCGGGAGAGGCTCTGGACGGGGTAGAGCGGGAGCAAGTCAAAGAACATCTCAAGCAGGAACAGAAAGATCCAAAACATAATGATCTTTTTGAACGGATAAAGCTGAAATATATGGAGCTTATCAAAAGCTGGATGAGCAGAAAGAAACTGATCATTCCAGCGTATCTGATATTGGTTGTCGGTCTGGCCGCCGCAGGATTTATCTATATCGGCAAAGATATGATGCCAAAGGTCAACAACGGCCAGTTTCAGATCCGCATAAAAGCGCCCGACGGAACCCGGCTTGAACGAACAGAAGATAAATTTAAACAAGTATTACAACTTATAGACGCCACAGTAGATCATCATATCGCCATCAGTTCAGGTTATGTAGGGATTATCCCCAGCAGTTACGGTACAAGTAATCTTTACATCTTTAATACGGGTACACATGAAGCTGTTTTACAAGTAAATCTAGATGAACAGTATAAAGTGAATATGGATGAACTGAAAGATGCCCTGCGAAAAAATATTCATCAGGCTATACCAGATCTGAGAATAACCTTTGAGCCTATCGATATGACAGAAAAGATCATGAGCCAGGGTGCCGCAACACCAATAGAAGTGAGAGTGGCCGGTAAAGACATGCAGGAAATTGAGCGTTTTGCAGGCCGCGTAACAGATCAATTGCATAAAATACCTTACCTGCGTGATATTCAGATTGTCCAACCTTTAAAAGTGCCGGTAGTTTCTATAACTCTCGATCGTTTAAAAGCAGCTCAACTGGGATTAAATGTCCAGGACATCGCCCGTTCAGTTACAGCAAGTACGTCCTCCAGCCGTTTTACAGAAAAAAACCAATGGCTGGATGAGAAGGCGGCCTATACCTATCAGGTACAAGTTCAGGTTCCGGAATATGTGATGGATACGATGGAAGAACTTCGCGAAGTTCCGCTGGTTAAAGGCCAAAGCAGCCCGGTTTTGGGAGATATTGCATCTTTTAAAGTGATCTATACACCCGGTGAATACGACCGTACAGGACCGCGGCGTTTTCTAACCATAAGTGCTAATATCTATAAACAGGATTTGGGAACCGCAACTGCAGATGTCACCAAAGCATTAAATTCGCTCGGAAAGCCGCCTAAAGGCTTATTGGCTGAAGTAAAAGGAATGTCCAGTTTACTGTCTGAAACGCTGTCGAGTCTCCAGAGCGGTCTTCTTCTTGCTATTTTGGTGATCTTTCTGTTGCTGGCTGCAAACTATCAATCGTTCAAATTATCCCTAACCGTGCTCTCTACTGTTCCTGCTGTAATATTAGGATCTTTAGCAGCCCTGTTTCTCACGGGGTCTACACTTAATCTCCAGTCCTATATGGGAATGATCATGTCTACAGGTGTATCTGTTGCCAATGCAATTCTTATTGTAACCAATGCAGAAAAACTCCGTCTGGATTACAAAGATTCATCCAGGGCAGCGGTTATCAGTGCTTCTATAAGACTGAGGCCAATTCTGATGACCAGTTTAGCAATGATGGCAGGTATGATTCCTATGGCTTCCGGAATGGGAGAAGCAGGAGAACAGACTGCGCCATTGGGCAGGGCTGTTATTGGAGGATTATTTGCCTCAACCCTTGCCGCTTTATTTATCCTTCCCCAGGTATTTGCCTGGATGCAGGACAAAAGCACTTATCGTTCACCTTCATTAATGCCAGAAAATACAACACATGAATAATTCATCCAGAACAATCCGCTACAGGAGCAATCAGATCTTTAATGTCCTGGTTGTTACTGTACTATTTTTTATCTCTTCCTGCAGTCAGGGAGAAAAACCAATTTTGATCAATCATAAAGAAAATAAAGCCACCGGGTACGAATTGGGAGTGCTGAAAGAGAAGAATATGTCCAGTTCAGTACGCTTACCCGGACAATTGAAGCCATTTGAAGAGGTTTCTGTATTTGCACGGGCCAACGGCTTCGTAAAAGAAGTCTATGCTGACCGTGGTTCGGTTGTGAAAAAAGGACAGGTACTGCTTACCCTTGAAGCACCGGAAATGGAATCCCAACTGGAAGCAGCAAGATCAAAATATTTGCAAGCCAAAGAGATCTCGCTGGCCAGTCAGGATAAATACAACCGGTTAAAGCAGGCCGCCAAAGAACCCGGAGCAGTATCCAGACTTGATCTTGATAATGCTTTTTCCAAAATGAAAGGGGATTTGGCCATTGCAAATTCAGAACAATCCAATGTCGCCTCTGTAAAGCATATGCAGCAATATCTCATTATCACGGCCCCGTTTGATGGGGTCATCACCCAAAGGAATGTTTCACCTGGTGCATTAGCAGGTCCAGGTAAGAGTGGAGAGCCTCCGCTTTTTCAGTTGCAGCACCTCCAAAAACTCAGGTTGGAAGTCTATATTCCAGAAGCTTATGTAGACAAAGTGGACCTTAAAAAGCAAGCCTCCTTGTCATTTACTGCAATACCAGGCAAAATCTATAAAGCACTGATCAGCCGGTCTGCAAATGCATTAAACAACAGCACCCGCTCTGAGGCCATAGAGGTAGATATCAATAACCAGGATGGTCAGCTAAAACCAGGGATGTTCGCTGAAGTTGAAATTCCATTATTATCCGGAGCTAAAGCCTTAATGGTTCCCAACCACGCTATTGTAAGATCTACAGAACGAGAGTATGTGATCAAAGTGGAAACTGGAAAAGCCTTAATGGTTGATGTTAAGGAAGGATTAAGCGCAGGAGATTCTACTGAGATATTCGGAAATATTAAGCCAGGAGACCAAATTTTACTGCAAGGTAGTGATGAAATTAAAAATGGGACGTCAGTAAAATAGCTTGCTTTGGAATAGTCTACTATTTTAATAGACTATTCCAAAGCTTTTAGTATATTTGTTATCAAGTGAAAAAGAACCAGTTTGTTCATTCATCAGTTAAGCGTCATAATTAGTAAATTGAAAACATAAAGCGATCATTTGAAATTGTTTAAATTAGGATGGATGTTGGGCGCAAGCATATTTTTGAATCCAGTAAATTAAGAATTATGGAAAATAATGAACGAAGAGATTTTCTAAAAAGCTCCCTCAAAATGTCTTTGGGTGTAGCAGCTTTATCTACATTAAATGTTATACCTGCCTTTGCAAAAGACCTTGCTGAAGAAAATCGACAAGCTTTTGTGTTTTCTCAGGTCAAGCTTCCATATACCTACGCTGCCCTGGAACCGAATATAGATGCCCTGACTATGGAAATACATTATACCAAGCATCATGCAGCCTATATTAAAAATGTAAATGAAGCCATCCAGGCCGAACATTTAAATTTCAAAGACGAATACGACTTTTTTTCAAAGGCATCTACTTTATCTGCAAAAGCAAGAAATAATGGTGGTGGTGCCTGGAATCATAATTTTTTCTGGGAATCAATGCAGGCATCTGGCCTAACTGCCCCTTCGGGAAAATTAAAGGCAGCAATCGAGAAATCTTTTCAATCTGTTGATCAGTTTAAAGAGAAATTTTCTCAAGCTGCATTAACCCGTTTCGGATCAGGCTGGGCCTGGCTCATCCACAACAACGGTGTATTGAGCATTACTTCAACCGCCAATCAGGATAATCCACTTATGGATAATGCTACTGAAAAAGGTACACCTTTACTTGCTTTAGATGTTTGGGAGCATGCCTATTATTTGAAATATCAGAACAAAAGGAATGAATACATCTCATCCTGGTGGAATACTGTAAATTGGAATGCAGTAAATAAGCGATTTGTATAGATAAGCGCTAATTTTATTATGTTTTTGTCAAAAAAGCACAGTTTAAGACTGTGCTTTCATTTTATTGGTTGTTTACCATATGTTTATAACGGTATACGAT